>JBJTRI010000050.1:0-12618 GCA_046076045.1 bacterium
GCGCACGGCGGGCAACCCGCTGTTCCCGGTCAACCGGCTCGACCTGCAACTGCGTCACAACAGCGCGAACCACAAGCGCGAGACGATCGCTTTCTCCAAGCGGCATCAGTCGGTCGTCGAGAGGGCAGCTTGGCTGATCGCGTGGCTCAATCTGGTGAAACCGTTCTCGGAGCGAAGGGACGGCGGCACTCCTGCGATGAGGCTAGGGCTTACCAGGAGGCGATACACCGTGGCGCAACTCCTGCGCCGGCGGTTGTTCCCGCTGCGCGTCGGGCTGCCCGAGACCTACGCGACCTACTACCGGGGCGAAGTGCGCACGTCCCGGATCCGCAACGAGCGCCGGCACGACCTGAAACTAGCGATGTGAGACGAGCGAACGCCCCCGGCGGGCGCGAGCCTCACCGGGGGCGTCAACAATCTTCGCCGCACAACCTTAGCGATACATGGACTTCACGGTGCCCCAGGTCGCCTTCTTGCCCGACGTGGCGTTCAAGCACACCTGGAAGTACTGCTCCCCATCGATCATGCCGAAGTCCACGTACGACGGATCACCCATGTTGCAGGTACCGGCCGGAAGCGGGCCCAGGACCTGGTTCGAGAGGAAGTCGTGGCTCGAGCCGTTGATCGCGGCGAACACCTTGATGCAGCCCGTCGAGGGGCTGCCCAGGGCGGTCAGCGGGATGCCCAGCTCGATGCCCGTCGAGACGCCAGCGCCCGAGGCGGCCGCGCAGCCACCACCCACGCCCGCGCTGTTCGAGTTGTTGATCGTGATCTCGATCGCGTTCGGGTTCGTACCCCCCGCCATCGGGCCGGGGGCGCAGAAGCTGCCCGAGGGGCAGGTCGTCGGCGTGTTGCTGCCGAGGTAGTAACCCGCACCACCGCCCGCGGTGAGCAACTCACCGTAGTTGGCGAACATGCGGTAGCCCGAGCCGTCATAACCACCGGTGGTGGTGATGTAGTAGTCGGGGCTGAACGCGGCGTCGAACGTCATGCCGGCCAGACGGTTCAGGCCGTTGAAGTCGATGTTCGCGTTGTCGTTCCGCAGCGTGTTCTGACCGCCGGGAGCGACGTCGAAGAACAGCTCGAGCTTGTTGAAGTTCGACTCCAGGTTGCCCGCGAGCAGCAGGTACAGCACGCCGCCCTCGATCCGGCCGTAGGCCGCGTCGAGCTCGGAGCCGTTCGCGTAGTCCGACAGGTTGATGTTCGCATCCCCGAACTGGGTCTGCGTGCTCTGCACCGACAGCGCAGCGCCGTAGGTCCCGTCGAGCGTACCGTCGACGGTGACCGCGAGCGCCGAGCCCGCGAGGGCGAGCATCAGCCCGGTCGCGAGGAACGTAGTCGCCTTGCGCATGGATGTGTGTCCTTTCCTCGGGTGGGGGACTTCTCGACTGCTCCCGACCGAGAGGATGTCCCCCTCGTATCGGGTCCTGCGATGGAACGGGTACGGGTGCTACGACTGTGGCCCCGCACACCTCGCGGCGTGCGGGGCCACGGACCTCAACGCGTCAGCACGAGTCGGCGCGAGATGCGTTCGCCGTTCATGCTGAGCTGGTAGACGTACAGACCGGGGCCCAGCCGGACGCCACGCGCGTCCGAACCGTCCCACGTGAACGAGTGCGTTCCGGGCTCCAGCACGCTCTCGAACACGCGCGCCACGCGGCGACCGGTGACGTCGTAGACGTCGAGCGAGATCGGACCGGAGCGGCGCAGGTCGAACGAGAATCGGGCCGAACGCGAGACGGGGTTCGGCATCACCGGACGCAGCGAGGCGAACGTCGCCTCACCGCCCGGCTTCTTGTCGGGGCCGACGCCCGCTAGGTCCGCGCAGTAGTCGAAGACGTCCTGCAGACGGACGACCGGGGTCGCCGAAGCCATGGTGACGTCGTTCAAGTTGAACGTGCGGTTCCCGAACCCGGCGCACTCGAAACCGCCCTGGGTCCAGTACTTGAACTCGACGTTGAAGCCGCTCGAGTCGGGGAACGTCACGGCCTTGGTGAACACGCCATCGTTGGCGACCGCGTCATAGCCCACACCGTCGTCGGCCATCACCACGTTGTTGGCGCCGAAGTCGAGCGGGAAGCGGTTGCCGCGGATGGCCAGCGTGTCGAACGGCGACGACGGCGGGTAGAACTGGTCGGCGCGCACCGAGAACACGACCGTGAGCGCCTTGTCCGTCACCTCGCAGCGGTCGATGCCACGCGCGGGCAGCAGGATCGGCGCGGTGGTGCTGTAGATGGCGTCGTTCAGGAACACGGTGCGGTTGCCCTGACCGCTGCACTCGTACTGGCCGTCGAAGTCCACCTTCCAGCCGACCGTGCGGTAGCTGCAGGACGGGAACCTCACACGGGCGGTGTAGATGCGATCCCCGGCCACGAGGTCGGGTGCCACGCCGTTGTCGAGCATGGGCACACCGGGCTGGGCGAAGGACAGCGGGCCACGGTCCCCGAGCAGCGTGATGACGTCACTCGGCCCCGGGCTCCGCCGCGTGGCGTCGACCTGGAAGATCACGTCCACCGCACGCGAGGTGTACTGAGCGGGGTCGTCGTTGTTCCACGCCTCGGTGAGGCGGGCGACCGCGCCACTGTCGCTCGTGATGCGGAAGAAGCGGTTGCCGGAGAGCGGCTCGTAGGTGGTGCACTTGTGACTGAACTTCCACTCGAGGTCGGCTTCGCCCTTGCCCGTCGCCGGGTTCAGGGGCAGCGCGAACGGCACCGACAGCGTGTACACGGAATCGGCGTTCGAGTCGTACATGAGCGCGTTGTCGCACAGCCCGAACGACAGCGGCGCGAGATTGCCCTCGACCGCGAAGGTGTCCGCGGCGGCGAAGGCCCCGCTGCAGATGCCCAGGCCGAAGCGACCGTTGAAGTTCACGTTCTGCAGGAAGAACTGGCCGCGGTTCGTGGTGCCGTTGGCGACGATGGTGTTGTTGGCCAGGTCCTTGACGTTCGAGACGGTGATCCCGAACGCCGCGGCGTTCGCGGTGATGGGCGTGCTGAGCGTGAGGTGCACGATGTCGGGTGCCACGGCGTCACGTACCGCACTCGTGACCGTGCGGGTGGGCGCCGGCCCGGTGTACACGTAGTTCCCAGCCGTCTGCGCGGTGGTGAGGTCCACCGGCTCGTTGAAGCGCACGTCCACCTTGTTCGTCAGCAACGAGAACTGGCCGTTCGCGAGCGTCGTGAAGCCGACCGCGACGACCTGCGAGACGGTCGGGGGCGCACTGTCGGTGGCGCTCAGCACCGTGTAGGCGCCCATGTTCGTCATCTGGACGACCGCGGAGGTGTCGTAGGTCGTCGAGTTGGCGCGCGACATCTGGACACCGTCGCTGAAGAGCGCGTCGAGCGGCCCCTTGGTGGCACCTTCCTGCGTGACCCAGAACTCGAAGTGCATCGTGGTGCCCGCCGAGACGCCGAGCACGGACAGCGGAAGCTTGAACTCGCGGAAGGTCAACGAATCCACGATGCCGAGCCCGTTGCTGCCACTGCCCCAGGCCGGATTGATGAGCGTGGAACGGTTCTGCCACGTCCCGAGCGTGTCCTTGTAGAGGATCTCGTAGTTGAACGTGTTGTAGAGCGTCGGGGTGACGTCGTAGATGTACCAGTCCGGCTTGAACGGGACGTTGGCCCAACCGATGCGACGACCGAAGCCGTCCGTGGTGCCGCCCCCGGCCGTACCGACGTCGATCGCCATACCGAGGTTCATGTCGCCGTAGCAGGTGCGCGAGAACTCGATGCCGACGTAGAGGAAATTGGCGTCGTTCGTCACGTAGACGCGCCCGAGGTCCATCGGGTACACGCCCACCGCGCAGTTACTCTGCGTGTCCGCCCGGTCGTCATCGAGCATGTTCGCGGGCAGGAAGTCGTTGATGCCGTCCACATTGATCGTCTGCGGGACGGCCGCGTGCGCCCGAGTGGCTCCCAACAGAGCACAGGCGCCGAGCAGGACAGCGAGGAACCTTCTCATCATGGAGGGAGGATCTCCTGGGGCCATGACGACACACACCGATGGCGCGACCAGGGCCCGGCTGGGCGCGCATGAGCAAGGGTGTGATGCCGGACGATCCTTCATGGGACTGCAATCCCGCTCACGAGTTTACGAAGTGGTCCCATGGTGTTTCAAGACGTAAACGAACGAAGTCCGGGCAAAGTGCACGCGACCGGCCCCGATTGAATCCATTCACTCGAATGCATTCCGGCAACCCCCTGCAATCGACCCGCGCGCGATTTCGACTTACCCCCCGGAATCCACTCAAACGCCACCCTCTCACGCAATCCCTGCGTCCTGGATCTCGCCGACCGAGAACGATCGCACGAGAACGCACTGCTGACCGAGCAGTCCCCCTTCGCCCACCGCGGTAGAAGAGCCCACGGTGACCATGTGGAGACGGATTCGCAAGCTTGACCACTCCGATTCGCATCCGCACTATGTCCGCGTTTGTTCGCGGTGCGTCACTCCCGCGCCTTCCCTCGGACTTCCCCCTCCACCCCGGTTGGTCCCCGTGCGCGCTCGGATCCTCGCCATCGCCCTGCCGCTCGTCGTGCTCGCGCATGACGTCGCTCTCGCAACGACCGCTCGCGACCTGTCCGCGCGCATGCGCGTGGACGGCTTCACGAGCGACTTCGCCGGCGACGAGTTCGTGTTCGGATTCAACACCGCAGCCGGTGCGCCACAGGAGGCACCGGACGACTCACGCTGGGGTGTGAACAACGACATCAGCCAGATCCGCATCACGTGGGACGCGCAGTATCTGTACGTCGCCGGTGAGGGTCGGATCTGGGACAACAACCTCATCCTGCTCTTCGACACCGTCCCGGGGCGTGGCCTCACCTCGATGACGCAGCTGAACTCGTGGCGCCGCAACTTCGACTTCGACACGACCGGTGCCGCCACGGGTGGCGGCTTCGCCCCGGACCTCTTCGCGGCGACGTGGGACGGCAACACCTCGCCACGACTCATCGTCCAGATCGCCGGCAACCAGGTGGACGATCAGCGCGTCGGCCCTACCTTCAACGCCGCCGCCACCTTCCTGCAGGGCAATCCGGATCGTGCCATGGAAATCCGAATCCCGTGGCGCACGCTGTTCCTCGGGTCCGCCGGCGTGGGCACGCGCGACACGTTCATCACCGTGGGTGGGGTTCCCGACACCTTCCGGCTGTTCCCGCGCGGCACGCGCATCCGCATCTGTGCGGCCGTCACCGCCGGCGGGGATGGCACCGGCGGCCCCGACTCCGCCCCCGACAACCTGCGCGGGCACTCGGACAACTCGGGCGACCTCGTGTTCCTCGACAACTACGCGATCGTGGACCTCGACCGGAACGACGACACGGGGCTGGGCGGTGGCGGCCCCGACGGTGTCGCCGACTGGAACGTCGCCCCGTCCGAACGCATCTCGTTCCGGTTCCTGCCCCCGGTCGTCGCCGTGCGCTTCGCCACCGACGAGATCCAGCTGGAGCGTCCGGCCTTCGCGCCCGACCGCGGCGACCTGCTCAGATTCCGCGTCGCGCTCGACAAGACGCTCGACCCCACCGACCCCGTCTCGCAGATCCGCGAGTACAACCTGACCGCGAACATCTACGACCTGCGCGGGCGTTTGGTCCGCAGCCTGTACTCCGGTCAGACGAGGCGGGTCATCCGCGGCGATCGCCCGGGACAACCCGACACGTTCTGGAACGCCGCCACCCTTACCGACACGCGCGACCTCTGGGACGGTCGCGATGAGCGCGGTGCGACCGTCCCTCCCGGCATCTACGTGGTCCGCACCGTGATCGAACCCAACCTGAGTCGCGCCCTGCGCTCCGTCGTGGTGGTCCGATGATGCGCCTCCGCTGGCTGTCCCTCGCACTCGTGGCCCATCTCGCGGCCGCCCCCGCATACGCCTACTTCGAGGAGGTCGCGGTCGGGGCCCGCGGACTCGCCATGGGCTTCGGCTCCATCGCGAGCGTCTCGGACGTCTCGGCCCACTACTGGAATCCCGCCGCGCTCACGCGCCTGCGGGGGCTCGAAGGGGCACTCGACTACGCGAAGCCGTACGGCATCCCCGACCTGAACGCGGGCAGCATCGCCACCGGGACGCGGGTGGGTGGATTCGCGGTCGCCACGGCATGGCACCACCTCGGCCTCGCGAACGCTTACAACGAGGATCTCTGGACGGTCGCGGTCGCGCATCGCCTGCCCGGGGTCCCGCGCGGTCACGCCCTCTCCGGTGGCGTCGCGGCCAAGTACGGGCGCGTCGGCTTCACCCCGTTCGAGGCCCTCGACGCGTCCTCGGTCCCGGTCTCGGTCGATTACGGCTCGCAGGGCCGTGCCTCCTTCGACGCCTCCCTGCTCTGGGAGACGCCGTGGCGTCTGGACCTGGCTTGGGTCGCGCGCGACCTCAACCAGCCGCGCTACGAGTTCATCCCCGGCACCGGTGGGCAGCGACTGTCGGCCCGCCAGGAACTCGCGACCGCGATCCGCTGGAATCGCGAGTCCACCATCACACTCGGATGGGCGCAGCTGGACGGTGGCCAGACCTCGCTCAGCGCCGGGATCGAGATCACCTTCTTCGACGTGTTCGCGGTGCGTTCCAGCATCACGAACCTGTCGCGCATCTACGACACACTCGGCTCGCCGAACGACCTCGACTTCAACGGTGGCATCGGCGTGTTCCACAAGGGCTGGCACGTGGACGCGACCGCCACCACCGACCACGACCTCGGGGCCTCGTACCGCGTCAGCCTGCGGGCCCCCCTCCTCGGAGGCGCCCGGTGACCCGCCCCACGATGCGCGCCACGATGGCCCTCGCCCTCCTGCTGTGCCTCGTCTGCGTGCCCTCGGCGCGCGCGATCACGAAGATCGAGGGCGAGTACCAGCTCATGGCCGAGATGCGGAAGCGCGATCGCGCCTACCCGTGGAACTTCGACTCGAACTCGTACGACAACTACAACAACGCCCAGCTGCGGTTCTTCTCGCAGCCCCGGACGGGCGTGGAGACCTTCTTCAAGGTCGAGGCCGACTGGCACCCGAACGACAACAACGGCGCGCGACCGGAGTTCCAGTACCGCGAGGCCCACATCCGCTTCCGCAAGGAGTTCGGGCGGCGCGGCCTCGACTCGTACCTGTTCTCTCGTCAGGACCGGTTCTGGGTGGACTCCTACCTCATGAACTACACCTACGGGCGAGGCGACCGTCAGGGCGTCCGCCTCGACACGTGGGGCTTCGGTGGCCTCAACTCGACGTTCATCGTCGCGGACGCGTCGGGTCAGTTCAATCCTCAGGACTTCAGCGGGAACGACCCCGTGATCCCGCGCGACTCCATCGCCGCGCAGCGCGTGCTGCGGACCGACGACCTCTACGTCGCTCGCCTGCGTCGCGAGTTCCTCAAGGACCAGCGGCTGCGCGTCGGCATGACGTACAACCGCTCCGAGGGCTGGACCGGCCGTGACAGCATCAGCGGGCCGGCCGAGTGGACGAGCGTGGTCGGGTTCGACACCCGCTACCGCTGGGGGAACACCGACCTCTCGCTCGAGTACGCCGAGAGCCGCCCCACCCTGCACGAGGGCAACGGTCGTGCGGGCCCGGTCACGGTGGGCAAGCGCCCGACCCCCCTCCACCTCGCCGATCGCGCCGTGGTGCAGGCCGAGATCCGCAGCCTGCGCGTCGGCTCGCAGCGCACCGGGTTCCTCAACGTGGCGCCGGGTTGGTGGAGCCGCGGCCCGCGCTACCGCAACGGCCTCGGTGGCCCCAGTTCGGACGAGGTCGGGTTCATCGTGCAGTCGTACTACCTCCTGCCCGAGCGCGCGATCACCTACTCGAACCAGTTCCTGCAGTACTCCAACAAGACGTTCAGCCGCAACGCCACGCGCGAGATGTACAACGAGCTCTACATCGAGTTCGTGAACGGCTTCACGGGCAAGACCTCGTACCGGCGTCGGGACACCTACTCGCCGAGCGGCGGCACGCTCCGTCGCGACACGCGTCTGGAGTGGTTCAACGAGCTGCAGGTCGAGAGCCGTCTGGCGTGGCTCCGCGTGCAGAGCAAGCTGCGCGACATCGGCAAGCCCGAGCGCAAGCAGCTGTTCTCGATCGAGAACTCCATCAACCTGACCCCGCAGATGAAGGTCTACAACCGGTTCGTGTTCGGCAACGACGCGAGCATCCTGCGCAAGGGTCTGTTCACGCAGTTGCAGTACCGGCCCACCGGGAACATGGAGATGTTCCTGCAGTACGGACCGGACTACATCGGTGGCGGCGCCACTCCCGTGGACGAGGGCAACCTCAACGGCAACGCCGACCAGATCGACCAGGTGAAATTCATCCTCAAGGGGAACTTCTGATGCGCGCGCCCTCCCTCGTTCGAGCGCTCCTCACCCGCGTGGCGCTCCCGGCGGCCCTCGTAGCGTCCCTCCTCGGCGGCGCGCCGTCCGCCCATGCCGCACCCGAGAAGGTCGCGGGCGGCATCCGCTTCACGTACCGCGACGCCAACGCCTCCAGCGTGAGCTGGGCGGGTGCCTTCAACGGCTGGAACGCGACGGCGAACCCCATGAAGCGCGAGGGCGACCTGTGGTCGGTCGTCATCGCACTGCCCGCGGGCGAGCAGCAGTACAAGTTCGTCGTGGACACCCAGTGGTTCGCCGACCCCGAGAACGGTGCGACCGCGGGCGAATTCGGGAACAGCGTCGTCGTGGTGGACGCCAAGGGTGAGCTCGTGGTCCAGAAGGCGTCGTCGAACACCGCGTACAGCCCCAAGGTGCTCGTGGACGGCCGCTTCATCGGCCTCTACCAGACCGTGTACTCCGAGCCGTACTCGCGCTACGAGCTGACGCGTCCCGAGATGGACGTGGACCTGGGCTTCAACGTGCGGTTCTCCGATGCGCTCTCGGGTCGCATGCTGATGAACCTGAACCCGCGCAGCGAGGACGTGCAGGACTTCCGCAGCCGGCTCAACTTCAAGCGCGGAAGCCTCACCATGACCCGCCCGGGCATGCGGCTGTACGCGTTCGACAGCGAGAACCTCGAGACCTGGGACGACCCCTTCCACCTCGTGGGTGCGATCGGCCAGTACGAGCACCCGTTCGGGTGGCAGCGTCAGGGCTTCCAGTTCCAGACGCCGCAGCTGGGCTTCGAGACCGAACTGCTCTACACCGACAACTTCCAGGCAGGCGGCACCAACTTCCCCGGCTTCACCGTGAGCCGGCCGCCGCTGCCCGACTTCGTGTTCGAGGCCGATCCCACCGCCAAGGCACTCGCCCTGCTCGCCGCCGAGCGCGACGCGGGCACGGGCTTCCGCTTCGGCGGGGCGCAGGCTTCCAAGGTGTCCACGACCGACTTCGGCGACAACGGCAAGGCGTACGGTTACGGGGACGGCAACGAGAACACCTTCGCGATGCGTGTCCAGCGCCAGGTGGGCTCGGCGTGGCGGCTCGGCCTGCTCGGCCGCACCGACCGCGGCTTCCAGCTCGGGCGCCTCGTGTACGCCGAGCCGCTCGCGGACAGCACGGTGCGCGTCCGCAGCGGGCAGACCCTCCAGCAGTGGTACGGACTCGGCGGCACCGCGCGCTGGCAGCCCTCCTCCACCCTGCGACTCGAGGGTGAGGCGTTGTTCGGTGCGCGCCGACTGAACCTCGTGAACGGCTCCACCGAGGAGGTCTGGAAGGCGGGCGCGATCGCCGCCACCGGCGGTTCGTCCTTCACGCGTCAGAGCCAGACCTCGGCCGACGGACAGCACTTCACCACCGACGAGAGCCACAAGCTCCACGTGGGCGGTGCGTGGTCCCTCGCGCAGGGCGACATCGGCCTGCGCTTCGCACTCGAGCGCGAGCACCATGCGTACCCCGCCTGGACGCAGGCCCCCGTGGCTCCGGCCGGACTGCCGCCCGACGACCACGCCCGCGTGCTCAACGTGGAGTTCCAGCGCTCCCGCTACGCCGACCCGCTCTCGATGCTCGAGAACGACCGCACCACGTTCGCGTTCGGCTGGGATCGCAACTGGCGCTACTACCTCGACCGCGAGGTGACCACCAAGCTGGACGTGGAGTTCACGCGCTTCGACTACGACTCGCGTACCGCGTGGGAGCACCAGATGTGGTTCCCGACCGGCAGCTTCTGGCTCGAGAGCGGCCAGGCGGTGGTGGGTCCCGATCGGCTCACCGTGCTCGGCCAGCGGAACGTCCTCACGCTCGAGCCCTCGATCGTCGTCCCGTTCCTGCCCCGTCGCAAGGCCGAGTTCACCTACCGCGGCCGCTACACCGGGGTGCGTCTCGACACCCGCCCGCGCTACGCCGAGTCCATCTTCCGCCTCGGCTGGGACTGGAACCGCCCGATCCGCATCCAGCACGACGTGCGTTGGGTCAAGTACGACGTCCCCGAACTGGCGCTATCGCGCGGCTACCTCGACGTGTTCACCGACGTCACGTACCGCTGGGCCCCCGGCATCGAGCTGTCGCTCGGGTTCGGCGTCGACCCCGATGCGCTCGACCCCGTCACCAACGAGTACGCGTCCAACGGTCGCGAGCGTTTCCTCGAGGCGCGCAACGCGAACGCCTTCGTCGCCGAGACCGACTACCTGTCCCTCGCCCCGCAGATCTCCGCCGCCGAGCGCGCCCTCATGAACGAGAAGCGCTTCACGCTGCAGGCGATCGTCCGCTTCTGACCCCGACCTCGACGACACCGGAGGCTACCGTGCGCCGCATCCCGCTCCTGGCACTCCTCGCCGTGACGACCGTCGCGCTCGTCACCGGCTGCAGCACGCTCAACTTCGTGAAGCGCCGCCTGCCCCCGCCCAGCCAGGGATCGGACGGTGTCACGTTCCGTTTCGAGGCTCCGAGCGCGAAGGTCGTGCAGGTCGCCGGGGACTGGCCCGAGAACCGCTGGCTCGCCGGGCAGGCCCAGACCGGGTCGTTCCTCGTCGGCGAGATGCGCGACGAGGATGGCGACGGCATCTGGACGCGCACCGAGAAGCTCCCGGCCGGTCGCTACCAGTACAAGTACGTCGTGGACCGCGTGAACTGGAAGGAAGACCCGAACAACCCCAACCGCACCAACGACGGCTTCGGGGGCTTCAACTCCCTGCTCGACGTCCGGTGACCCACCCCATGCGCCTCACGCCACTCGCCCTCGTCACCGCGCTGCTGGTCGTCGCCGGATGCAGTCCGAACGAGTCCAGCGACCTGCTCGTGCCCACCGGCATCCGCCCCGTCCCCGCGATCCCGCCGGGCGGGCTCACCGGCGTCGTGGTGTTCGACTCGGTCACGTACGTGGGGCTCGGCACGCCGCCGTTCCCGCCGGCCCGCGTTCAGCTGGTCTACAACTCGGCCATCGTCGCCGAGACCACCACGACCTCACTCGACCGGGCGTTCACCTTCACCCGCCTGCGCCCCGGGGACTACGGAGTGGTGGTGCGCTCGCACGCCTTCTCGCCGCGTTCGTTCGGGCCGTACCGCGTGGTCGACCAGGTCCGCGACGTCGGGGACTTCGCGCTCGTGGCCAACACCAACGACTCCTTGGCCTCCCAGACGTTCGTGATGGGCACCGCGCCGGGCTTCGACACGGATGCGGCGCAGAGCTTCCTCACCTACTGCGATGCCACCTCGGTGGGCCAGTGGAGCTACCCGAACCTGCTGTTCGCGGGGCTCGAGGTGCCCGTGCCGGCCGGCACCCATCGCTTCAAGTTCGTGAGCGACCCGTCGCTGTCGCCTTCGAACATGCGCGGCTGGGGAGGCAACGGCAGCGTCACACTCACCGCCCCGGTGACCGCCGCACCCGCGCGCTACGGCATCGGACCGGCCTCGGACCTCGTCGTCACCTTCCCGGTCTCGGGGATCTACGAGTTCCGGTTCGACGAACGCCGCCTCACCGTGGACATCCGCCTCGCACCGCAGGCCCTCAACGCACCCCGCGTGGCCGCCGCCACCCGCGCGCCCCAGCCCCTCCCCAGGAGATTGCCATGACCCGCGTGTTCCGCCTCGTCCTCGCGCTCGCACTGCTCGCCCCGCTCGCCGGCTGTGCCGGTGGTTGGCGGAACGGCGTGCCTCCGCAGTGGGCCGGCGAGGGCGCCACCGCCGCCGTCGCGAGCCCCGCCGCGACCGCAGCGCCGACCGCGAGCGCCGACGGCGTGACGTTCCGTTACCGCGGCGAGGCCAACTCGGTGAACCTCGCCGGTGAGTTCAACGCCTGGTCCACCTCGGCCGACGCTTTCACCAAGGCCGCCGACGGCTCGTGGTCGCTCACCAAGAAGCTCGCCCCCGGTCGCTACGCCTACAAGTTCGTGATCAACGGCGCCGACTGGAAGGAGGACCCGTCCGCCAAGGAGTCGGTGGACGACGGCTTCGGTGGCAAGAACTCGCTCGTCGTCGTGGGTGCCGCCAGTGCGGCCGCGGCCAACGCCCCGGTGGCCGCCGCTGCGGGTGGCGCGCCGGTCGTCTCGGGTGACGGCGTGACGTTCCGCTTCACCGGTGCCGCCAACACCGTGAACCTCGCCGGTGAGTTCAACGCCTGGTCCACCTCGGCCGACGCCCTCACCAAGGCCGCCGACGGCTCGTGGTCGCTCACCAAGAAGCTCGCGCCCGGTCGCTACGCCTACAAGTTCGTGATCAACGGCACCGACTGGAAGGAGGACCCGTCCGCCAAGGAGTCGGTGGA
>JBJTRI010000051.1:0-4596 GCA_046076045.1 bacterium
GCCGGCGTAGGGCGGCGTACCCGCCCAGATCCAACGAGCACCCGTGCCGGCGAATGCGCTGAGCGGCGGTCGGAAGATGGTCCATGGGGCGGAATCATAAGCACCGCAGTCGAACGCGGGCCCCCACGCGTTCGCGTCGAAGGGCGGCAGGTTCCAGCCGGTCGGCCCGGTCTGCGACGCTCGCCATTGGGTGTCCGTCACGAACTGCAAGCCACCCACCACGTCGATGCGCGCGATGACCCCGATGCCCGAACTCGAGGCAGCGGATTCGTCCTGGGCGAAGATGGCGATGGTGTTCTCTCCGCCATTCAGATTGACGTTCCAGGTCTCAGGACTGTCCCAGCCGTAATAGCCGTCCGCACTGTTCGCGGAGCCGATGTACACCCCATTCACATACAGGTCGTAGAGGTTGTCGGCGGTGATGGTGATGGTCGCGCCGATGGCGTGGGCACGGGAGGCCGGAAGCGACGCGGCCATGGCCAGCGCGAACGCGAGGGTGAACGGTGAACGCAGGCGCTCGAGGGCCATGCACACCTCCTTGTGAAGCTGGGGGGCATCCATCCTTGGATGCGGACGACGACGGGATTCGTCATCGCTCGCGGAATATAGAATCTCCCGAGACGCAATTGCAATTCACATTACGATACCGCCGCCTCGCGGCCCTGCCTGGATCGCGCCCATGACTCGAGCAAGCCGCCCGGCTCGACCTCCACCCGAGGATTCACACTCGCCTGTGCACATGGTTCACCCCGACCCCGCGCTCGACTTCGCATCCGCGTCCGAATCCGTGCTCGTGCTCGACTTCGCATTCGCGTCCGAATCCGTGCTCGCGCTCGACTTCGCTCTCGCGTCTGCGCCCCGCCCGCCCCCGCCCCCCGTGTGTGCCATGAGCGCCCAGCCCCGCGCCCGCCTGAGCCCTAGCGCACCCCCCGCCCCGCATTGCCCGTCGCCTGCACCCCTCGCTAGCATCGTGGGCCACCCGGACGCACCCCGCCCACACCCCCTGAACGGAGTCCCCCAGATGCGCCCCTCGCGTGCCCTGCTGCTCACCGCCCTCGCGCTCTCGCTCGTCGCCGCCACCGCCCACGCCGCCGACAACAAGCGGTCGGTCTCGCGCGACGAGAAGAACGCCACCATCCACATCTCCTACGGGCGCGTGATCGCGATCGAGGAGACCAAGCTCGAGTCCAACGCCGCCTCGGGCGCGGTGCTGGGCGGCATCATCGGCCTGGCCACCACCGACAAGGACAAGAAGGCGGGCGACAAGCTGGCCGGGGCAGCCATCGGGGCCGGCGTGGGCGCGGGCATCACGCGCCTGCTCGAGGGCTCCAACAAGGCGTTCTCCATCACCGTGCTGCGCCGCGACGGCACCGCCGTGAAGGTCATCCAGCACAAGTCCGAGGGGTTCAATGTCGGCGACTGCGTCTCGGTCGAGGAGGGCACCAAGTCGCGCATGCTGCCCTCGCCTCCGGGCATGTGCGACGGCATCCCCACGCCCACCCCGCCCCCGGCCGACAGCACACGCGCCGCGGCGGCCACCGACTCGCTGGCCAAGGCCGTGGTCCCGGTGCGCGACTCGGTCTCGCTGCGGCTGTGCGCCGAAGCCAAGGAGCTGCTGCTCAAGGCCAAGACCAAGGACGAGCTCGAACTGGCGATGGCCAAGGTCAAGGTCATCTGCGGCGAGTGAGTGCGCGCCACGGGCGCGAACGCGCACCGCACCACCGCACGGCGGGCCCTCACGGGTCCGCCGTTCGCGTTCGCGCTAGAGGAGGGTGCCGCGCAGCAGCAGGCTCGCGATCGAGAAGTAGATCACGATGCCCGTAACGTCCACGAGCGTGGCCACGAACGGAGCACTCGCGCTGGCGGGGTCGAGCCGCAGGCGCTTGAGCAGGAACGGCAGCATGGAGCCCGACAGCGTGCCGAACATGACCACGCCGGCCACGCTGCCCGCCACGGTGAGGCCCAGGCTGAGCGTGGCGTCGCCGTAGGTGTGGAACAGCGACTCCCACAGGTACACGCGCCCCAGACCCACCAGGCCCAGCAGCGCGCCGATCGCGGCGCCCTGCACGAGCTCACGGTGCATGACGCGCCACCAGTCGGCCAGCGTCACCTCGCCCAGCGCCATGGCGCGGATCACCAGCGTGCTGGCCTGCGAGCCCGAGTTGCCGCCGCTCGAGATGATGAGCGGGATGAACACGCTCAGCACCACGGCCTTCGCGATCTCGTCCTCGAACTTGCCCATGGCGCTGGCGGTGAGCAGTTCGCCCACGAACAGCACCATCAGCCACACCACGCGCTTGCCCAGCATGGAGCGGAACCCGACCTCGAGGTACGGCGCCTCGAGGGCCTGCGTACCGCCGATCTTCTGGATGTCCTCGGTGGCCTCTTCCTGGATCACGTCGACGATGTCGTCCACCGTGACGATGCCCTGCATGCGACCCTCGTCGTCCACGACCGGGATCGCCTGCAGGTCGTGCTCCGCGAACAACCGGCTCAGCTCCTCCTGGTCGGTGTCGGGACGCGCGGTCACGATGTCCACCGCCATCACGTCGCGCACCGTGCGGTCGCTCGCAGCGGCGAACAACTCGCGCAACGACACCACGCCCACCAACCGCTGGTCGGCGTCGTTCACGTACACGTAGTACACGTTCTCCAGCTTCTCGCGCGCCTGCTTGCGCAGGTAGCTGATCGCCTCGTCCACGCTCACGTCGGCGCGCACGCGCGCGTAGCGCGGGTTCATGAGGCCGCCGGCGTCGTCCTCGGCGTAGGCGAGCAGCGCCATGACCTCGCGCCGCGTCTGCTCGTCGAGCAGCGCAAGCAGCGCCTCGCGCTCGTCCTCCTCGGCCTCCTGCACCAGGTCGGCCGCGTCGTCGGGCGGCAGCAGGCGCATCCACGACCGCCGCTGCTCGCCGGGGATCGCCACCACCAGTTCGTACTGGTCGCGCGCGGTGAGGTCGAGGAAGAAGTCCTCGGCGTCGGGGCGCGGCAGGTCGAGGAACGCCTCGATGCGGTCCTCGGGCGCCAGCAGACGCCACGTCTCGCGCAGGTCGTCGGCCGCCAGTCCGGCTTCGCTCTCGGCTTCGCGTCGCAGACTGGTCATGGCGTGCTCCGAGGGACTCGGGTGGTCGGGGTGGGCGTCGGCCGCAACCTAACCGCGCGCCGCGGCAGCGTCCAGCACGGTCACTCGGGCGGGGCGGGCTCCACGGGGCGCGGCACCGGCGCCGAGCGCGCGGTCGTGATCAGCACGACGCCCGCCAGCACGACCGCCGCCGCGACGAGCGTGCGCGGACGCAGCGCCTCGCCACCGAACGCCCAACCGAGCGTCATGGCCACGATGGGGTTCACGAACGCGTAGGTGGCGACCACCGCCGGTGGCTGCCGACGCAGCAGGTACAGGTACGAACCGAACCCGAGCACCGACCCGAACACCACCAGCCACGCGAAGCCGGCCCACGCGCTCCACGGCACCGCGGCCGGACTCCACGCGGCCACCTCGCCCATCGCCCACGCCACCGCGCACTGCACCAGCCCCGCGGCGGTCAGGCCGACCGCGGTCGACGCGACCCCCGACGCCGGCATGGCCACGCGGCGCGACCACAGCGAACCCCACGCCCACGACAACGAACCCAGCACGGGCACGTAGGCCCACCACGGCTGCTGCCCCAACTCGACCACCGAACCGGGGGCGAGCAGCCCCGGGCCCACCAGCAGGGCGATGCCCGCGAACCCCAGCACCAACCCGATCACCGCGGGCCGCGCGGGCGGCTCGGCGTGCGGGCCCACCGCGGAGAACAACCCCATCCACAGCGGGATCGTTCCCACGAGCAACGCGACGAGGCCCGAGTGCATGTTGGCCACGCCGAAGGCCACCGACAGGTTGCCGACGCCCGGCAGCAACAACCCGACCAGCGCGGCGTTGCGCCACTGCACGCCGTGCGGACGCGGCGCGCGCGTGACGAGCGCCCACACGCCCAGCAGCGCGCCGGCGCACAGCAGGCGCAGGCCGCACATGAGCACGGCGGGCACGGTCTCGATGACGTGCCGGATGGTGAGGAACGTGCTGCCCCACACCAACCAGATGCACGCGAACGCCAGCGTGGTGACGAGCCGCGTGCGCGCGGCGGCGCGCTCAGGCACGCGCGGGCTCGCGGGCGGGCAGCGCGGGGTCGGCCTCGAGCGGCAGCGGCCCGTGCTCCTTCAACGTCTCCAGCGCGATGGTGCTCTGCGTGGACCGCACGCCGGGGATGGCACCGAAGCGCTCGCGCAGCAGCCGCCCCAGCGACTCGGGGTCGCGCACGCGCACCTTCACGAGGTAGCTGTCCTCACCGGCCACGTGATGCACCTCGAGCACCTCGGGCAGACGGGCGAGCTCGGCACCCGACTGGTTCTCGCCGGTGCGCTCGTCGGTGCGCACGAACACGAACGCGAGCAGTGAGCGCTCGAGCGGACGCGGGTCGAGCTGCGCGCGGTAGCCGCGAATGACCCCGCTGCGCTCCAGACGCTTCACGCGCTCGAACACCGCGCTGGGCGCCATGCGCACGGTGCGGGCGAGGTCGGCGTTCGAGATCCGGCCGTCGGCCTGCAGCAGGTCGAGCA
>JBJTRI010000052.1:0-20979 GCA_046076045.1 bacterium
GCGCTCGAGCGCCAGCAGACGGTTGCGCAACTGCGAGCGGTGCTCGGTGCCCACGCGCACGATCCCGCTCGGACGGTGCGTCATGCGCACCGCCGACTCGGTCTTGTTGCGATGCTGGCCACCGGGGCCGGACGCGCGATAGGTCTCGACGTCGCACTCGGCGAGCAGGCGGCGGAGGTGGTCGGGCAGCGGCATGCGCACAGCGTAGCGCATCGCGGCGACGCGTTGTGGCGGGGCGTTGTGGCGGCGCATCGCGGCGGGGCGTTGTGGCGGAGCGTTGTGGCGGCGCGTTGCGGCGGCGCGTTGCGGCGGCGCGTTGCGGCGGCGCGTTGTGACGGCCCCGCCCCGCCGCTAGGCTGTCGGCATGACCACTCCCATCCCGCCGTTCTCGATCTTCTCCGCGGTGAGCGAGTTGTTCGTCACCGCGGGCGTGCTGTTCGTGGTGCACCGCAACTGGAACCGCCGCCCGTTCCCGTTCGCACTGTTCCTCGTCGTCGCGCTGTTCGAGGCGCTCGTGAACGTGCTGTACATGGCGAACCGCAGCGCGGCCGCGACCGCCCCCGGCGCGCACGAGGTGCTGTCCACCGGCATGAAGGCCATGTACGCCGCGCACGGCCTGCTGTCGCTGGTCGCCTACCTCGTGTTCGTGGTGCTCGGCACGCTCGCGCACCAGGAGGCGCGTCAGGGTCGCTGGTTCTTCCGCGACCACCCGCGCCTCATGTGGGCGTTCCTCGTGCTGTGGACGATCAGCATCGGCTCGGGCGAACTCATCTTCGTGCTGCGCTACCTGGTCTGAACCGCGAAGCCCCACACCCCGTGACCGCACCGCACCCCGCGACCGCACCCGACTTCGCCCCCTCGCCGCGCGACCGCCGCCTGCGTGCCCCGCTGCTCGTGACGCTGTGGGCGCTGCTGGCGTTCGAGGCCGTGGGTGGGCTGGTGATCTTCGTGGCGCGACTGGTCGTGGGCGCCACCCCGGGCGAGACGCTGCACGTGGTGGTGGGCGCCGCGCTCACGCTGGCGTACGTCGCCTACCAGTGGGGGCATTGGCGGCGCGTCGCCCCGTGGCGGTCGCGACTCGACCACGCGCTCGGGCTCATCGCCGCGCTGGCCATGGCGCTCACGCTCGCCACCGGCTACGCGCTGGCGTGGCCGTGGTGGGAGCTGCGCGTGGTCGCGGGCCGCGCCGACGCGGTGCCCTATCCCGCGCTCACGAGCGCGGCCCACAACCTCATGAGCATGCTCGTGCTCACGTTCGTGGGCGCGCACGTGGCCGCCGTGCTGCTGCGCGACGCGTCGGCTCGGCGGCGCCGCGACGCCGCCCGCACCGTGCCCACCGAGTGACGCGCTAGCCGCGCAACCAGCGGTCGAGCCAGCCCAGCACCTCGCCGTACCACAGCAGCGAGTTGCGCGGCTTGAGCACCCAATGGTTCTCGTCGGGGAAGTACACGAGTCGCGCCGGCACGCCCTTGGCCTTGAGCACGCCGTACATGAGCAGGCCCTGACCCACCGGCACGCGGTAGTCGCGCTCGCCGTGCACGATCAGCATGGGCGTGCGCATGTCGCGCGCGAACCGGATCGGCGACCACGCGTCCTGCCGCTCGAGCCCGTCCCACACCTCGCCGCCCGCGGCGCGGCCGCGACCCTGCGTGATGTCACTCGCATACTGCCCGGTGAGGTCGCACACGCCGGCGTGGTTCACGATGCAGCGGAAGCGGTCGGTGTGCCCCGCGACCCAGCTCGCCATGTAGCCGCCGTAGCTGCCGCCCGTCACCGCCATGCGCGACTCGTCCACCAGACCGCTCGCCACGAGCGCGTCGGTGGCGCGCATGAGGTCCTCGAACGGCCGCGCGGCCCACTCGCCCTGGATGCGCTGCGCGAAGTCCTGCCCCCAGCCGGTCGAGCCCTGGAAGTTCACGAGCGCCACCACCTGCCCCGGCGCGGCGAACGCCTGCGCGTTCCAGCGCGCGTGCCACTGGTCGCCGAACGAGCCGTGCGGTCCGCCGTGCACCAGGTGCACGAGCGGATGCCGACGCCCCGGCGCGTGATCGGGCGGCAGGATCACGAACATCTGCACCTCGGCCCCGCGCGCGCCCTCGAACCGCATCTCGAGCACCTCGCCGGTGTGGTGCAGCGCGCTCGCCTCGCGCGTGAACGAGGTGATCACGGTGGGCGCACCGCCCGCGAGCGACAGCACGCACGCCTCGGCGGGGGCCGCGAGCGACTGGTGCAGGAACGCCACGCGCCCGCCCGCGAGCGGCACGGTGCCCGAGACGCTGCCGGTCGAGGTGAGCGCGCGCGGCTCGCCGCTGCCGTCCCACACGAACGCCTTCAGTCGGCCGTCGTGGTCGGCCTCGAACACCACCCGCCCGTCGGGCGTCCACTCCCAGTGCGTGGGCGAGTGGTCCCAGGTCCCCAACCACTCGCTGTGCGTGCCGCTCGCGCGGTCCACGCGCATGAGCCGCACGCGGTCGGCGTAGAACTCGATGTCGTGCGACATGCCGTAGAGCAGCGTGCGACCGTCGGGCGACCAGCGCGGTCGCAGCGCGTCGGCCGGGTGGTCGGGCGTGAGGCAGCGCACCGGCCCCCCCGCGACGGGCGCGGTGAAGATGCGCGACAGCAGCAGCGAGCGGCGCTCGTCGAACACGCTCGCGGCCCACGCCACGTCGCGCCCGTCGGGGCTCAGGTCGTACTGGCCCGCGGGGTCCATCCAGTCGAACCACGCCTCGGACTCGGGCATGAGGTCGCGCGGCGCACCGCCCGCCAACGGCACCACGAACAGGTGGTGCACCTCGCCGGTCGTGAGCCACGTGTCCCAGAACCGGTACACGCGATCCTCGGTGACCTGCGCGCGCACCGGGTCCTCGGCGCGGCGATCGAGCTCGGTCGCGGTGGCCTCGATCGTGAGGTGGCCCTTGAGGAGCTGCGTCACCACCACGAGACCGCTGCCGTCGGGCAGCCAGCGCGGGTCGGCGCAGCCGAGCGGGAAGTCGGTGAGGCGGCGCGCCTCGCCGCCGTCGAGCGGCATCACCATGAGCTGCGAGCGTCGGTCCTCGTCGCGGCGCGTGAACGCCAGCCAGCGCCCGTCGGGCGAGACGCGCGGCTCGGCCGCCGACAGGTCGGGCGAGGTGAGCGGCACCGCGGGACCGCCCGCCACCGGCACGCGGTGGAAGCGCGTGCGCGCCTCGTTGCGTTCGAGGTCCCACTGGGTCACGGGCACCACCAGCGCCGAGCCGTCGGGGTACGGCGACGGCGAGCCCACGCGGGGCGTCACCCACAGGTCCTCGGCGGCGATCGGACGGGCGCCGTGGCGGGCGGGATGGACGGGGACGAGTCGGGGCGTGAGGGCCATCGCGGTCTCCGGGAACGGGACGGTGCGGCGGACGGGACCAACACGGGCAGCATACAGGCCCCTGTGCGGCGGGCACCCGGCGAACGAAGCGGTGGCCGTTCGGACCGCGTGTGCGCTTGCCGCAGCGCAGGCCGGGGCCGATCCCGTGCGAAGGGGCCGGGACCGCCGCCACACCCCCCGCAAGGACCACCCGCGGCGGTTTGACCCCCGCGCGGGGGCGGCTATCCTGACGGGTGCGAACACGCATCCCAGCCTTGCCCCGCACGCCTCCCGGCCCCGTCCGGAGCGGGCGCGAACCTCGCGCCCCGTCAGGCCCGCGGGCCGTCAAGCCGCCACGTCAGGGCGGCAGCACAGGACCGACATGAGCATCGCCAAGACGGACCCCGTCACGCAGAAGGACCGCCGCGAGTCCGAGCGCTTCCAGCTCAACCTCAACACCGGCTTCAAGCGCCAGCTCCCGGACAGCGACCCGGTCGAGACGACGGAGTGGATCGAGGCCCTCGACGGCGTCGTGGGCAGCCAGGGCCGCGAGCGCGCCGACTTCCTCATGCGCCGCGTGCTGCGTCGCGCCCGCCAGCTGCACGTGGGCCTGCCGGGGCTCGTGCAGTCGCGCTACATCAACACCATCTCGCCCGAGCAGGAGCCGCCGTTCCCGGGCAACGAGGAGATGGAGAAGCGCATCCGCCGCATCGTGCGCTGGAACGCCGTGGCCATGGTGCTGCGCGGCAACAGCAACTACCCCGGCCTCGGTGGTCACCTCTCCACCTACGCCTCGGCCGCGAGCCTCTACGAGGTGGGCTTCAACCACTTCTTCCGCGGCAAGGACGACGGCGGCTCGGGCGACCAGATCTTCTACCAGGGCCACGCCGCGCCGGGCATGTACTCGCGCGCGTTCCTCGAGGGCCGCCTGTCGGAGGCGCAGCTCGAGCACTTCCGCCGCGAGAGCGTGCCGGGCCAGGGCCTCTCCAGCTACCCGCACCCGCGCCTCATGCCCGACTTCTGGGAGTTCCCCACGGTCAGCATGGGCCTCGGTCCCATCTCGGCCATCTACCAGGCGCGCTACAACCGCTACCTCGCGGCGCGCGGGATCGCGGACACCTCCCACTCGCGCGTGTGGGCGTTCCTCGGCGACGGCGAGACCGACGAGCCCGAGGCGACCGGCGCGCTCACGATCGCGGCGCGCGAGGGTCTCGACAACCTCACGTTCGTCATCAACTGCAACCTGCAGCGCCTCGACGGCCCCGTGCGCGGCAACAGCAAGATCATCCAGGAGCTCGAGGCCGTGTTCACCGGCGCGGGCTGGAACGTCATCAAGGTCATCTGGGCGCGCGAGTGGGACGAGCTGCTCGCCAAGGACTACGAGGGCGCGCTGGTCGAGCGCATGAACGAGACCGTGGACGGCGACTGGCAGAAGTACGTGACCGAGTCGGGCTCGTACATCCGCCAGCACTTCTGCGGCTCGGACCCGCGCCTGCACAAGATCGTCGAGCACCTGAGCGACGACCAGATCAAGAAGCTGCGGCGCGGCGGCCACGACTACCAGAAGCTGTACGCGGCCTACGCGGCGGCGGTCTCGCACAAGGGCCAGCCCACGGTGATCCTGGCCAAGACCGTGAAGGGCTGGACGCTCGGCTCGGGTGCCGAGGCCCGCAACATGACGCACAACAAGAAGAAGCTCGACCTCGAGGAGCTCACGAAGTTCCGCGACACGCTCGAGCTGCCGATCTCGGACAAGAAGCTCAAGGAGGCGCCGTTCTTCCACCCCGGCGCGAACAGCCCCGAGGTGCAGTACCTGCTCGAGCGGCGCCGTGCGCTGGGTGGCTCGCTGCCCAAGCGCGTCGTGCGCAGCAAGCCGCTGCCGCCGGCCGCGCCGAAGGCGTTCACCGAGTTCGACGGCGGCACCGGCGAGGCGCAGGCGGTCTCGACCACGATGGTGTTCGGCAAGATGCTGCGCAACGTCATCCGCGACGCCAACTACGGCAAGCGCATCGTCCCGATCATCCCCGACGAGGCGCGCACGTTCGGCATGGAGGTGCTGTTCCGCGAGGTCGGCATCTACCAGCCCTTCGGCCAGAAGTACGACCCGGTGGACTCGAAGCTCGTGCTCTCGTACACCGAGAAGCCCGACGGCCAGCTGCTCGAGGAGGGCATCACCGAGGCTGGCTCGATGGCGTCGTTCACCGCCGCGGGCACCTCGTACGCCACGCACGGGCAGTTCACCATCCCATTCTACATCTTCTACTCCATGTTCGGCTTCCAGCGGACCATGGACCAGATCTGGGCGTTCGGTGACGCGCGCGGTCGCGGCTTCCTCATGGGCGCCACGGCGGGCCGCACCACGCTGAACGGCGAGGGCCTGCAGCACGAGGACGGCCACAGCCACCTGCTCGCGAGCGCGGTGCCGAACTGCGTCGCCTACGACCCGGCGTTCGCGTTCGAGCTCGCCACCATCGTGCAGGACGGCCTGCGTCGCATGTACGAGAAGGACGAGAACGTCTTCTACTACATCAGCCTGTTCAATCAGGACTACCCCATGCCGCCGCGCGTGCCGGGCGCCGAGGAGGGCATCCTGAAGGGCCTGTACCGCTACCGCGCGTCGGAGTCGAAGTCCAAGACGAAGGCGCAGCTGTTCGGCAGCGGACCCATCATGCTGCAGGCGCTGCGCGCGCAGACCCTGCTGGCCGAGAAGTGGGACGTCGCGGCCGATGTGTGGAGCATGACGAGCGCGTCGCAGCTGCGGAACGAGGCGCTCTCGGTCGAGCGCTGGAACCGTCTGCATCCCACCGCCACGCCGCGCGTGCCTTACGTGGCGCAGGTGCTGAAGGGCGCCGAGGGGCCGGTGGTCGTGACCAGCGACTGGATGAAGTCGGTGAACGACATGCCGGCGCGCTGGATCCCGAACCGCTTCGTGGCCCTGGGCACCGACGGCTACGGCCGCAGCGACACGCGCGACGCGCTGCGTCGCCACTTCGAGATCGACGCCGAGCACATGGTGGTGGCGACGCTCCATGCGCTGTCGCAGGACGGCAAGGTGAAGCCCGAGGTGGTGGAGCAGGCGATCCGCGAGTACGGCCTGCAGCCCGACCACGTGGACCCGCGCGAGGCCTGATCCGCACGGACGAAACGCACACGACGAGGCCCCGGCGGGTGACCGCCGGGGCCTCGCTCGTTCCGGGTCCCTGTTGCGGCGAGGATCGCGGATGGACGCCCGACGCCGTGTGCAGACGTGCGAAACGCACGCCTACAGAGGTCGAACTCCGGTGCCGATAACAGCGCCCACGAACGACTCCCGTTGCCCGCGACCCCGAGGCCACGCACCATCATGTCCATGCCTCTCTCCCGTTCGCTGCGCGGCGCCCTCGCGGTGCTGCTGCTGTGGCCGGTCCTGTCCTACGCCCTCCTGCTCACGCTGCACACACCGGGTCCGCGCTCCGCGCGGTGCCTCGTGCTGCTCCGTGGCGTGTCGTTCGGAGTGCGGGAGCTGCGGGACCGACGCCACGTCGTGCGGCGTGAGCGGTCCCGCGAGCTCGGCGTGCGAGTGGGGCGCGACGCCCTGCCATACGCCGACACCCACCGCGCATGCCGCGTTCAGCGGCTTCAAGGCCACGCCCCCGACCGTGCAGGCGCTCGTCGTCCTCGCACCCGGTGCTCGCGTGCGCCCCGCGGATCCCGCATCGCGCGCGATGCGGTCGGTCCCCACGCCGGAGCGTCCGCCGGCCGCCTGAGCCCGTCCGACTCGTCACGACGGGTCCATCGGGGTCGGTCGTCGGCTCGCGTCACGCACACGCTCGCGTGTGCGGTCGCGCGCGCGACCACACGGCGGCACGGGAGTCCGTGCGACGCCGCCCCCCGTGGACGAACCCTCAGGCCCCATGCGATCGCGGCCCGCCCGTGGTCCCCATAGGAGCGTCCTCACATGTCACGCTTCCCCCGCTTGCTCGCGGCGTCGATCCTCGGCGCCTTGTTGTGCCTCGCGTCGGCGCCGACCGCCCGCGCACAGTCGTCCACGACCCACGCAGGATCGTCCACCGCCCTCTCGGGGCGGATCACCGTGGCCGGGGTCCCGGCCGAGGCGGTCACGGTCTCGATCGAGGGCACCTCGCTCGGCGGCGTCACCGACGCGCGTGGCGCGTTCCGCCTGTCCGGGCTGCCCGCCGGTCGCCACGTGCTCGTCGCCCGCCGCATGGGGCTCGAGGTCCTGCGTCGCGACCTCGTGGTCGCCGAGGGCGAGGACCTGCGACTGACGCTCGACATGCGCGAGAGCGTCATGACGCTCGCCGACGTCGTGGTGACCGCGTCGCGCGAGAAGGAGCGCCGCGTCGAGATCCCCATGTCCATCGGGGTCATCGGCGGCGCCGAGATCCGCGCCGTGCGCCCGACGCACCCGTCGGAGATCATGAACCGCGTCTCGGGCGTGTGGGTGAACGTGACGGGCGGCGAGGGCCACATGACCTCGATCCGCCAGCCCATCACCACCGACCCCGTGTACCTGTACCTCGAGGACGGCGTGCCCAGCCGCTCGACCGGGTTCTTCAACCACAACGCGCTCTACGAGATCAACCTGCCGCAGGCCGACCGCATCGAGGTCAGCAAGGGCCCGGCGAACGCACTCTACGGCAGCGACGCGATCGGCGGCGTGGTGAACGTGTCGTCGCGCGCCGCCTCTCTGGAGCCCGAAGCCTCGCTCATCGCCGAGGGCGGGCGGTTCGGGTTCGGCCGCGTACTCGGCAGCGTGAGCAACACCTGGGGCCGGAACGGCCTGCGCCTCGACGGCAACTTCACGCGCACCGACGGTTGGCGGAGCGCGACCGACTACACGCGCGAGGCGGGCTCGCTGCGCTGGGACCGGCGCACCGACGGCGGGCTGCGCATGCGCACGCTGGCCACGTTCTCGATCATCGACCAGCAGACCGCGGGCAGCTCGGCGATCTCGCGCACCGACTACCTCGCCGACCCGACGCGCAACTACACGCCGTTCTCGCTCCGCGCCGTGAAGGCGTTCCGCCTGTCGTCGGCCCTCGAGCGCGAGCACGGTCGTGCGCTGTGGAGCGTCACGCCGTACGCGCGCTACGACGAGATGCGCCTCATCCCCAACTGGTCGCTCACGTTCGACCCGCAGGACTACACCACCGCGAACGCCTCGGTGGGCGTGCTCGGCAAGGTGCGCCGCGACTTCGCGCCCCTGCGCACGCGCCTCATCGCGGGCGCCGACCTCGACTGGAGCCCGGGCTGGCAGAAGGAGTGGCAGCTCACGAACCTCGTGCGTCAGGGTCCGGTGTTCGTGTCGTACACGCGCGGCCAGCAGCTCTACGACTACGACGTCACCTACTGGGGCGCGGCGCCGTACGCTCAGGTCGAGGTCTCGCCGGTGCAGCGCCTGCGCGTCACCGGCGGACTGCGCTACGACCTGTCGGGCTACGACTACGACAACCACATGACCACGGTGACCACCGGCCGCTGGCGCCGCCCCGAGGACATGACGGTGTCGTACTCGCACCTGAGCCCCAAGGTGGGTGCGACCTACGAGTTCGCGCCCGAGATGGCGGTGTTCGCGGGCTACCGGCACGGCTTCCGCGCGCCGTCGCAGGGCCAATTGTTCCGGCAGGGCTCGTCGCTCAACACCGTCGCGCTGCAGCCCGTGACGGCCGAGAACGTCGAAGGCGGCGTGCGCGGCACGATCGCCAACCGCCTCAACTACGACGTCACCGTGTACTCGCTCGACAAGCACGACGACATCCTGTCGTTCACGCGCACCGACGGCTCCACCGAGGTGCAGAACGCGGGCACCACGACGCATCGCGGCGTCGAGATGGGACTGGGTTTCGCGATCTCGCGTCCGCTGCGCGTGGACCTGAACTGGTCGCAGGCCCGGCACATGCTCGGCACGTGGCGACCCAACGCCACCACGAACCTGTCGGGCAAGGAACTCGCCAACGCCCCGCGCGGGATCGGGGGCGCGACGGTGAAGTACGCACCGACGGGATGGCCGGGTGCGAACGCCGAGGTGCAGTGGGCGCACGTGGGTTCGTACTGGCAGGATCAGGCGAACACCCACCGCTACCCGGGGCACGACCTGTTCCACCTGCGCGTCAACGCGCCCGTGGGCCCGCGCGTGGTCGCGTCGGTGCGCGTCATGAACCTCACCGATCAGCGCTACGCCGAGACCTCGCAGTTCACCACCGCGCGGGGTGAGGAGTATGCTCCCGGCCTCCCGCGCACGTGGTATGGCGCCCTGCAGTACGACTTCCGCTGATCCGGAGCGACATGGAAGCCCTCGATCGTCGTGCCCATGATGCGGCGACGCGCGCGGGACGGGTCTCGACCCGTCCCGCCGCGTGGGCCGCGCTGCTCACGTCCCTGCTCCTCGTCCCCGCACTCCCCGGCTGCGCGCGAACGCCATCCGCGACCGAGGCCGCCATGTCGCCGGTCCCCGAGGGGCACCACGTCGGTGCTCCCGCCATCGCACTCGACCCCACCTCGGGCGACGTCCTGCTCATGTGGATGGGCGGCGCCGACGACGAGGTGCGGCTGTGGTTCGCGCGTTCGCGCGATGAGGGCACGAGTTGGTCGCATCCCGTCGCGGTGACACCGCCGGGTGAACCGCTGCGCATCCACGCCGAAGCGTCCCCTCGCATGGTCGTGGACCCCGGCAAGGGCATCGGCGTGGCGTACGCCACCTCGGTGCCGGTCGAGGGCCGTCCCTTCCCGGCCAGCGACCTGCGCTTCGCGCGCTCGCTCGACGGCGGTGCGACGTGGCAGACGCCGGTGACCGTGAACGACGACACCGCGAGCGGGCCCGGGACGCACTCGTTCCACAACATCGTCCGGTGGGAGCGCGGGCCGTTGTTCGCGTCGTGGCTTGACAGCCGATCCGGCGGAGACGCGATCGCCCCGGACACCACCGCGGGCCATGACGCGTCCATCCATCTGACGCGGTCCGACGACTTCGGGGCGACGTGGCAACCGAACGAAGCGCAGTGGTCGCGCGTCTGCCCGTGCTGCAAGTCCGACATCGGCGTGGATCCGTTCGGGCACGTCTATGTGACGTTCCGCCGCCACTACCCGGGGCAGATCCGCGATGCGGTGATCGCACGCCCCGGCGGTCCGCCGGTCCGCATGTACCCCGACGAGTGGCGCATCGAGGGCTGTCCGCACTCGGGCCCCGCGCTCGACCTACCGCTCGACGGCACCATCCGCATGGCGTGGTTCACGGGGGCTCCGGGACGCTCGGGCGTGTGGTTCCGTTCGGCGATGCCCGAGATGATGGACTCCACCTCGGCGCCGGTGGCCGTGATGCGCGGGTCGTCGCTGCCCACGGTGCACGTCTCGCTGGCCACCGCCGGCGTGCGTGGCTCGCTCATCGCCATGGACTCCGACTCGAGCGGTGCGCGCCGCCTCACGCTCGCGCGCGTGGAATCCTCGGGACGGAGGCTCGCCGAGAGCTTCACGGTGCTGGGCAGCGACGGGGCCCAGTACCCGCACCTCGCCGCGTCCCCCAACTACACGACCGCCTACGCGGTCTGGACGCGCACCGAGAACGAGCGCGGCCGGCTCCACCTCACGCGCTGGCGGCTCGGCCGCTGAGTCGGGCACCCGGGGTCGTCCGCGCACGGACGGCCCCGGGGCGCGACCTCACGACTCGCGGACCAGGTAGTAGCTGGCCTGCGGGTGGTGGATGAGGATCGCGCTCGTGCTGGCCTCGGGCACCAGCTGGTAGGCGCTCGTGAGCGAGACGCCGATGCGGTCCTGCGGGTCGAGCAGCGCGAACAGCTTGGCCTGGTCGGCCAGATCGGGGCACGCGCTGTAGCCGAACGAGTAGCGCTTGCCGCGCTCGGCCTCGAGCCCCAGTTCGGCGCGCAGGTGGCGATGGTGCCACTCCGCGAGCCCCTCGGTGGCCGCCATCGCGAGCCCGTGCACGAACAACGACTCCGCGTACTCGCCGCGCTTGTCGAGTGCGGCGCCCAACTCGTCGGCACCGGTGCCCACGGTGACGACCTGGAAGCCGACCACGTCGAAGCGCGACGAGGACGCGGGCTGGAAGTAGTCCGACAGGCACAGCCCCTCGCGGTCGGCCTGGCGCGGGAACGAGAAGCGCGCCACCTCCTCGATCTTGCCGCGCGGCGTGAGCGAGCCGCCCACGAACGCGGTGGGGTCGTACACCACGAGGTCCTGACCCTCGGACTGGCACGGGAACCAGCCGTACACCGCGAGCGGACGCAGCCAGCCCTTCTCGCGCGCCTCACGCTGCAGGCGGAGCCGACGCGGCTCGAAGTCGTCGCGGATGAGCGCCTCGACCTGCGCAGCGTCGCCGCGCGCACCCCAGTGCAGACGGTAGAGCGTCTTGAGGTCCATGCCCTCGTACATGCCGTCGAACGATATGGCCGAGGTGGGCGTGACGCGCGCGCCCCAGAACGGCGGCGCGGGCACGACGACGTCGCGCGACACCGAGACCTTGAAGTCCTGCTGCTGCGCGCTCGCCGAGGCGGCGCGGGCCTGCATCTCGGCGCTCTTGTCGCGGAACTCGAACGCCTCGCGACGCACGCGCTCGACCCACTCGGGACGCACCGCCGGGTCCACCAGCGCGTTCATGGTGTCGAGGCCCTCGAACGCGTCCTTGCAGTAGAACACGCCGGGTTCGTAGAACGCGGTGCCCTCGACCAGCGCGGCGCGCCGGCCGAAGTTGCGGTTGATGGCCGCACCGCCGATGAGCACCGGGATGTCGAGCCCCAGACGGTGCAGCTCGCCGACGCAGATGGGCATCTGCTTGCTCGTCGAGACGAGCAGTGCCGACAGGCCGATCGCGGTCGCGCCGAGCTCGCGCGCCTTGTCCACGATGGTCTGCACCGGGACCTGCTTGCCGAGGTCGAACACGGTGTAGCCGTTGTTCGAGAGGATGGTCTTGACGAGGTTCTTGCCGATGTCGTGCACGTCGCCGAACACGGTGGCCAGCACGACACGGCCCTTGGTGACGTCGGCGCTCTTCTCGAGGTAGCGCTCGAGCTGCGCGACCGCCTTCTTCATGACCTCGGCGCTCTGCAGCACGAACGGCAGGATGAGCTCGCCGGCCCCGAACTTGTCGCCGACCTCCTTCATGGCCGGCAGCAGCACATTGTTGAGCACGGCGACCGGGTCCTGCCGCTTCACCGCCTCGTCCACCAGCGTCTCGATGCCGGCGGGTTTGCGGTGCAGGATCTGGTGGTGGATGCGCTGCTCGCACGACATCGCCGCCTCGGCGGCCTCGTCCTCGCGCGCGCGGGCGTCGGGGGCACGGCCCTCGAAGTGCGCGATGAAGGCGGCCAGCGCCTGCGGCTGCCGTGCGAACACCAGGTCCTCGGCCAGTCGGCGGTCGTCCTCGGACAACTCGGCGTACGGGATGACGTCGGCCGGGTTCACGATCGCCATGTCGAGGCCGGCCGCGACGCAGTGGTACAGGAACACGCTGTTGAGGACGGCGCGCGCCTCCTTGCCGAGTCCGAACGAGACGTTCGAGACGCCCAGCGAGGTGAGCACGCCCGGCAGCTCGCGCTTGATGAGCCGCAGGCCCTCGATCGTCTCGATGCCCGAGCGCGCGAACTCGTCGTCGCCGGTGGCGAGCGTGAACGTGAGGTCGTCGAAGATGAGGCGCTGCGGCGGCAGCCCGTACTCGCGCGTGACGATGTCGTGGATGCGGCGCGCGACCTCGAGCTTGCGCTCGGCGGTCTTCGCCATGCCAACCTCGTCGATGGTGAGCGCGATGACCGCGGCACCGTGCCGCATGACCAGCGGCATCACCGAATCCACGCGCTCGCGCCCGTTCTCGAGGTTGATCGAGTTCACGATCGCCGAGCCCGGACAGGACTGGAGCGCGAGGTCGATGACGTGGGGCTCGGTGGAGTCGATGCAGAGCGGGGCCTCGACCGAGAGCGACAGGCGCTTGACGAGGCGGCGCATCTGCTCGGCCTCGTCGGTGCGCTCGGTGAGCGCCATGCAGACGTCGAGTACGTGCGCGCCGCCGTCCACCTGCTCACGGGCGATCGGCACGAGGTCGTCGAGCGTGCCCTCGAGCACGAGGCGCTTGACCTTGCGCGAGCCCTGCGTGTTGAGGCGCTCGCCGATGAGCAGCGGGCGCGGCTCCTGCTCGAGCGCCACGGCCGTCATGCCGCTCGAGGCGAACCAGCGGCTGCGCCCCGGGCGCGCGGCCGGGCGCGTGTCGCGCCCGATCGCGGCGACGAGCGCGCGGATGTGGTCGGGCGTCGTGCCACAGCAGCCGCCCACGAGGTTCACGCCGAAGACGCGCACGAACTCCGCCAGGGTCTCGGCGAACGGCTCGGGGCGCATGGGGTAGAGCGTGCGGCCGCCGTCGTTGATGGGCAGGCCGGCGTTGGGGATGCAGTGGATGGGCGTGCTGGCGTTCTCGCACAGGTAGCGCACGGCATCGCGCATGAGGTCGGGGCCGGTCGAGCAGTTGAGCCCGATCACGTCCACGGCCAGCGCCTCGAGCGTCGCGAGCGCTCCCCGGTAGTCGGTGCCGAGCAGCATGCGGCCCGTGGGGTCGAGCGTGAACGAGCACTGGATCGGGACGCGGCGACCCACGAGGTCCATGGCCTCGCGGCAGGCGAGCACCTGCGCCTTCATCTCGAGGATGTCCTGCGCGGTCTCGAGGATGAGCACGTCGGCGCCGCCCTCGATGAGGCCCTGCGCCTGCGGACGGAACGACGGCACGAGGTCGGCGAACGACAGCTTGCCGAGGTCGGGGTCCTCGGACGACGGCAGGAAGCCCGACGGACCGATCGAACCGGCCACGAACCGCGGGCGACCGTCAGCCGCCTCGAACCGATCGGCGGTGCGGCGCGCGCACGCGGCGGCCGCACGGTTCAACTCGACCGTGCGCTCGGCGAGCCCCCACTCCTCGAGGCGCGTGACCGAGGCCTGGAAGCTGTTGGTCTCGACCACGTCGGCGCCGGCCTCGAAGTAGGCGGCGTGGATGTCCTCGACCACGTCGGGACGCGTGAGCGAGAGGTAGTCGATGCAGCCCTCCCAGCGCGCACCCCCGAAGTCGTCCGGCCCGAGCTCGCGAGCCTGCACCTGCGTTCCCATGCCACCGTCGAAGAACAGGACGCGGTCGCGCAGCCGATCGAGGAAACGACTCATGGTGTGGGGGGGCTCCCGGGCCGTGGGCCCTGCCTGCGGGGGGATGTCGGACCTCGCATATTAGGGCCGCCGCCGGGCCCGGTTCAATCCCCGCGGACCGCGCCCACCGCGGCTTGACCCGCCCCCGCCCCTGCCCCTTACTCGCCCCATGGACCGCACGCTCGCGCTCATGCGCCACGGCCTCGCCACCGGACAGGCGCCCGATGCCCCGCTCATGGCCGAGGGCGAGGACGACGTGCGCCGACTGGGCGCGCGGCTCGCTGCCGAGGGCTGGCGACCCGGCGTGGTGCTGTGCAGTCCGTACCGGCGCGCCGCGCATACGGCGCAGCTCATGGCCGAGGCGCTGGCCCCGAGTGCCGGACTGGAGACGCTGCGCGAACTGGTGCCCGAGGGCGACCCGGCCGAGGCGGTCGCGGTGGTGCGCGCGCTCGCCGCCGACCACGCCTGCGTGCTCGTGGTCTCGCACCTGCCACTCGTGGCACTGCTCACCGCCGAGTTCACCGGCGACACCGTCGCGTTCACGCCCGGCACGTGGGTGGAGCTGGCGCTCCCCGGCCACGGCCGGGCGCGGCTCGTGCGCCGGGTCGCGCCGCGCGAACCCGGGTCGCCCGTGTGAGCCGCGTCCGGCGCGCCCGGCAAGGCGGGCGCGGGTCCGGTCGCGGGGTTCCGACCGTGAGCCTGCGTACCGTGCTGGTCGCGACCCTGCTGTGGCTCGCGGGCAGTGCCGCGGCCGCCCCCACCACCACGCTCACCGTGTTCGCGGCGTCCTCGCTGCAGGAGCCGTTCCGCGAACTCGCCGCGCGGTTCGAGGCCGCGCACCCGGGCGTGCAGGTGCGACTCAACCTCGCCGGCACGCCGCAGTTGGCGGCGCAGCTTGCACAGGGCGCCCGGGCCGACGTGTTCGCGAGCGCGGACGAGCACTGGATGACCGACGTGCAGACCCAGGGCCTCGTGAGCGGCACGCCCGAGGTGTTCGCGCGCAACACCCTCGTGCTGCTGGTGCCGCGCACCAACCCGGCGCGCATCCGCGACGCCCGCGACCTCGCGCGTCGCGGCGTGAAGGTGGCCGTGGCGCTGGAGCAGGTGCCGGTGGGCCGCTACACGCACGAGACGCTGCGCCGGCTCGCCGCTCGCCCCGACTTCCCCACCGACTACGCCCAGCGCGTGCGCGCCAACGTGGTCACCGAGGAGGAGAACGTGAAGGCGGTGGTCGCCAAGGTGCAACTGGGCGAGGTGGACGCGGGGATCGCGTATCGCACCGACGCCCCGGCGCGGCTCGCACGTTCGATCACCGTGCTCCCCCTCCCGCTGCCGGACACCGCGCAGGTGGTGGCGCGCTACCCGATCGCGGTCGTGCGCACGAGCCGCGCGCCCGCACTGGCGCAGCGGTTCGTGGACCTCGTGGTCGGGAACGAGGGCCAGACCGTGCTCATGTCGCACGGGTTCCGGCCCGCCGCCGCCGACCGGTGAACGACGCCCCGACGCGCTAGGATGCCTGCGGACCCGCGCACGGGGCGCGGCACAACGGAGGCGGACATGACGTCGTGGCAGGGCAAGGTGGCGTTGGTGACGGGCGGCAATCGCGGGATCGGCCGCGGCGTGGCCGAGGCGCTGGTGCGCGAGGGCATGACGGTGGCGATCACGGCACGCGACGCGAAGGCGGCGGCCGAGGCCGCAGCCGAGCTGGGCCACGGTGCGCGCGGCTACGCGCTCGACGTGCGGCGCCCCGAGCAGGTGGCGGCGGTGTTCGCGGCGCTCGACCGCGACCTCGGCGGGCTCGACGTGCTGGTGAACAACGCCGGCATCGGGATCTTCGCGCCCATCGCGGAGCTGTCGCTCGAGGACTGGCACGCCACGATCGAGACCAACCTGAACGGCGTGTTCTACTGCACGCGCGAGGCGATCCCGCGCATGAAGCAGCGCGGCGGCGGCTACATCCTCAACGTCTCGTCGCTCGCCGGGCGCAACGCGTTCCCGGGCGCGGGTGCCTACTGCGCCAGCAAGCACGCGCTGAACGGGTTCAGCGAGGTGCTGTTCCAGGAGGTGCGCGACGCCGACATCCGCGTGACCTACCTCATGCCCGGCAGCGTGGCGACCGAGTTCGGACGCGGCACGGCCGCCAAGCAGGACTGGGCGATCCAGCCCGAGGACGTGGGCGAGATGGTCGTGGACCTGCTGCGCACCCACCCCCGCACGCTCCACAGCCGCGTCGAGATGCGTCCATCGCGCCCGCGCAAGGGCTGACCCGCATCGGCACCGGGACCGGCCGCGGTGCGTTGTGCGCGTCCGCGGCCGTCCGCTAGCCTCACCCCATCCCCATCCCCACGCGCGGCGTCCCGCAGGGCGCCGTGCCGCGCATCCCCGAGGAGGACCCCGATGAAGCGTTCGCTCCCGCGCCTGCTGGCCGTGCTCGGCCTGCTGGCGTGCCTCGCCCCGTCCGCGCGCGCCGCCAGCGCCGTGCCGCCGACCGACAACCAGCCGTTCTTCACCGGCCAGCCGAGCGCCGCCGAGTTCCGCGCCCGCGTCGAGAAGCGCTTGTCGAGCGCGCGTGCCGCGCTCGACCGCATGGTCGCGGTCAAGGGCACGCGCACGATCGCCAACACGCTCGCGCCCTACGACGAGATCCTGCGCCAGGTGGACATGGCCGCGTCGCAGTCGGGTCTCATGGAGCAGGCGAGCCCCGACTCGGCCACGCGCGCCACGGCCGAGGCGCTGTCGCAGGAGATCTCGAAGTTCACCACCGAGCTGTCGCTCGACCGTCGCGTGTACGACGCGCTGGTCGCGATGAGCCGCACCGGGGCCGACGACGAGACTCGGCACTACATCGAGAAGACGCTGCGCGAGTTCCGTCTGGCCGGCGTGGACAAGGACGCCGCGACCCGCGCCCGCATCCAGAAGGTGCAGGAGGAGCTGGTCCTCATCACGCAGGAGTTCGCGCGCAACATCCGCGACGACAAGTCGAGCATCACCGCCACCCCGGCCGAACTCGAGGGCCTGCCCGCCGACTGGATCGCCCGCCACCCGGCGGGTGCCGACGGCAAGGTCACCATCACCATGGAGTACCCGGACTACAACCCGGTGATCAGCTACGCGCGCAGCGATGCGTTGCGCCGTCGCGCCTACATGGCGTACCAGAACCGCGCCTACCCCAAGAACCTCGCGGTGCTCGACCGCATGCGCGCCAAGCGCCACGAACTCGCGGGCCTGCTCGGGTTCACGAACTACGCCGACCTCGTCACCGCCGACAAGATGACCGGCAGCGCCGCCACCGCACGCGCGTTCGTGGACCGCGTCGTCGCGGCGTCCGAGGACCGCCAGAAGCGCGAGTACGAGCAGCTGCTCGCGCGCAAGCGCAAGGACGTGCCCGACGCGACCGCGGTCGAGTTCTGGGAGCAGGTGTACTGGTCGGAGCAGGTGCGCAAGAGCGAGTACGCGTTCGACTCGCAGCAGATGCGGCGGTTCCTGCCGTACGCGCAGGTCGAGCAGGGCGTGCTGGACCTCTCGGCGCGCCTGTTCGGGGTGGAGTTCCGGCGCGTGCCGGACGCCCCGGTGTGGCACCCGTCGGTGAAGTGCTTCGAGATGTGGGACGGCGGCCAGCTCGCCGGCCGGTTCTACCTCGACATGCACCCGCGCGCGAACAAGTACAACCACGCCGCGCAGTTCGACATCCGCACCGGCCTCGCGGGACGCCAGATCCCCGAGGCGGCGCTGGTCTGCAACCTGCCCGGCGGCGACGCGAACGACCCGGGCCTGTGCGACTACAACGACGTCAACACGTTCTTCCACGAGTTCGGTCATCTGCTGCACAACATGTTCGCCGGTCGTCGCAAGTGGGTCGGGACGAGCGGCATCCGCACCGAGTGGGACTTCGTCGAGGCCCCCTCGCAGCTCCTCGAGGAGTGGATGAAGAGCCCCGAGGTGCTGGCCACGTTCGCCAAGGACCCCAAGACCGGTGAGGTCGTGCCGGCCGAGCTCGTGCGGCGCATGAACCGCGCGAACGGTTTCGGCAAGGGCCTGCAGGTGCGCCGCCAGATGGTGTACGCGGGCATGTCGCTGGGCTGCTACGACCGCGACCCGGCCGGGGTCGCGAGCAGCGACCTGTTCTCGGGTCTGGTGAAGCGCTACCAGCCGTTCCCGTTCGTGGAGGGCACGCACTTCCAGTGCGCATTCGGCCACCTCAACGGCTACTCGGCGATCTACTACACCTACATGTGGTCGCTCGTGATCGCGAAGGACATGTTCTCGCGCTTCGACGCCAAGGACCTGCTCGCGCCGGGCGCGGCGAACGACTACCGCAACAAGGTGCTCGCCGCCGGGGGCTCGAAGCCCGCGGCCGTCATGGTGCGCGACTTCCTCGGGCGCGACTTCAACGAGGAGGCGTGGAAGCGCTGGCTCGACTCCGGCGAGGAGTGACCCCGCGCTCCACCGGGCAGCAGGAAGGCCGGCGTCCCACGCGGGACGCCGGCCTTCTCGTAGGACCGCCCCGGTGCGTCAGTCGGCCTTGCTGGTCTCGCCGGGCTTGACGGTGCCGGCCAGCAGGTCGGCGTGGTAGCTGGAGCGCACGAGCGGACCGCTCGCCACGCTCTCGAAGCCCATCGCCATGGCCTCCTCGCGCCAGCGCTCGAAGCGGTCGGGGTGCACGTACTCCACCACCGGCAGGTGCATGGGGCTCGGGCGCAGGTACTGGCCGATCGTGAGCAGGTCGCAACCGTGCGCACGCAGGTGCTCGAACGTGCGCCGCATCTCGTCGTCGGTCTCGCCCAGGCCCACCATGATACCGCTCTTGGCCTTGATGCCGGTGCCCGACTCCTTCACGCGCTGCAACAACTGCAGCGAGCGGTCGTAGCGCGCGCTCGGGCGCACCACGGGGTGCAGGCGCTCCACGGTCTCGATGTTGTGGTTGATCACCTCGGGCCGGGCGTCGATGACGCGCTGCAGGTCCTCGGCGCTGCCACGGAAGTCGGGGATCAACACCTCGATCACCGTGCCCGAGCGGGCGCGCATCTCGCGGATGACCATGGCGAAGATCGTGCTGCCGCCGTCCTTGAGGTCGTCGCGCGCCACCGAGGTGATGACGGTGTGGCGCAGGTTCATGGCGGCGACGGCCTCGGCCACGCGGCGCGGCTCGTCCCAGTCCACGTACCCGTTCGGGCGCCCCGGCGCGACCGCGCAGAAGCCGCAGCGGCGCGTGCACAGTTCGCCGAGGATCATGATGGTGGCGGTGCCGCGAGCCCAGCAGTGGCCCAGGTTGGGACAGCGCGCCTCCTCGCACACGGTGACGAGCTTCTTCTCGCGCAGCAGGGCCTTGGTCTCGCCGTACTCGCCCTGACCCGGCAACTGGATCTTGAGCCACGGCGGCAGGCGCTTGAATTCGCCGGGCGCGACCGTGCCCACCCCGCCTGCGCCCGAGGCGCAGCCCTTGGTGCGCGGCGCGAGCGGTACGCGCTCGGGCACCGCGGGGCGCGGCGCACCGAAGACGCCGATCTCGGGGGTGGCGCCGGGTTCGCCGATGTTGACCAGTCCGTCGTCGGGGTGGCTCATGTCAGTCCTTCACCTGCGCCGCGCCACCGGGGCGCAGCGCCAGCATGCGGTCGAGGGCCGCGAGCGCGTCGCGCTTGACCGTCTCGGCCACGCGCACGGGGTTCACCACGTGCCCGGCGGCCAGGTTGTCGAGGGCCCAGAGCAGATGGGCGGGGTCGATGCGGTTCATGGTCGCGCACGGGCAGACGTTGCGCTGCAGCGAGCGGATGCGCTGCCCGGGATGCTCGAGCGCGAGCCGGTGCACGAGGTTGATCTCGGTGCCGATCGCCCAACTCGTGCCTTCGGGGGCGCTGCGGACCTGCTGGATGATGAACTCGGTGGAGCCCACCACGTCGGCGTTGCGCACCACATCGAACGGGCATTCGGGATGCACGAGCACGCGCACCGCGGGATCCTCGGCGCGCACCTCGTCGATCTGCGCACGACTGAACTTGCCGTGCACCGAGCAGAACCCGCGCCACAGCACGATGCGCGTCTCGGGGTCGAAGGCGCGCGCGTTCACCTCGCGCGGCCGGCTCACGCGCCACTGCCACTCGGCCATGCGCTCGAGCGGCACGCCCATGGCGAACGCGGTGTTGCGGCCGAGGTGCTGGTCGGGCAGGAACAGCACGCGCGGCTTGCGCGCCCACGCCCACTCCAGCGCCTCGCGCGCATTGCTCGAGGTGCACACGATGCCACCGCGCGCGCCGCAGAACGCCTTGATGGCGGCGGTCGAGTTCATGTAGGTCAGCGGCACGAACGTGTCGCCGTGCGCCGCCACCAGCTGGTCCCACGCCTCCTCGACATCGTCGAGCGTGGCCATGTCGGCCATCGAGCAACCGGCCTTGAGGTCGGGCAGGATCACGGTCTGGTGCGGCTGCGCGAGCACATCGGCCGACTCGGCCATGAAGTGCACGCCGCAGAAGACGATGTGGCGCGCGTCGTGCTGCTCCGAGGCGAGCTGCGCGAGCTTGTAC
>JBJTRI010000053.1:0-3243 GCA_046076045.1 bacterium
CGGCGGCGACGCGTCGGTGGTCCACTCGAGCGTGTTCGCGTTCCACGGGTTCTTGGACGCCTTGGCGCCGCGGAACATGCTCACGATGAAGTTGTAGAGGAACACGAACTGGAACAGCAGCATGATCACCAGCGCCACCGTCGAGACGACGCGCAGCTGCTGCATCCACGGCACCGCCAGGTCGGGGAAGTTCGTGTAGTCGTAGATGCGGCGGTGCTCACCGTTCATCCCGAGGAAGAACATCGGGATGAAGATGAAGTTGAACGGGATGATCGTGCCCCAGAAGTGCAGCTTGCCGAGGCGCTCGTCCATCATCCGGCCGAACATCTTGGGGAACCAGTAGGTCAGGCCCGCGATCGTGCCGATGATGGCGATGGGATAGAACGTGTAGTGGAAGTGCGCGACCACGAAGTAGGTGTCGTGGAAGAAGATGTCCGCGCCGCTCGCGCCGAGGTAGATGCCCGTGACGCCGCCGATGAGGAACTCGGCCATGAACGCGAGCGCCCACAGCATGGGCGTCGAGAACCGGATCGAGCCGCCGTACAGCGTGGCGATGTACAGGAAGCACATCTCGGCGATCGGGATCGAGATGAGCACCGTGGTGACGGTGAACACGTTCGCCATGCGCGGGTCGATGCCGGCCACGAACTGGTGGTGCGCCCACACGAAGAACGACAGCACGCCGGTGGCGATGACCGTGTAGAGGACCGTCTTGTACGCGAACAGCTTCTTGCGCGCGAACACGGTCATGACCTCGGCCACGATGCCCATGGCGGGCAGCAGCACGACGTACACCTCGGGGTGGCCGAAGAACCAGAACAGGTGCTGCCACAGGATGGGGTCACCGCCGCGCTTCGGGTCGTAGAAGGCGGTGCCGAGGTTCTGGTCGAACAGCAGCATGACCGCGCCGGCGATGAGCGGCCCGACCGAGGCCATGAACAGCAGGCTGGCGACGACGATCATCCACACCACGAGCGGGACGTCGAACGCCTTCATGCCCGGTGCGCGAGCGTTCATCGCGGTCACGATGAAGTTGATGCCGCCGAGCAGGAACGCCACGAACTCGAGCGCGACGGCCAGCACCCAGAGGGTCGAGCCCATGGGGGTGAGGCTGTACTTCGCGGTCGAGGACAGCGGCGGGTAGGCCGTCCAGGCGCCGCCGAATCCGCCACCGGGGGCGAACAACGACGCGATCAGCACGATGGTGCTGATGAGGAACAGCTGGTAGCTGAGCCGGTTCAGGCGCGGGAACACCATGTCGTCCACGCCGCACATGAGCGGGATGAGGTAGTTCCCGAACCCGGCGATCAGTACGGGCATCGCGACCCAGAAGATCATGATGCTGCCGTGGTTCGTGATGAGCGCGTTGTACACGTCGGGCGAGACGTGACCGAAGAACGGCACGCTCATCCCGGGGTAGGCGAGCTGCATGCGGAACACGTACGACATGAACGCGCCGATGAGCGCCATCGCCATGCCGGTGAACATGTACTGGAACGCGATGATCTTGTGGTCCGTGGACCAGAAGTACTTGAGGAACCAGTTCTGCTCGGCGTGGCCGTGGTGGCCGTCGCCGTGGGCTGCCGCGTGAGCGTGATGGGCCATGGGGTCCCCGTCAGTTCGTGGCGCCGGCGGACGCCGTGGCCGTGGTGTCGGTGACGGCGGCTTCGGGCTCGACCGCCCCGCCGTGCTGGTTCACCCACGAGTCATGCTCCTCGGGGGTGCGGATCACGATGCGGCCGCCCATGATGCCGTGGCCGATGCCGCAGATCTCAGCGCACTGGATGTCGTACGTCCCGGTCTTGGTGGCCTTGAACCACCCCGTGATGCGGCGGCCCGGGATGGCGTCCTGCTTGAGGCGGAAGACCGGCACGAAGAAGCTGTGCAGGACGTCCTTTGACTCGAGCAGGAAGTGGTAGGTGCGGCCCTCGGCCACGAACAACGTGTCGCTGGTCCACACGTCGTCGGCGGTGTCGATCGCCTTGTCCGGGCCCGAGTGCTGGAACGTCCACGCCCACTGCTGCCCAACGACGCGGATCGTGTCGTCGGGCGGGGGCAACGTCTGCTTGACCTGCATCCACACGCGGATGGCCGCGACGATGATCACCATGTCGCAGACGATGACGAGCGCGTGCGGGATGTTGATCCAGCGCTTGAGATGCGGCTCCTTGCCGGTCACGTACTGCGACGGCACGCCGGGGCGGTGGCGGAACCGCCACAGCAGCCAGAAGAACATGGCCTGGGTGGCGAAGAACCACACGCCGACCAGCCAAGTGACGAGCATGAAGAGCGAGTCGACGTCACCAGCGAACGTCGATGCACTCGGCAGATTGAGGATCATCGTGCGTTCCCTCGGTCAGCGGATGAACAGGAGAACGGCGCCCACGAACAGGACGACGCCGACCACCGTGTAGATGAACGTCAGACGGGCGGTCTCGTTCGCCCATTTCTCGTCGAAACCATCACCGGCCATGGAGGGCCTCCATCACTTCGGCTGAAGCGTGCGGATGAAGGCGACCACGTCCTGCATCGCCGCGGTGTCCGGGAGCACCGACGCCATCGCCGCCATCTGCGCGCCGTAGGCGTCGTCGGGATGCGCGCCGCGCATGCCCGACTTGAACTTGTGCAACTGCGACATGAGGTACCAGTCGTGCTGGTGCGTGAGCGACGGCGCGCCCAGGGCCTCGTTGCCGGTGCCGTCGGCCTGGTGGCAGGTGATGCACACGCCCTCCCAGTGCACGCGCCCCGCCGCGGTGTCGCCGAGCGCGGTCATGGTGTTCAGCGCCGGCAGCGCGGGCAGCGTGGCCACGTACTCGGCCACCGAGGCGAGGTCGCCCTCGCGGTAGAGCGCGCGCGCCATGGGGCGCATGCGCTGGCCGGCCTCGTCGAGGTGGTGGGCGCCACGCAGCGAACCCTTGAAGTTCGTGAGCTGACGCTCGACGTACCAGCGCGGCAGCCCCGCGATGGCGGGCGCGGCGAGCGTGGCATTGCCATGGCCATCCTGACCGTGGCACGGGACACAGGTTCCGTAGATCTGCTCACCTCGAGCGAGGCCGGGGCCGTGCGTCTGGGCGCACCCGGTGAGCCATGCGATCGCGAGGAACGCGACGAGCGGGAGGAAGAGGGTCTTCCGAGACAATGCCGCCTCCGGAGACGGGGTTGGGGGCGCGATCGAGGTCGCGCGTGGGCTCGGCGGGTCACATGGTGTACCGATGGACCCGCGACATCCGGACCAGCAGAGGA
>JBJTRI010000054.1:0-5296 GCA_046076045.1 bacterium
GCCGAGCGCCACTTGAGCAGGCGGTCGTTCGGGAACGCCAGGTAGAGCGCGTCGTCCAACCGCAGCAACGCCGGACCGAGTCGCGGCTCCAGCAGGCGCAGCGTCTCGGCCTTGTCGGCGGCCTCGTGCAGACCGTCGCAGAGGTAGAGCGACGCCAGCGTCTCGACCCGCCCCTCGTCGGTGCGCCACTGCAGGCGCACGCCGAGCAGCGCGCTCGTACCCGGCTTCCAGCGCAGGTAGAACGGCGCAGCCGACTCGAGCGTGCCGCGGTCGTCGCGGATCGGCGCGAGCCGCGCCATGAGGCGCGCGGGGTCGAGGAGGTCGCCCAGCTCGGGCAACCGGGTGGTCCTCGTGTCGTTCACGCGGTCCGTCCCGCCTGCGGCTCCAGTGCAGCCGCTCGGCCGCCGCGGCTCGAGACCACCTTGCCTCCCGCGAGCATGACCTCGACGTCGGGCGTGAAGCCCGGGTGGTCCTGGTGCGTGACGAGCAGCACGGTGCGGCCCGCCGAGACGTTGTGGAGCGCGGCCAGCACGTGGTCGCGTCTCGTCTCGTCGAGGTGCGAGAACGGCTCGTCGAGGATCAGGATGGGGGCGTTCCGAAGCGCCGCGCGCGCCAGCGCCACGCGCTGCCGCTGCCCGCCCGAGAGCTGGGCGCCGCGCTCGCCGAGCACGGTGTCGAGCCCCTGCGGCAGGTCGTTCACGAACCGCATCACGCCGGCCGCCTCGGCCGCCGCGAGGACGCGGTCCTCGGACGCGTCGGGGTCGCCCATGGCGATGTTCTCGCGCACGCTCAAGCCGAACAGCACCGAGTCCTGGAACACCATGGCGACCTGCGAGCGCAGCGAGGTCAGGGTGTAGTCGCGGATGTCCACGCCGTCCATGCGGATGGAGCCCCCGGTCGGGTCCATGAGCCGCGGCAGCAGCGTGAGCAGCGTGCTCTTGCCCGCGCCGGACTCGCCGCGGATGATCGCGACGCTCCCGGCCGGGACGTGGAACGACACATCGCTCAGCGCCACGTCGCCGCGCGGGTAGCGCAGCGTCACGTTGACGAGCTCGATCTCACCCGTCAGGCGGCCCGCCTCGCGCGCCCCCGGACGGTCCTGGATGTCCACCGGCGTCTCGAGCACCTCGAGCACGCGCTCGCCACAGGCCGACGCCTTGGCGGTGCGCGCGGCGACGCGCGCGATCTGGCGCACGGGTTTGAACAGCGTGCGCTGGTAGGTGAGGAACACGAGCAGCCCGCCGGCGGTGAGCTCGCCGCGCGCGACCGCGCCGGTGCCGAGCAGCAGCGTGACCGCCGTGCCCGACGAGGTGAGCAGGTCGAGCGTGCGCGTGAGCATGGCCTCGACGCGGCCGGTCTTGAGCCCCGAGCGCAGCGACGAGCGGTTCTGACGCTCGTAGGCCTTCGCCGCGCGCTCCGCGCCGCCGAAGGCCTGCAGCACGTGGATCGCGCCCAGCGACTCACCGGCGTTGGAGGCGAGCTCGCCCTCCTTCTCGCGGTTGCTGCGCACGAGGCGCCGGATGCGGCGGCTGAACAGCGCGCTCGTCAGCGCCACCACCGGGACGATGGACAACGACAACAGCGTGAGGCGCCAGTCCATCCACAGCATAGCCGCGAGCGTGCCCAGGATGACGAGCATGGCCGAGGCGGAGTCGAGCAGGCTGCCCACCAGCAGCTCGCGCATGAGCACGATGTCGCCGGTGAGCCGCATGATGAGGTCGCCCTGACGGCGGCTGAGGTGGTAGAGCGGCGGCAGCCTCATGAGGTGCCGGAACAGGTCGCGGCGCAGCTTGGCCACGATCGTCTGCCCGACGTTCGACATGATGACGGTCTGGCTGAACTCGGCGATGCCGCCGACGATCGAGATGACGAGCATCGAGATCGCGGCGACCATGACGATGTTGCCCGGCGTGTAGCCCTCGAACAGCGGGGCGAACAGCGCCGAGGGCCCATGCAGCTTGAGGTTCGCGGCGGGCGCGGCGATGGGCTGCAGCACGAAGTCGAAGACCAGCTGCAGCGGCCACGGCTTCACGACCTCGGTGAGCGCGACCGTCGCGCCCAGCAGCAACGCCCCCAGCAACTCGATCGAGTGCGGGCGGACGCGCGGCAGGAACGCGCGCATGACGCGCGAGGTCCGAGGCAGCGAAGCGCGGAACCGGGCCATCACTCCCGCCACGAGCCCTCCACGCGGGCGGGCAGCGCGGTCGCGAACTGGAGCACGCGCGCGGTGACGGCGTCCCAGGTGTGCTCGCGCTCCACGGTGCGACGGGCCTCGGCCCCGAGTCGACCGCGCAGGGCGGGTTCGATGGCGAGGCGCTTGAGGGACTCGGTGAACGCGACCCGGTCGCCGGGGGCGACCAGCAGGCCGTCGCGACCGTCGGTGACGACGCGCTTCACGGGACCGGTGGCGCTGGCCACCACGGGGCGCGCAGCCGCCATGGCCTCGACCAGCTTGAGCGGCGAGAAGTACACGTCCTCGGTGGCGTAGGGCACCGCGACCGCGTCGCAGAGCGCGAGGTGCGCGGGCACCTCGTGGTGCGGTACCGCGCCGGTCAGCGTGACCGAGGCGTGCCCCGACCATGCGGTGCGCAACACGTGGTTCCGCTGCGGACCGTCGCCGACCATGATGAGACGGGTCGGGACGTCGCGCCCGACCTCGCTCGCGGCGTACAGGATGGTGTCGATGTCGTGCCACGGGCGGAACGTGCCCACGAACCCGACCCGGAACTCCCCTCCACCCAGACGCAGACGCTGCTCGATGCGCTTCACGAGCGTGGCGTCGGGTGCCGACAGGAACTCGGGGCCGGCGCCGTTCGACTCCACGATCACCGGGAAGCCCTCGCGCGCGAGACCGCGCACCCAGCGCGCGACCTCCTCGGAGACCGCCATCGCACCACGGCTGGCGGCGAACCCGCGCCGGAACGCCGCGCGCGCCTCGTCCACGTGCTCGAAGTTGCGGTGGCGCGAGGCCTCCTCGTCGAGCGGGGCGTTGACCTCGTAGAGGTGCGGGATGCCCGCCTCGGCGGCTGCGATCGCGCCCTCGGGTGCGAGCAGTGACAGGCGCTCGAGCACGAGGTCGGGACTCAGCTGCGAGAGGTGGAAGTCCACTTCGCGCACCGTGCGCGGCGCGCGCAACGTGCGCACCTCGAGCCCGGCCGCGACCAGCGGTGCGTAGCCGACCTCGGGGCCGGGATTGGCCATGACGGCCGAGACCTGGTGCCCCATGCGCAGCAGCGCGCCCGCGACGGAGCGAAGGTGGACCGAGGCCCCCTTCACGCCGCCGAACGGGATGCCGGCGTCAGAGCACAGTAGGACGATTCGCATCTTGAGATTCCTGCAGGAAGGAGTTCTTGCGGCGGGGAGCACAGGAGTCCGAGAACACGCGAGCCAGTGCCAGGGAGGCGCGACGCTGGTCGAACAGGCGTTCGGCACGTCGGCGAGCCGCGCGGCCCATCTGGGTCCGGCGGCGGTGGGAGGACATGACTTGGGCCAGGGCATCGGCCAACGCCACGGGATCGCTCGGCTCGACCACACGGCCGGTCTCACCGTCGCGAACGATCTCGGGCACGCCGGCCACGCGCGTCGCCACGGCGGGCAGACCGCACGCGGCGCCCTCCAGCAGCACGGTGGGCAGCGCATCCTGGTTGCCGTCGGTGTCCACGATGCACGGCAGCGCGACCGCGGCCGCACTCCGGAGCACCTTGAGCACCTCGGGCTGGGTGAGCGCACCGGGGAAGCGGACGAGCCGCCCCAGTCGCAACTCGCGGGCACGCGCCCGCACGACGTCGAACTCGTTGCCGTCGCCGATCATGACGGCCTTCACCGGCGTGCCGCGGTCGCGCAGGATGGCGAGCGCCTCGACGAGGATGTCGAAGCCCTTCTTGCGCACGAACCGGCCCACGGTGACGACCGGACCGGTCGCCGGACGCACGCGCGCGGCCGACCAGCGCTCCAGGTCGACGCCGTTGTAGATGCGCACGATGCGCGCATCCGGCATGCGGCGGCGCAGGAAGCGTCGGTTGTAGTCGCACACGGTGACGACGGCGTGCGCCTGCGCCCCGAGCCACGCCAACCACTCCCAGTCGAGCGAGTCGACGAAGATGTCCTTGGCGTGCGCGGTGAAGCTGAACGTGATGCGGGCCTCCTTCGCGGCGAAGCATGCCGCGGTGGCGGCGGGCCCGGCGAAGTGCGCGTGCACGTGCGTCGCGCCCCAGGCGCGCAGCTCGGACGCGATCCGCACGCCCGCGGCCGCCCACCGGCGCTGCTTCCTCGGCAGCACCTTGGGACCCTTGAAGTCGGGGGCCTCGTCGGCGTCCACGAACGTCACCTCGGGCAGCAGCTGCTCGGCCTCGGGGTGCATGCGCTCATCCTGCACGCGTTCGAACGCGAACACGCGCACCTCGATGCCGCGCGCGCGCTGCGCCAGGATCTCGTGCAGCAGGAAGGTCTCGGAGAGCCGCGGGAAGGCCCGCAGCACGTAAGCGACACGGGGCTTGTTCACGCGCTCAGCTCCCGAAGGAAGCTCTGCGGCGGCAAGGGCTTCACCGGCAACACGCGAGCGACCTCCTGGGTGACGCGGGTGCGACCGTCGAGCTCGAGACCGCTGTCGTGGACGCGACGACCACGGGCGAGCGCGCGCCGCACGGCGGCGGCGAGCGAGTCCGGCGAGGTGTCGCGCAGGTCCACGGTCTCGACCAACCCGCGCTCGGCGAGCCGGGTCGCACGGATGCGCTGCTCCTCGCGCTGGCTCGCGCGCGGCACCATGACCGCGGGCGTGCGCGCCCCGAGCACCTCGCATGAGGTGTTGTAGCCCGCCATGGAGACCACGAGGTCGGCGGCCGCGGCGTAAGCCTCGAGCCCACCGATGTAGCGGATCACCGTGCACGACGAGGGCGCCGCCTGGGTGACGCGGATCTGACCGTCCTCGGGCATCATGGGCCCGGTGACGAGCACGCAGCGCAGGTCGGACGGCAGCAGGCCGGCACGCACAGCAGCGATCCAGCGCTGCATCACGCCCTCGCCGTCCTCGCCGCCACCCACCGTGACCAGCGCGATCGGGCCCGAGCCGGGGGTGCCGGGCGCCAGATTCTCGAGTTCGACGCGTGCGTCGGCCACGGCCTCGGCCGGCACGTGCGGCGACAGGTATCCCACGTAGCGCACGCGGTCCGCGAGGTGGGGCGGCAGGTCGTACTCCTCGCGCACGTCGTAGAGCGCGGGGTCACCGTACACCCAGATCTCGTCGTACCAGCGGTCGATGTAGGTGAGTACGTTGTCCTTGCGCCACTCGGCGTGCATG
>JBJTRI010000055.1:0-14446 GCA_046076045.1 bacterium
GTCCTTGGCGAGCGTCTCCATGCCGGCGGTGCACACGCTGTCGCGCAGACGGTAGAACATGCGCAGCGCGGGGGCCGGCACGCGATCGGGCTGGGACACGTCGGCCGTGGGGTTCTCGGCGAGGATGCGCATGAACGCCGCGCGGGCCAGCGCCGCTCGCCCCTTCGCCACGTGCACCGAGCCCTCCGCGAGCCATGCCGCCGTGCGGGTCGCGGACGGGGTGGCCGGGTCGGCGGCGACGGCGGCAGCATAGCGAACCGTCTCCTCGGACCCCCCGGTGACGAACCACGCGAGCGGGTCCGAGGTGAAGCCGGCCGGCACCACACCGTCGGAGTGCGCACGCACGGCAGGCATGGCGAGCGTCAGCAGCAGGGTGAGACCGGCGAGGCGGCGGGCGATCATCGGGATCCTCCTTCGATGCGAGCGCGGTGCAGCCCCCATGGGCGGCTTCGGGCGCGGTCCTCGGGTGCGCAGTCTACTGCAGAACGACGACGGGATGACGGCTCATTCGCAGATGTCGCGGGACAATACGGCCTCCTCGCTGCCGGGGAAGCGGTCTCGCAGGCGCCGCGCCAACAGGCAGGCGCGTCCGCGGTCCCCGGCCGAGTCGTACCAGAACGCAGCCTGGTAGAGCGCCGAGGGATCGGCAGCCGGGTAGAGGTTGGAGACCTCCTCGTACGCGCGCGCCTTGTCGCGAGCCCCCGGTGTGCGGTCGGCACGATCCATCGCGGCGACTCGGAACGTCTCCCTCGCTCGCGCCGCGGCCGGGGCCTCGGGGTGCTCGACCAGCAGCCGGTGGGCGCTGGCGAGCGCACGCTCGAGGTCGCCGGAATCCCGGGCGGCGAGCGCTTCGCGAAGCAGACGCTCGGGCGCGGACTCGGTCACACGGGAGGATGCCGCTGCGCCGCCGACCGGCGCGCCGGCTGCGGGAGCGCCGGTGGCGATGGACGCGGACGCGTTCGGCTCCGGCGGGGTCGGCACGGACGCCCCCGGCACGACGGCGGCCGAGTCCCGCGCTGCGACCGGTTGCGCGGTCGGTGCGGCGCGACGCGCGAGCACCACGAACAACACACCGACCAACACGACCACGGCGATCCCGCTCCCGACGAGCCATGACCGCGAACGACCGACGACGGGCACCTCGGACCGCGAAGCGCCGGCGGCCGGCGCACTCGGAGGGTCCGGGGCGGGTGCGGGTGCGGGTGCGGGTGCGGGTGCGGTTGCGGTTGCGGGTGCGGGTGCGGGTGCGGGTGCGGGTGCGGGTGCGGTCGCGGACGCCGCCGAGCCGACCGGTGCGATCGTGGCCTCCATGGCCGCGGCGGGCACGCTCGCAAGCGTGAGTTGGGTCGAGAGCACAGGTGCGGGCGGCACGTCGGTGTCGGCGGGCACGACCTGCATGGCGAACTCGCGCATGAGCGCGCGCCCCTCGCCCAGGTCGAGTCGCCGCACCTCGTGCAGCAGTTCGCTCACCACGCGCGCCGCGGTCGGACGCGACTCGGGTTGCTTGTGCAGCATGGCGTGGAGGAGCGCGGCCAGCGCGGGCGACCCCTCGGGGATTGCGGGCGCGATCGGCTCCGGCGCCTCGTTGCGCACGCGCTGCACATAGGCCGGCACGCCATCGCGCGCATCGCCGAACGGGGGGCGGCCCGTGAACATGCGGTACGCGAGGATGCCCAGCGAGAACACGTCCGAGGGACAGCCGGGCTCGCGCATCTCGGTCTGCTCGGGCGACATGTAGGCGATGGTGCCCACCAAGCCACCGCGCAGCGAGACCTGGTCGTCCTCGCTCAGACGACGCGACAGCCCGAAGTCCATGAGCTGCGCGACGCCGTCGCGCGCGAGCATGACGTTGGACGGCTTGAGGTCACGGTGCACGATGGGCTGCGGCCGACCGTGCGCGGCCTCGAGCGCGCGCGCGAGGTCGAGCAACACGAGCAGGGCGACGCGGAACTCGATCGGGCCGTACTCGATCAGGCGTCCGAGGTCCACCCCGTGCACGTACTCCATGACGAGGAAGCGCGCGCCCTCGTGCTCGCCCGCCGCCATGGCGCGCGCGATGTTGGGGTGCCGCAACTGGCCGAGCGTGCGCAACTCGCGCTGGAAGATGGCGCGCGCGGTGGCGTCCTCGCGCAGCCGCTCGTCCACCACCTTGATGGCGACCCAGCACTGCAGGTCGGCGTCCCAGCCCTTGTACACGCGCCCCATCGCACCCGCCCCCAACTCGCGCACGATCGCGTAGCGATCGATCGCGGCGGGATGGGCGCGGTCGGGAACGTGCCCGGGCCCCGCGACGTTCAAGGGCGCACTCCGGCGGGTCGGATCTGGCGGTTGCGGAACGCGGTCCACGAGCCCCGGCCGCTGCCGGTGGAGTCGGCGAGGATGCCGAACGTGCCCGACATCTCGTCGCCGGTGCGCTCGCCACGGACCCAGAAGTACTGCACGTCGTCCGTGCCCACGAACATCACACTGGGGTCGCGCTGCAGCAGCACCGAGGCCTTCGAGCGCACACCGTCCACGAACAACTCGATGCCCCGGCCGGGTCCGAACGTCACCTCGATCGAGCCTCCCCCCTGAGCGACCTGATCGACATAGGTGCCGACCCAGCGCCCGTACATGCCCTGATTGACGTCGAGCGGCACCGTGCCCGGCGCGCTGTACGCCGAGACGAGGCCCGCGCCGACCAACTCGGTCGGCAGCACGTCCGCGAGTCCGGAGGCGACGCGATACGGACCACCGAACCCCGCCGACTGCGGATCGAACCGCATCGTATCGAGCGTGGTCTCGATCGCTTGTGTCGCGTGGGACGACGCCACGAACCACCTCGGCCCCCCTCCGGGAGCGTTCCGCCACGACACGACGTCGGCGCCCTGCAGGTCGCGCTGCACGGTCGGCTGCGGCACGACGTCGCCGATCACCAGCGCGACCGGCCCCGCGGTGACCTGCGCGTCGGTCGCGTCCGTCCACCCGAGGAACTGCAGTCCCTGCCCGGTGCGCGCAGATGCGGTGGCGTACGTGCGCGTTCCCCACAGCCCCACGACGACGCGGTAGTGAGGACGCGGCGGCACCTCGAGTGCGAGCGCCGCCGACCGGGCGCCGGGCGCGAGTGCGAACGACCGCCGCGCGAGCGGGGGCACCGAGACCGCGGGCATCCGCTCCTGGCCCAGCGGCTCGAACACCCACACGACGATCGAGTCGGCCTCGAGCGAGGCGGCCGTCGCACCGGCGGCCAAGGCTCCCACGGGGGCATCGGCGAGTCGCACGTCGAGCGCGAGCGCACCCGTGGAGCGTGTGGTGCGCTCGGTGGTGCCGCAGCCCGTCACGAGTGCGAGCAGGACGACGGCCAACGAGGCGAGGGCGCAGGCGGAGCGGAACGAACGGGGCATGGTCACCTCGGCGCAGCGCGGACCGGGATCCGCGCTGGGACGGCGCACGAAGGTCGGGAGCGGACGCCGGACGGGACTACCGGCGATCGAGGCAGGACGACCGGCGCAGCATACCCCCGCCGGGCGTCCTTGGGCAGAGGTTCGTCACACCCCCGGGGAGGCCGCCGGTCCGGGACGCTCGGGGATGAACAACCATGTCAGGGCCGCGGCCCCGTAGGCCACGGCCGCCACCGACAGGGCGAACGGGAAGCCGCGGGTGTCGGTGAGCCCGCCCAGCAGGAACGGTGCGGCGGCCGCAGCGACGCGACCGACGTTGTAGGTGAAGCCCTGCGCCGTGGCACGCACCTCGGCCGGATAGGCGTCGGCGGTGAGCGCCCCGAACCCGCTGAAGAACCCCGTCGCGAAGAACCCGGTCACGGGCCCGAGCACGAGCAGCACCCATGGCGTCGAGGTCCACGCGTACGCCAGCACGAACACCGCCGCGAGCAGCAGGTACCCCGCGTACGTGCGGCGGCGCCCCAGCGCGTCGCTCAGGTAACCGAACGCCACGTAACCGAACCACATGCCGGCCTGCATCAGGAACACGAACCCGCTCATCTGGGCGTCCGTGAGCCCCACCCCCGGGGACTTCAGGTACGACGGCACCCAGGTGTTGAACCCCCACACCGCGAACATGGCGCACATGTTCATGGCCAGGATCGCGAGCGTGACGCGCATGCCGGGGGCGGCGAGCGCACGCGCGAGGGGGACGCGATCCGCCCTCGCACGCGCGGCCTGCCACGCCTCGGGCTCGGGCACGCGGCTCCGCACCCAGATCGCGAACACGGCCGGCGCCAAGCCCACGAAGAACACCGCGCGCCAGTCCAACCCGAGCACGTCCTGCACCACCCAGTTCACGATCGCGGCGAGCCCCAGTCCCAGCGCCCACGCGCTCTGCATGAACGCCATGGCCTTGTCGCGATGCTCGCGCCGCCACGTCTCGGCCACGAGCGCCGCCCCGCTCGCCCACTCGCCGCCCATGCCGATCCCCAACCCGATGCGGAATACGGCGAGTTGCACCACGTCCTGCGCCAGCCCGCACGCCGCGGTGAAGACCGAGTACAGCAGCACACTCAGCGTGAGCGCGCGCACGCGCCCCCAGCGGTCGGCGAGCACACCGAACACGATGCCGCCGAGCGCCGAGAACAACAGTGTGAGCGACTGCAGCCCCCCCGCGGTCGCAGCCGAGAGTCCGAGGTCGGCACGCACCGAGGACAGCACGAGTGCGTAGATCCAGACGTCGAACGCATCGAGCATCCAGCCGATGGAGGCCGCCCAGAAGGCACGGCGTGCGGACGGATCGGCCTCTCGCCAGAACGCGAACATGGGGACTCTCCGGGGGGCGCTTCGGGGTCGGGGGCGCTGGCCCCCGAGGGGGATCACTTCACGAGGTCGCCGTTCAGCCTCATCAGTTCGGTCTCGGACAGCTTGGCCCGGTAGCGCGCCGAGAGCAGGCGCTCGGAGGCGGCGAGGTACGAGTTCTGGGCCTCGCGCAACTGCAGACCCGAGAGCGATCCGGCCCGGTAGGCCTCGAGCGCCACGTCGGCGTTCTCACGCGCGACCGCGAGCATGTCGGTCTCCATGCGCACGATGTCGCGGTCCACGGTCCAGCGGCGGCGGGCGACGGCGAGCTGCTGCGCGAAGCGCGCCTCGGCCTCCGAGACCAGCGCGCGCGACGAGGCCGCGTCGAGCCGGGCTCGCGAGACCTCGGTGGCGTTCACCCAGCCGTCGAACAGGTTCCACGTCAGCGCGAGCCGGCCCGTCACCCCGCGGGCCTCGATCTCGGGCGCCGCGCCCCCGGGCACCGACAGGCGCGCGAGCCCGTAGTCCACCGTGCCCGTCACGCGCGGCAGCGCTCCCGAGCGCGCCTCGGTCACGCGGCTGCGATCGGTGCGCCAACCCGCGCGCGCCAGACGCACGTCGGTGTTGCGGTCGCGCATGGTGGCCACGTCGGCGGTGAGGTCGGGTGCGTAGTCGAACCGGATGCTGTCGGTGGCCTCGAAGGTGCGGAACGAGTCCACGCCCATGAGCAGGTTGAGACGTCCCATGGCCTCCTCCAGCGTGACCTGCAGCCGGGCGCGGTCGGAGCGGCGGGCATCGAGGTCGACCCGGGCCTGCAGGCCGTCGAGCTTCGAGGCCGCACCGGTCTCGAACCTCGCCTGCGCCAAGCGCGCACGCTCGTCGGTCACCGCGATGGCGTCGTCGAGCACCTGCACGCCACGCTGCAGTCGCACCACGTCGAAGTACGCCGCGAGGGTCGATCCGACCGTGGCCTCGACCACCGACCGCAGGCGCTCCACAGCCTCGTCCTCGGCGCTCGCGAGCCGCGACTTGGCGCTGAACATGCGGCCGCCGTCGAACAACGTCCACGACAGTCGCAGGCCCAGCGTGGTCGCGTCCGCGTCGTCGTCGGCCGTGGTGCCGGCACCGCTCGACGGGGTGGTCGTGGTGCGGCCCCGCTCGGCGCTGCGCGCCGCGGTGGCGTCCAGCGCGGGCAGGAACCCGGCGTTCCCGAGCGAGTTCTCGTGGCCCGCCACCGCGCGATCGTTGCGCGCCACCTGCAACCGCGCATTGGCGCGCAGCGCGGCGTCGAGCGCCTGGGAGAGCGTGAGCGGCTCGGCCGCGCGGGCCGGCGCCGCCAGCGTGCCGAGCACGAGCGCGAACGTCACGAGAACGGCGCGGCTCATGCCTCGTCCCCCTTGGGCGTGCGACGCGACATGATCGCGTACATGGCCGGGATGACGTAGAGCGTGAGTACGAGGCTGAACAGCAGACCACCGATCACCACCATGCCCATGGGCTTGCGGCTGTTCGCGCCAGCGCCGAGGGCGAGCGCGATGGGCAGGGCGCCGAGCGCGGTCGCGAGCGAGGTCATGAGGATGGGCCGCAGACGGGCCTCTGCGGCCTGCCGGATGGCGGTCATGCGGTCGAGACCACGGTCGCGCAACTGGTTCGCGAACTCGACAATCAGGATGCCGTTCTTCGTCACCAACCCGACCAGCATGATCATGCCAATCTGACTGAAGATGTTCAGCGTCTGATTGAAGTACCAGAGCGTGAGCAGCGCTCCGGCGAGCGCCAGCGGAACGGTGAGCATGATGATGAGCGGGTCCACGAAGCTCTCGAACTGCGCCGCCAGCACCAGGTACACGAGCAGCAGCGCGAGCGCGAACGCCCACACGAGGTTCGACGAGGTCTCGGCGAAGTCGCGCGACGGGCCGGTGAGCGCCCAGCGGAACGAGTCGTCGAGCACCCGGTCGTGGATGCGGCGCATCTCGGCGATGCCGTCCCCGACGGTGTAACCGGGCGCCAACCCTGCGCTCACGGTGGCCGACACGTAGCGGTTGTAGTGGAACAACGACGGCGGGTTGCTCGCCTCCTCGGCCCGGATGAGGTTGTCGAGCTGAACGAGCTCGCCGCGCTTGTTGCGGACGAGCACCGACCTGAGGTCCGAGGGGTCGTCGCGGTCCACGCGGTCCACCTGACCGATCACCTGGTACTGCTTGCTGCCCATGTTGAAGTAGCTGAAGCGCTGCCCCGAGTAGGCCAGCTGTAGCGTCTGCGCCACGTCCGAGTAGGCCACCCCGAGGTCGCCCGCCTTCTCGCGGTCCACGCTCACCGAGAACTCGGGCTTGTTGAACTTCAGGTTGGCGTCGGCGTTCACGAGCACCGGGCTCTGCATGGCCTGCTCGAGGAACAGCGGCAGTTTGGCCTTGAGCGTCTCGAAGTCCGGGGCCTGCAGCACGTACTGCACGGGCTGGCCGAACGAGCCCGGGCCGCCGATGGCGATGGTCTGGTCCTGCACCACCGAGGTGCGCGCCTCGGGCATGGCGCGCATGCGCCCGGTCATGTACTCGGCGAGCTGCTGCTGGGTGCGTCGGCGCTCGTCGGGCGGGAACAGGATGACGCGCGCGAACCCGCTGTTGACCGCGCCCGACCCGGTGAAGCCGGGCGAGGTCACGGTGAGCGACGAGCGGGCCTCGGGCAGCGAGTCGGCGATGAACGACGCGACCCGGCGCATGTGCGCGTCGGTGGTCTCGAACGAGGTGCCCTCGGGCGTCGAGACGAGCAGTCGGATGAACGAGCGGTCGTCGAGTGGCGCGAGCTCGGCGGGCAGGGTGCGGAACAGCACCGCGATCACGAGCGTACAGGCGACCAGCGCCACGGGGCCCCACACGCGGCGCTCCATGAAGTGCGCGAGGGTCCGACCGTAGCCCTCCACCATCGCCACGAAGAACGGCTCGGTGCGCTCGTAGAACCGGCCGTGGCCACGGTTCTTGCGCACGAGGCGCGCGTTCAGCATGGGCGTGAGCGTGAGCGAGACGAACGCCGAGATGAGCACCGCCGAGGCCAGCACGACGCCGAACTCGCGGAACAGGCGGCCGACCACGCCTTCCATGAACACGACCGGCAGGAACACCACCGCCAGCGTGACCGAGGTGGAGACCACCGCGAAGAAGATCTCGCGCGTGCCCTCGATGGACGCCCGCACGGGCTCCATCCCCTGCTCCACCTTCTTGAAGATGTTCTCGGTCACCACGATGCCGTCGTCCACCACGAGTCCGGTGGCGAGCACGATCGCGAGCAGCGTGAGCACGTTGATGGAGTATCCGAGGGCGTACATGACGAAGAACGCGCCGATGAGCGAGACCGGGATGTCGATGAGCGGGCGGAACGCGATGACCCAGTCGCGGAAGAACAGGTAGATGATGAGGACGACGAGGAGCACCGCGATGGCGAGCGTCTCCTCGACCTCCTTGAGCGACTGGCGCACGAAGCGCGTGTTGTCGAACACGAGGTCGAACGTGAATTCGGTGGCGGTCTGCTTCTTCACGTCCTCGAGCCGGCGGTAGAACTCGTCGGCGATCTCGATGTAGTTGGCCCCCGGCTGCGGCACGAGCGCGACCGCCACCATGCCGACGCCGTTGCGCCGCAGGATGGTCTCCTCGACCTCGGGCCCGAGTTCGGCCCGCCCCACGTCCTGGAAGCGGACGACGCGGCCCTCGGACGACTTCAGGATGAGCTGGCTGAAGTCCTCCTCGGTGCGCAGGCGGCCACTCGTGCGGATGGTGAGTTCGGTACGGTCGCCTGCGATCTTGCCCGCCGGGAGGTCCACGTTCTCGCGCCGCACCGCCGTGAGCACGTCCATGGGCGTCAGCCCGAACGCGGCGAGCCGCTCGGGCTCCATCCACAGGCGCATGGCGTAGCGCTTCTGCCCGTAGATCTGCACGTTGCTCACACCGGGGATGGTCTGGAACCGCTCCACGAGCACGTTCTCGGCGAACTCGCTCAACTGCAGCACGCTCATGCGCGGGTGGTACACCGACAGCGCCAGGATGGCGTCGGAGTTCGCGTCGGACTTGGTGACGGTGGGCAGTCCGTCGAGGTCCTGCGGCAGGCTGCGGACCGCCTGCGAGACCTTGTCGCGCACGTCGTTGGCCGCAGCCTCGAGGTCGGAGTCGATGTTGAACTCGACGCGGATGTTGCTGGTGCCCTGGTTCGACGACGAGGCGATGGAGCGCACCCCGGCGATGCCGTTGATGGCCTTCTCGAGCGGTTCGGTGATCTGCGACTCGATGACGTCGGCGTTCGCACCGGCGTAGCTGGTGCGCACGGTGATGACGGGCGGGTCCACCGAGGGGAACTCGCGCACGCCGAGCGAACGCATGCCGATGAGACCGAACAGCACGATCGTGAGCGACATCACGATCGCGAGGACCGGGCGGCGGACGCTCAGGGAGGCGAGGGACATGCGGGCGCGGTTCCCGGCGGCCTCAGCCGCCGACCTTCACGTCCACGCGGACGCTGTCCCGGACCTGCAGCAGGCCCGTGGTGATGACGGTGTCGCCGGGCTGGAGCCCCGTGAGCACCTCGACCTCGCGTTCGGTGCGCACGCCGATGGTGATGGGCTGCGAGATCGCGAGCCCACCGCGCACCACGAACACCTTCTTGCCCTTGAGCACGGGCACCACGGCGTCGGTCGGCAGCAGGATCGCGTCGCGGTCGCGCGACAGCCCATACTGCACGCGTGCGAACGCCCCGGGGAACAGGCGCCGGTTGCTGTTCGTGGCCCGCGCGCGGATGCGGACGGTACGCGTATCGGCGTCGATCTTGGGCTCGACCGCGTACACCACGGCGCGCTGCTCGCCCGCCACGCCCTCGACCGTGAACGTCACGGGCGCACCCACGCGCACGAGCGGGGCGTACTTCTCGGGCAGGGAGAAGTCGAGCTTCATGGGGTCGAGCTGCTGCACCGACACGATGACGTCGGCGCGGTCCACGGTGCTGCCCACGCTGACCTGCCGCAGCCCCACCACGCCCGAGAACGGCGCGCGGATCTCGGTCTTGGCGATGAGCGCTCGGGTGTAGTCGAGGTCCGACTCCGTGGCCACGACCTGGTTCACGGCCTCGTCCACCTGCTGCTGGCTCACGCCGTTTATCGCGAGCAGGCGCTTCTGGCGCTCGGCGTTCTCGCGGTTGAGCTTGAGCACGCTCTCGAGCTTGGCGAGCTGGGCGCGGTAGTCGGCGTCCACCAGCTTGACGAGCAGTGCGCCCTTCTCGACGCGCGCTCCCTCCGCGAACGCGATGCTCTGCACCTTGCCCGCGATCTCGGGGTGCAGCACCGCCTCCTCGTTGGCGAGCAGCGTGCCGACGCCGCGCACCTCCTGCTCGAGCGGGCGTCCGGCGACCACCAGCGCCCCCACGCGAAGCGCGCGCGGCGGCCCACCCTTGCCGGCCGACCCCATCGGCGACTTCTTGGGACCGGCGAACACGGTGAGCTTGAGCACGACGAGCACCGCGACGAACACCAGCAGTGCGATCAGGGGCTTGCGGTTGGGCATGTCGGGGACGGTCCAGGGGGGCACGGACCGCGCGCGCGGGGTGCACGGGCGGGGGGGCGAGTCTAACGGGCGCCGTGGGCCCCGCCAAACGGTAGGACCGCGCCGGTCGGGGCCACGGCCGCGCTCAGGCGAACGCCTGCAGCGTCCTCTCGGCCAGGCGGTCGAAGGCGCGCACGCACAGCTCGAGGTGCTCCTCGCGGGTGTCCTCGATCCTGTTGTGGCTGATGCCGTGCAGGCTCTGCACGAACATCATCACCGTGGGCACGCCGGCCCGCGCCACCTCGGCCGCGTCGTGCAGCGGACCCGAGGGCAGGCGGTGCACGCGTCCGCAGGTCTCGAGGATGGCCTGTTCGCAGAACTCGAGCAGACGCGGGTCGAAGAGCACGGGCTCGATGCTCCACAACCGTTCCCAGCGCACCTCGCAACCGCCCTCGTGCGCGAACCGTTCGCTCGCCGCACGCGCCTCGGCCAACGAGGCGGCGAGCGCGGCCGCGTCGAGATGGCGCTGATCGAGCGTGATGCGGCAGTCCTCGACCACGCTGGTCACGATGCCGGGCTTGGTCGTGCACGAGCCGATCGTGCCCACCCCACCGTGTCGCTGGGTGATGGCGTAGGTCTCGGGGCTCATGCGGGCGGCGGCGAGGAACGCGTCGCGACGGCGGTTCATGGGCGTGCTGCCCGAGTGCGCGGCCTGCCCGTGGAAGTGGATCGCGTGGCGCTCCACGCCGAACGTGCCGAGCACCACACCGAGCGGCAGGTCGAGGTCGAGCAGCACCGGCCCCTGCTCGATGTGGAGTTCGAGGTAGGCGGCGGCGTCCTTCAGTTCGCGGCCGCTGTCACGGACCTTCTCGAGGTCCAGCCCCACCCCGCGCAGCGCATCGGCCAGCGACACGCCGTCCTTGTCCACGAGCCGCCGCGCCTCGTCCATGTCGAGGTGCCCGGAGCAGGCCGAGGAACCGAACAGGCTCTTGCCGAAGCGCGCGCCCTCCTCGTCGGCCCAGTCCACGAGTCGCACCGTCATGGGCGCGTCGTCGCCGTACTGGGCGTGGATGCGCCGCATGACCTCGAGGCCGGCGATCACGTTGAGGCAACCGTCGAGCCAGCCGCCGTTGGGCACCGAGTCCATGTGGCCACCGATGAGCAGCGCCTTCGGCGAACGGCCCTTGAGTGTGCTCCACAGGTTGCCGGCCGCATCCACGTGCGTCTCGACGGGCAGTTCGGCGAGCTTCGCCCGCAGCCACTCGCGGGTGCGCACCCAGGTGGGCGTGAACGCCACGCGCTGCGCACCGTTCTCGTCGCCGGTGAGCGCGCGGAGCTCCTTCAACTCGGCGAGGGTCCGACGCGGATCGAGGGTGTTGGGGGTCATGGGGTCATCCTACTCCCGGCTATGGCCCAAACGATAGAGCGCCACACCGTCCCTGGACGAGCACAGGGGGAGGCGCTCGGGACACTCGCGCCGAAGCCTCCCCCTCGACTCACGATCGGCGATCGGGTAGCGGCGATCGGGTGTTGACGACCGCCGACCGCCGACCGGCAAAGGGCGGGCTCAGTGCAGCTCCTCGGCCAGTGCCTTCGCGACCGCGGTGGGCCACACGCCCTGCATCTCGGACAACGGCACCACGAAGTGGTCGTTGAGCACCGTGCGCACCTGCGCCTCCGTGACGCCCTTCTTCTGGTCGGCGAGCGCGAACGGCAGCATGACCTTGAATGCCTTGATGGGCGTGGCCAGTGGCACGCTGGGGTTCATCTTCATGAAGGGCGGGATCTTGCTGCCCGCGGCTTTGCTGGCCGCGGCATACCTGTCGTGCGGGATGAAGAGCGAGACCTCCATCACCGGCTGCACCTCGAGCCACTGTCCCTTCACGCCGTCCACGGGACCGCCGCCCTTGCGCGAGATCATGAGGGTGGGACGGATCCACAGGAACGCATCGCAGCCCGCCTCCTGCCCGACCGCGCTGAGATAGCTGTCGTCGCTTGCGATGCCGATGGCGCCGAACGCACTACCGAAGTGTCGTGTCCCATGCGGAGTGACGACCCACTTGTCGGTCATGGCGCCGCGCTTGAACTGCGCGGTCGGGAGCTCCTTGCCCTTCTTGGGGAAGGTCGGAGCCTTCTGCACGTCATCGATCGACACGACCTCGAACTGGCCGGTGGCCGTGAAGGCATCGACCCAGCGCTCGTACCAGAGGTCGGTGAACGCCTGCACACCCTCGGGAGACAGCGAGACCGTCGAGGTCGTCTTGGTGGTGAAGGTCACGTCGCCGAACGTCGCGGACTCCGAGGAGATCTCCTTCTCCTCGAGGTTGACCTGCGCGCTGAACGTCAGGACACCGATGCGGCGGATGGCGTGATCACCGCTCATGATCTTGCGGATGTCCCCCTTGCCGCTCCAGCTCACCTTGACCTTGGGGATCTCGTCTGCGGACGAGGTCGTCGCGAACAGGACGCTGGCCAGTGCGACCAGCAGGGTGCGGCAGAACCAGGGGGATGTGGAACGCATCGGGTCCTCCATGAAGGTTCGTCAGTGGGCATGCGCCCCTCGTGATGCCCGCAAGACTAACATCCGGCAGCGGAAGTGGACTCCCGGTGCCTCGGCCACGCGGGGAGCCCGAACACGACCGAGTCCGGCGATGGCGGGGCGCGAGCGGAGTGGACAAGCGCCCCGTCCGGGGCCTCGGTGTGCTCGCAACGCGTGCGGCGCGCGCCCGCGACGCGTCGGCCGCGGCTAGAGCGGGATCGTCCGCAGGGTCTCGATGAGGACGCGTGGCTCGAATGGCTTGGTGAGCACGCGGGCGTAGCCGCCCCCGATCCACTGGCTGGCCCCGCCGTCGAGGTCACCGCTCATCAGGATGGTGCGCGGGAGCAGCGCGGGGTGCTGATCGCCGATGGTCTGCAGCACCGCGACCCCGCCGCCGCCGGGGAAGTGCAGGTCGAGCAGCACGAAGTCCGGGTTCTGGTCCGCGATCACGGCGCGTGCGGAGTCCGCGTCGGCCGCTTCGAGCACCACCAGCCCATGGCGCGTGCAGTAGCGCGCCAACGACATGCGCAGGATGGCCTCGTCGTCGACGATGAGCAGCAAGCGGCCGTTCAGGTCGGTGGTCGGGGTCGGTACGGACTCGGGCGCACGGGTCGTGGCGGGGCGATCCTCGGGAGCGGCCTCGGGCTGCACGCCGGGGAGGATGACGGCGAACGTCGCGCCGCCCCCGGGGGTGTCGATCACGTCCACGCGTCCGCCGTGCGCAGCCGCCACGGCCTGCACCACAGCGAGACCCAGCCCCATCCCCTGCCCCGAGCGGCGGCTCGAGAAGAACGGCTCGAAGAGGTGCGGGCGCACGTCGTACGGGATACCGGGGCCGTGGTCCACGATGTCGACGCGTACGGCATCGCGACCGAAGGCCCACGCCCTCACCTCGATCGCACGCGCCTGGACCGGTACCTCGGCGACCGCCTGATCGGCGTTGCGCAGCAGGTTGAGCAGCGCCTGCATCATCTGGTTGCGCACCACGGACACGGCCGGCAGGTCGGGCTCGCAGTGCAGCGTGACGCGCGCCTCGGAGTGTGCGTGCGCGAGGCGGTGCAGTCGCAGCACGTGCTCGAGGAACGGTTCGAGCGCGATCGTCTCGCGTTCGAGACCCGAGCGCGAAGCGAGCTGGCGGAGGTCCTGCACGATCTGCGCGGCGCGGTCGATCTCGCTGAAGGCCAGGTCGACGAGTTCGGTGTGCTCGGGGTCGTCGAGCGAGTCGCGCAGCAACCGCAGGCAGGCGCGTGCGCTCATGAGGGGGTTGTTGACCTCGTGCGCGACCGTGGCGGCCACGACACCGAGCGAAGCCATCTTCTCGGTCTCGAGCAGGCGCGGGCGCAGCGCGTGTTCGTGCGTGAGGTCGCGGATGATGGCGACGGCCCCGGGCGTGGCCGCGTGTTCGAGGAACGCCAGACTCACGCCGCCCACGAACACGCGGTCGTCGGCGAGCAGGAACCGGATCTCCTGCCGCGCGGGCCGGGCCCGCGAGAGCGCACGCGCGACCATGTCCGACAGCGCCGCACGGTCCATGGGGTCGGCGCGGTCGACCAACGGCTGCCCCGTGACGTCGCCCGTGACCCCGAGGAACCGCCGCCCGGCCGGATTGATGGCGGCGATCGCCCCACTCGCATCGAGACGCACGATGGCGAGCGGGGAGTCCT
>JBJTRI010000056.1:0-3140 GCA_046076045.1 bacterium
GCGATCAGCCAAGCTGCCCTCTCGACGACCGACTGATGCCGCTTGGAGAAAGCGATCGTCTCGCGCTTGTGGTTCGCGCTGTTGTGACGCAGTTGCAGGTCGAGCCGGTTGACCGGGAACAGCGGGTTGCCCGCCGTGCGCGCCACCTTGCTGTGGGTGCGCTCGTGCAGGATCCGGTAGCCCTCGAGCCTGCGGAGAGCACGCGGATACGCCTGATGCTCGTCCGAGCGCACCACGAGCGGTTGAGGTGCCCGGGCCGCGAGGAGAAGCGCCTCGTGCGTGCCCGACTCGATCGCACGCGGGTCAGGGCGCCCGTCCTCCGCTTCCATGCGCGCCCGGCGGCGCTTCTGGCCGGCCGTCATGCTGCCTTTGCGCCGCATGGGCGAGTGCGTGAACGCGTAGACGAAGTGGCTGTGCGCACCGACCACCAGGTTCAGGTAGAGCGGGTGGTACTGGCTGTAGCCGAACGACTCGAACCCGTCCACGACCAGCGGTTCGACCACGGGCCCCGTCGGCCGGTGCTGCTCCATTAGTAGCAAGGCGTGGCGGCCTAGCCGACGCATCTGCCCCTGGATCGTGGAGGGGGAACAGCGCCGTTCCCGGGCCATCTGGCGGTAACCGGCGCAGGTGAGGACGCCGTGCGCCAGCGGGAGCAGGACATCGGGCCGCTTCAGCCAGTAGGTGGTGGAGAACGTCTGGCTGCTGAAGGTCCGTCCACAGGTGACGCAGCGCAGACGCGGGATGCGTCGCGGCGACGCGCGACGGGCGTAGAACCCGAAGCGCACCCAGCGCCAGCCGTTGGCGCAACGGTGGTAGCGACAAGAGGTTCGCGGACAATGAGGGGGCACGAAGGAGCTGTCTTCGGCCGTCATGCCCCGACATCAATGCACGCGTCGTGCCCTCAACAATCTTCGCCGCACAATCAACCTTTGACGGAGCCTAGGGACAGTCCGCTGACGATCGCGCGGTTCAATACCACGAATAACACCATCACCGGCACGCACACGATCAGCGACCCTGCCGCGTAGTTCGCCCACTCCGTCTGGAACTGACCCGCCAGGCTCTCCAGCCCGAGTGGGAGCGTGTACAGGGACTGCCGCGAGATGACGATGCGGGCCACCATGAACTCGCTCCATGCGGCCATGAACGAGAACAGGGCGGTGATCGCCAGCGCGGGGGCGGCGAGGGGGAGGGTCACCTTCGTGAACGCCTGCCACGGGGTGCAGCCGTCCAGGAGGGCGGCCTGCTCGAGTTCCACCGGGATCGTCTCGTAGTAGCCGCGCATGGTCCACACGCAGAACGGGAGCGCGGTCGCGGTGTACGCTAGCGCGAGGCCGGCGAACTGGTCCAACAGCCCGAGCGCGCGCAGCATCACGTAGAGCGGGAGCATGGTCATCGTGGCGGGGAACATCTGGGTGAGCAGGAACGTGCTCAGCACCGCCTGACGACCCCGGAAGCGGAACCGGCTCAGAGCGTACGCTGCCGTCGAGGCCAGCACGACGCCGAACACCGTCACGGCGGCCGACACCACGAACGAGTTCAGGAGCCAGCGCAGGAACGGCTTCTCGAACAGCATCACCCGGTAGGCCTCGAGCGTCGCACCCTCGGGGATGAGCGCCAGCGAGGTGGAGTAGAGCTGGTCGTTGGGGCGCAGCGACACCGTCACGATCTGCAGGATCGGATAGACCGTGGCGAACGTGAACAGCACGAGGAACGCGTGCACCAGCACGCGGCCCGGCGTCCAGCGGATGCGGTTCTCGCTCATGACCTCGCCTCGCGTTCGGAGCCACTGGTGCGGCGGATGACGTACAGCACGAACCCGAGCAGCAGCAGGAACACCACCACCGAGAGCGCCGCGGCGTAGGAGTACCGCGAGTAGGTGAACGCCACCTTGTACAGGTACGTCACCAGGATGTGGGTCTGGTCGGCGGGCATGCCGCCGTTCGAGACCAGCCACACCACCAGCATGCTGTTGAACGTCCACACCGTGCCCAACAGGATGGCGGGCGTCAGGGTGGGCGCCAGGCCGGGGATGGTGATACGGGTGAGCTTCGCCCACCCGTTCGCCCCGTCGAGGTCGGCCGCCTCGTACTGCTCCTTCGGGATCGCCGTGAGTCCGCCCAGCGCGACCACCATCATGAACGGGAACCCCAACCACAGGTTCGTCAGGATGGGGGCGACGAAGGCCCAGAACGGGTCCGAAAGCCATGGCACCGCAGGCAGTTGGAACCATTGCTTCAGGATGAGGTTCACCGCCCCGTACTCGTAGTTGAACATCCCGCGCCAGGTCAGGGCCGAGATGTACTGCGGCATCGCCCACGGCAGGATGAGCAGGGTCCGAAAGAGCGTCCGGCCCATGACCGGGCCGTTCAGGAGCAGGGCCAGCGCCACGCCCACCGTGACGTGCCCGACCACGTTGACCACGGTCCAGATGAGCGACTTGCCGAGTAGTTGCCAGAACAGCGGCTCCTGCAGGATGACCACGAACTGCTGTAGCCCCACGAACTCGTGGTCCCGGAACCGGTACAGGCTCATGTTCCGGAACGCGAGCCACACGTTGTAGAGGAGCGGGAACAGCACCACCCCCAGCAGCACGACGAGCGCGGGGGCGAGCAGCAGCCACGGGAACCGGCGGGGGGCGCGGAGCATCGGGCTACTGCTTCATCCCGGCGATCTGCTTCTCGGCCTCGGCCTGCATCTGGCGCGCAGCGGCGTCGGGGGCGAGCGAGCCGTTCATGACGCTCTGCAGCCCCGGCCGCATGACGTCCCACAGCACGCGCATCTCGGGGCGCACCGGCATGCGACGACCGAAGGCGTAGCCCTCCTGCGAGCCCTTCAGCATGGGGTCGGCCTGGATCGCGGGGTCGTTCCACGCGTCGCGGTGACTCGGCAGGATACCCAGTCGCGTCGCTTCACGCAGCGTCGCGGCGGGCGAGGTGAGGTGCTCGACGAGTGCGATCACCGCGGGGAGCTCGTCCTTCTTCACGTTGACGTTGATCGAGTAGCCCTTGCTCGCGGTCATGGGGCTCGCGCGCTGGCCGTTCGGCAGCGCCCACAGTGGGGCGATGCCCAGGTCGATGCCCGCTTCGCGATAGCCGGCCCACGACCACGGACCGTTCACGATCATCGCGACCTTGCCC
>JBJTRI010000057.1:0-33826 GCA_046076045.1 bacterium
CGACATGCTCATCTGGGCGTTCACGTTCAACTCGCTCGCCATCTCCATGGTGCACTCGATGCTCTCGGGCACCGCGAGCATGGACTTCGGCGGCAAGCGCGCGGCGGCGACCGCCGCCGGTCTGTTCGACGGCATGCAGTACATCGGCGGTGCGTTCACCGGTGCCGGCCTGGGCTGGCTGCTCGACCATTACGGCTGGGGCGCCTGGGCGCCCAGCATGATCGGGTTCTCGGCCGCCGGTGCCATCATCATGCTGATGCTGTGGAACGCCCGCCCCGCGCGCGGCGGCGGTCACTAGCCGTGACGAGTCCGGACCGGGGCGCCCCGCACGGGCGCCCCGGCACCGCTCCCGACCCTCCCCACACCGCGTGGGAGCTGTTCATGGCGGCGCTCGCCGTGGCCTCCATCGTGATCACGCTGCGTCCCCCCAGCCCCCAACGCAGTCTGTGGTACTGGGTCTTCTACACGGTCTTCGTCGTCGAGTTCGTGACGCGTTGGATCCGTTCGCGCAGCCTCGGCGGGTTCCTGCGGCAGCACCTGCTCGAGACCATCGTCCTCGTGCCGCTCGACTTCATGCAGTCGGCGCGCCTGCTGCGCCTGACCCGCCTGCTGCGCTTGGTGCGCGGCACCGAGGTGCTGTGGCGCACGAGCCGCACGGTGCGCGGCATCCTGGCCACGAACGGCCTCGGCACGGTACTGCTGACCGCGTTGCTCATCACGGCCGGCGGTGGCTTCTGGATCTCGCACGTCGAGCCCGAGATGGCGGACCTGCCCGACGCGCTGTGGTGGAGCGTGGTGACGGTGACCACGGTGGGCTATGGCGACCTGTCACCGCAGACCACGCTCGGCCGCGTCATCGCCGCGCTGCTCATGTTCACCGGCATCGGCACGATCGGCATGATGACGGGCAGCATCGCCACCTACTTCCTCGGCCGTGGCGGCACCCGGAACCCCGAGGTGCGCCACGTGCAGAACCGCCTCACGGACTGGGACACGCTCACGCCCATCGAGCGCCGCCGCCTCGCCGACCAACTCACCGCGCTCGCCCGCGAGGACGCCCCCCCCGAGCCCTGAGCCGTCAGTCCGCGACGCACTCCGCGCCGACGTAGACGTTCATGCGGCCCTCGCGCAGGAAACCCACCAGCGTGAGACCGGCGGCCTCGGCGAGTTCGACCGCGAGCGACGAGGGCGCACCCACGCTCGCCATCGCGGGGATCCCGGCGCGCACCGCCTTGAGCACCAGCTCGGCCCCGGCGCGACCGCTCACCCACAGCAGCCCCTCGCCCACCGGGCGGCGGCCGGACTCGAGCAGCCAGCCGCACACCTTGTCCACCGCGTTGTGCCGCCCCACGTCCTCGCGCAGCACGCGCGGGACCAGCCCGGCATCGCACCACACCGCGGCGTGCAGCCCGCCGGTGGCCTCGAACGTCACCTGCTCGCCGCGGACGCGCGCGGGCAGGGCCAGCAGGTCGTGCGCCCGCAGCGGCGGACCCTCGGGCAGGCGCGCGAGCCCGGCGCGCAGCGCGTCGAGGTGGGCGCGCCCGCACAGGCCGCACGCTGCGGTGGCCGCGAAGTGGCGCTCCAGACGCGACCAGTCGAACGGCGTGCCGGGCACGAGCGACACCTCGAGCCGGTCGGGCTCGTCGCTGCACGCGGCCTCGGTCGCACGCATGCCCTGCACCACGGCGACCGAGGGCAGCACGCCCTCGCTGGCCAGGAACCCCAACGCGAGTTCGCGGTCGTGACCGGGCGTACGCAGCGTCACCGCCACGTCGTGGCCCTCGACGCGGATCTGCAGGGCGCGCTCGACCGCGAGCGCGTCCTCGACCCGCTCGCGCGAACGGCCGGTCACGCGAGTGACCGGCCGTCGCAGGATGGCGTCGCCGGGCGACGTCACGCTCACACCTTCACGTGCGGGGTCCGCGTGGCGAACGTGCCGTCGGACAGCTTCTCGAGCGTGTAGTCGGCGAAGATGTTCGGGGCCTCCTGCCGCATGATCTCGAGCACCTGCACCGCGACCTTGCGGATCTCGACCTCGGCGTGCTCGCTGCCGCGCAGCTCGATGAAGTGACGCAGCGCGCGCGCGTTGCCGGTGAAGAAGATCTTGGTCTCGGTGGCGTTGGGCAGCACCGAGCGCGCGGCCTGACGCGCCATCTTGCGGCGGAGCGTCTTGTCCTCCATGTCGGGGAACTTGGCCTCGAGGCCCTGCACCAGCTTCACGTAGGCCGAGCGCGCCGCGTTCACGGCCTCGCACCACACCTTGTGCAGCTCGGGGTCCTCGGCGATGACGTCGGGCTCCACGTAGTCCGAGTCGCTCTCGTCGACGTAGCGCTGCGAGAGCTGCGAGTACGAGAAGTGCCGGTGCCGGATGAGCTCGTGCGTGAACGACCGCGAGCAGCCGGTGATGACGAAGCTCCACACGCCGTGCTCGAGCACGCTGCCGTGGCCGACCTCGATGATGTGGCCGAGGAAGTCGGAGTTCGTCTTGCGGCCGCGGCCGTAGCTCATGTAGCACACGCGGCCGGCGACCTCGGCGAGGCGCTCGGCGCCCACCGTGGTGTCGGTCTGCCACGTGACGCCCTCGTCCTCGAGGAAGCGGGCGATCGTCGTGTCGTCGGTCACCTGACGACCGACCAGGTACACCTTGGGGTCGCGCACGATGCTGAGCGGGCTCGTCTCCGCGGTCGCCGTCTCCATGGCCACTCCTCGCAGGATGCGTCCGCGCGGCGGCGCGGAACGGGCAGGTCGGGTGCGGTCGGACGTGCGGGTCGTCGCACGGGGACCGCGTTGAGGGCGTCCCGCGTGCGTGCGCGGGGCGCGTCGTTCGCGGGGGAATCTACCCCACCGCGAGGGTCCGCGCCACGATTCCCGTCACGCTTCGGGGCCGCTCCAGGCGCGGTCCGCGTCGCCGCCGAGCCCCGTCCGGACCGTCAGGCCTCGGCGTCCACCGCCCGCCGGATGCGGGCCATGACCGCGTCGGTCTCGTCGTCGCGCGTGTAGTAGTGCGGCGCCAGACGCAGCCCCACGCCCGGCCGGTGATCGAGCAGCACGTCCTCGGCCAGCAAACGGGCGCAGACGCGCTCGGCGTTGGGCACGTCGAGGCACACCGTACCGCCGCGGTGCTGCGCCTCGCGAGGCGAACCGACGCGGAACCCGTGCTCGTCGGCGAGCGCGAGCAGCCGCCCGGTCAAGCGCAACGACTTCTCGCGGATCGCCTCGCCCCCGATCTCGGCGGCGATGGTGAACCCGGGGCGCGCGGCGACGTAGGCCGGCAGGCACGGCGTGCCGTTCCAGAACCGGCGCTCCCCGGCGTGCAGACGATGCGGCCCGGAGTCGAACGCGAACGGGGCCTCGTGCGCGAACCAACCCGTGAGTGCCGGGTGCAGCCGCGTCTGCAGCGCAGGGTTCACGTACAGGTAGCCGGTGCCGGGCCCGCCGCACAGCCACTTGATGCTGCCGCCGGTGAGGAAGTCGGGCGCGAGCGTGCGCACATCCACGTCGAGCACGCCCACCGACTGGTAGGCGTCCACCATGGACAAGGCGCCCATCGCCCGCGCGCGCTCGATCACGGGCGCGAGGTCGAGGCGCTGCGAGGTGCGGAACAGCACGTGCGAGACCGCGACCACGGCGGTGCGCTCGTCGATCGCGGCGAGCAGGTCGGCCTCGTCCACGCGCCGACCCTCGCGCGCGGGCACGCGCACGATCTCGGCCCCGCGGCGCGCGAGCCCCTCGTACAGGTAGAGCTCGGACGGGAAGTCCTCGGCGGTGCACACGACGCGGTTGCGCGCGGGCGTGAACTCGAGGCACGAGAACGCCACCGCCTGCGCCACCGTGACGTTCTGGTGCAGCGAGACGCTGCCGGGGGCGGCCTGGATGAGCCGCTCGATGGCGCCCGAGACCTCGCCCGGGATGCGCACCCAGCGCTCCTCCCACGCCCGCACCCCGCGCGACGACCATGCCGCGGCGTACTCGACGAGCCCCTGCTCGACCTCGGCCGGCATGGCGCCGAGCGTGTGCGACGCGAAGTGCAGCACGCCCTCGACGCTCGGGAAGCGGGCGCGCCAGGCGAGCAGCGGATCGGCGGTGACGGAAGGCGTGCTCATGCGGGGCTCCCACTGTGGAGGGTCGTGGTGGCGCGCGCGACGCGCGCCTGTTCGATGCCGCGCGCCACCGCCTCGGCGGCGAGCGCGGGCGTGTCGGCGACCTCGACGAAGCGGTGCAGGCCCTCGGGGACGAACGCGCCGCCGCGGTGCAGGCGCAACCACTCGTGCCAGTGTGCCCCCATGAGCACGATGGGCGCGGCGGGGCGTCCCGAGACCGCGACCATGGTCCAGACGAGGAACAACTCGGTGAGCGTGCCGATGCTGCCCGCCACCACGACGTAGCCGTCGGCCGAGTGCGTGAGGTGACGCAGGCGCTCGAACAGGTCGGGCGTGTGCACGCGCTCGCGCACCCAGCGGTTCACCGGACCGCGGCGCTCGAACATCTCCACCGTGACGCCGATCACATGGCCACCCGCCTCGTGCGCCCCGCGCGAGGTCGCGGCCATCGCCCCGTCGTAGCCGCCGGTCATGGTGGCGAGCCCGTGCCGCGCGAGGTGCCCGCCGAGTTCGTGCGCGTCGCGCCAACTCGGATCCCCCTCGCGCACGATGCTGCTGCCAAAGACCGCGACGACGGGCTGACGGTGCGTGGGGGTGCTCATGGGGCCTCGCTGGGGACATGGAGCGTATGCACGATGTGCGTCGCCGCATCATGCCACAGGCACGCGCTCCTGCGACGGTCCCCGCTCGCGTCCGGTTCGTGCAGCCGGGCCGCCTCGAGGCACGGCGCGGGATGGCCTCGGGCCCTGTCGCGGGGACCGGTCCGAGTCCACGCGGGACTCGCGTCGGATCAGGGCCTGGCGTCGTTGCCGAATCGTTCGGGATTCTCAGGAGTCGGTCAGTAAGAGAGGACACCGTTCCCTCATAGGGGCCGCATTGCACGCGCAGTCGGGCGGTGAATGGCCCCTCCATCGTGCGGTCCTAACCGATTGTCGCATCGCGAGCCGAATGTGGTATGGTCCTCGGGTCCAGCACATGGTCGCCGAGCGGGACCACTTGCCCGCTCCTCGAACAGACTCCCGAGGCCACGCAATGCCCCGTCGGCACGGTTTCTCGAACTTCCGAGCCTTCTCGATCGACCCCAACTCGGTGGAGCCGCTCCACCGCCAGCTCTACAACGAGCTGCGTGCCGCCATCCTGGGGGGCCGCCTGCCGTCGGGCAGCCGCCTGCCCGCGAGCCGCGAGCTCGCGCAGGTCACGGGGCTGTCGCGCAACACGGTCCTGAGCGCGTACGACCAGTTGATCGCCGAAGGCTACATCGACAGCCGCGCCGGCTCGGGCACCTACGTCGCGAGCTCGCTGCCCGACCAGGTCCTGTCGGGCCCTGCGATGGAGCCGGTCGCCGAGACCGACCGCGGCTCGCGCCGCCTGTCGGTGAAGGGCGAGCGACTGCTCGAGTTCCCGTTCCGCAAGTGGCCGCCGCTGCAGACGGGGCCCATGCTGTTCCGCGCCGGCCTGCCCGCGCTCGACCACTTCCCCATGGACATCTGGCGGCGCATCACCGACCGCCGCATGCGGCTGGCCTCCATGCGCACGCTGGCCTACGACGACCCGCAGGGCTACCGCCCGCTGCGCGAGGCGGTCTCGGGCCACCTGGCCGCGGCGCGCGGGGCGAGGTGCTCGCCCGACCAGATCGTGATCGTGAACGGTTCGCAGCAGGCGATCAGCATCGTGAGCGACGTGCTGCTCAACGAGGGCGACTCGGTGCTATTCGAGGACCCGGGCTACTTCGCGGCTCGCAGCGTGTTCGAGATGGCCGGCGCGCGCATCGTGCCGGTCCCGGTGGACGACGACGGCTTCGACGTGGCGGCCGCGGTGCAGAGCAGCCCCAACGCGCGCCTCGCCTACATCACGCCCTCGCACCAGAACCCGCTCTGCGTCACGATGAGCCTGCCGCGCCGGCGCGCCCTGCTGCAGTGGGCCGAGCAGAGCGGCGCGTGGATCCTCGAGGACGACAACGCCAGCGAGTGCCGCTACCGCGGCCGCCCGCTCGCCGCGCTGCAGGGCATCGACCCGCACAACCGCGTGCTGTACGCGGGCACCTTCAGCAAGGTCATGTTCTCGTCGCTGCGCCTCGGCTACCTCGTGGTGCCGCCCGACGTGCTGCCCGTGATCGTGCGCCAGCGCGAGCTCATGGACCGCCAGTCGTCGGGCATCCAGCAGGCGGTGATGGCCGACTTCATGGCCGAGGGGCACTTCTCGCGCCACCTGCGGCGCATGCGCACGCTCTACGCCTCGCGGCTCGAGGCCCTGCATGCCGCGATCGCCAAGCACGCGGCCGACCTGTTCGAGGTCCCCGAACTCGAGGGCGGACTCAACCGCGTGGCATGGCTTCCGGCGGGCGTGTCCGACACCGACGTCCTCGCGGTCCTGCGTCCCGAGGGCTTCGCCTGCCTGCCGGTCTCGGAGTTCCGCATGGTCCCGGGCGGTCGCGGCGGACTCGTGCTGGGCTTCGCGGGCATGAGCGAGGAGATCATCGAGAGCTCGATCGTCAAGATGGCCGCGTTGGTGCGGCCCGTCGTGCAGGCACAGCGCGGCCACTGACCGCACACGCACGGGACGCACGAAGGGCGCGAGGCCGAACGGCCCCGCGCCCTTCACGACTCCACGGACTTCAGCGCGTGCGACGCTTGCTTCCGCTCTTCGCGGGTCTCGCAGCCGACTTGGCAGATCCCTTCCGGGCCTGCTTGCGTGCGGGCTTGGCGGCCGACTTGCCGGGCGCCTTGCCGCCGTTCTTGCGTGCGGGCCTCGCCGCCGCATTCGGGGCGGCAGGGCGGGCCGACGCACGCACGGCCGCGGGCGTGTTCAGGTTCGAGACCACGGCCGGGTCGGCGACGTCGAGGTAGCCCACCAGCCGGGCGTTGCGACGCACCGCGTCCGACAGGTCGCGCGCCGCGCGGTCCGCCACGATCGCCGCGGCGAGCCCGGCCGAGAGCGCGAGCGGGTGCCCGCGGCGGCCACGGTGGCGCGGCACGAGCGCGTAGGCGAAGCCACCGGCGCGCGCGCCCCCGAACGCGCCGAGCGCGTCCTCGAGCACGTCGCCGAGCAGCTTGGCCGTGCCGGGGCGCACGTCCGGCTGGTCCACCGGCATGAGCAGCACGCCCTTCGGCTTGTGCTTGAGCGCCGCCGCCAACCCGACCCGTGCCGATGACAGCATGCCCTCGGCCCACTTGCGGTGGATCTCGAAGCGCACCTCGAGGTCGCCCGTGCGACCGCGTCCGGTCGCGCTCTCGGGTGCGAGAAGCCCGTTCGCGACCAGGGTGTCGAACTCGTCCCCCACCTCGTCGCAGATGCGCTCGCCCTCGGCGCCGACGACCGCGACCACCGTGTCGCACGCGCCCCACAACGCGCGCACGCCATGGACGAGGAACGACTGCCCGCCCTTGCGCACGAGCGCCTTCGGCGTCCCCATGCGCGACGACGCCCCTGCGGCCAACAGCACTCCGACGATCATGAGCGGCTCCCTTCGGCGGTGGATGGTGCGGGAACGACGGACGACGACGACGGCTCGGCCGCACGTGCGTGCGACCCGGTGCGGGCCGGCGGCACCCAACCGGCCGCGGGGTCGGCCCCGCGCCGGACGGCGACCAACTCGGCGACGATGCTGACCGCGATCTCCTCGGGCGTGCGCGCCCCGATGGGCAGGCCGACCGGCGTGCGCAGGCGCGCGAGCGCGGCGTCGTCGAAGCCGCGAGCGCGCAGCCGGAGCGCGAACTTGCGCTGCTTGGCCAGGCTGCCGATGAGGCCCGTGAACCGCAGTCCGGCCGGCAGGATGGCCTGCACGACGCGCTGGTCGAGCGCGTGGTCGTGCGTCGTCACGACGGCGTGGATGCCGGACGCCTCCCCGCGCGCGTCCCACTCGGCGACCTGCTCGCGCGCCCACGCGTCGGGCTCGCGCAGCACGCGCGCGGCGTAGGGGAAGCGCTCCGAGGTGAGCCACTCGGCGCGCGCATCCACCACCTGCACGGTGAACCCGGTCGCCGAGGCGAGTGCCGCGAGCGGACGCGCGACGTGGCCGGCCCCGAACACGACCAGGCGCGGCTGCGCCTCGAGCACCTCGAGGTGCACCACCATCTCGCCCCCGCAGCACATGCCGAGCTCGGTCGTGAGCTGCTTGCGCACGGTGCGCGTGCCGCCGCCCGCGATCAGCAGGTCGCGCGCCTCGGCCCGACAGGCGTGCTCGATCGCCCCCCCACCGAGCGTGCCCACCGTCTCACCGTCCTCGGCCACCAGCATGTGCACGCCGGGCTTCTGCGGCGTGAAGCCGCGCGACTCCACCACGGTCAAAAGCACGAAGCGCCGCCCGGCTGCGCGCCACGCGCCGAGCACGGTCCAGACGTCGGGCGCGGGGCCCCCGAGCGGCCCCACGGCGCCGCTCATGCGCCCATCCCGAACGCGTCGGCGAGCGCGCGCTTCACGAGCACGGGCACCATGGCATGCCGCCAGTCGTCGTCGTACGGCACGTTGGTGAGCGGTCGGCACTGCTTGGCGGCCGCGGCCGCGACCGCCTCGAACACGCCCGCCCCGGCGGCCTGCCCCACGGCGAGCGCGTCGAGTTGCCCGAGCAGGCGCGGCTTGGCGCCGAGGGCGCTCACCACCACGCGCAGGCCCTCGATGCGGGCGGCCTCACCGCGCGCGGCGACCGCGATGGACAGCATGGGGAAGTCGATCGCGGCGCGCGGCCGCAGCTTGCGGTACGCGCCGCGCTGCCCGGCGCTGGCCGCGGGCAGCGTGACGTGCGTGACCACCTCGCCGGGCCGCAGCACGTTGTTGTGCACGCCGTCGCCGACGAAGAACTCGTCGCACCCCACCGTGCGCGCGCCGTCGGCGCCGACGATGGACACCTCGGCACCGTAGGCGATGAGCGTGGGGGCCACGTCGGACGAGTGCGCGGCCACGCAGCGCTTGCCCTGCGGCACGACGTGGCAACGCACGCCGTCCTTCTTCAGGCAGAAGCCCAGCGCCTCGCGCCAGAACCAGGTCTGGTTGTAGTACGTGCAGCGCGTGTCGAGGCACAGGTTGCCACCGAGCGTGCCCATGTTGCGGATCTGCGGCGAGGCCACGAGCGAGGCGGCGCTGGCGACCGCACCGTAGCCCTCGAGCAGCGCGGGCTCGCGCGTGAGCGCGGTGAGCGTGGTGAGCGCGCCCAGGTGCAGGCCGCGCTCGTCGCGGCGCACTCCGCGCAACTCGTCCACGCGCGCGAGCGAGACGACCCGGCGCGGCTCGTGCAGCCGGTGCTTGAGGTTCGGCACCGCATCGGTGCCACCGGCCACCACCATCGCCTCGCCCGGGGCCTCGGCGAGCAGCCGCAGGACCTCGGCGAGCGTGGTGGGCGCGCACCACTCGAAGCGCGGCAGGGTCAGCATGTGCGGCCTCCGGTGCGCGGGCTCACGAGCGCACCGCCGGCGTGGCGCGCGCGCGCTCCCACGCCGCACGCGCGTCGCCCTCGCGCAACAGGCGCAGCACGCTGGGCGGCGAGAACGGCAGGCGGTCGCAACGGATGCCGAGCGCGTCGTGGATGGCGTTGGCGATCGCGGGCACGCTCGGGTGCAGCGGCCCCTCGCCCGCCTCCTTGGCGCCGTAGGGGCCCTCGGGGTCCACGCTCTCGATCACGAACGAGCGCAACTCCGGGGTGTCGAGCGTGGTCGGCATGCGGTAGTCGAGCAGGCTCGGCCCGTGGTGGATGCCCGGGCCGTGCCCGACCGCGGCCGGCTTGTAGGTCTGCGTCTCGAACAGCGCCTCGCCGAACCCCATGTAGGCGCTGCCCTCCATCTGCCCCTCGACCGCGACCGGCGAGAGCGCACGCCCGCAGTCGTGCGCCACCCAGATGCGCGCGACGCGCACGAACCCGGTCTCGGGGTCGCCCTCGACCTCGGCGATGTGGGCCGTGAACGAGTACGCCGGCGAGGCCCCGATCGTGCCGCCGCGATAGTCGCCGCCCAGCTTGGGGCTCTGGTACCAACCCACCGAGCCGAGCGTGCCGTGGCGCGCCTCGGCGGCCTGGAACGCGTCGCGCACGCTCATGGCGTGGCGAACGGGGTCGCTCGTCGCCACGGCCATGCCGTTCGCGAGCACGACCTCGCCCTGGGGCACGCCCCACAGCTCGGAGAGCGTGGAGGCGATGCGTTCGCGCAACTGGCGCGCGGCGTCGAGGCAGGCGTTGCCGCACATGAACGTCTCGCGGCTCGAGTAGCTGCCGAGGTCCACCGGCGTGAGGTCGGTGTCGGCGGCGACCACGCGCACGTCGCGCAGGTCGAGGCCCAACTCCTCGCACACGATGTAGGCGAGCACCGAGTCGGCGCCCTGCCCGATGTCGCTCACCCCGCAGAACACCGTCGCGCGGCCTGAGCGGTCGAGCTTGAGCTGGACCGCCGACTGCGGCATCTCGTTGGGATAGATGCAGTAGTTGGTGCCCGAGATGTACATGCTGCCGGCCACGCCGAGACCGCGTCCGTAGGGCAGTTTGCGCCAGCGCTCGCGCCAGCCCGAGGCGCGCTCGACCGCCTCGAGGCACTCGAGGAAGCCGTTCGAGGTCACGCGCATGCCGTTGACCGTGCGCGTGCGCTCGCCGATGAAGTTGCGGCGCCGCAGCTCGATCGGGTCCATGGCGATGCGCTCGGCCAGCTTGTCGATCTGGCACTCGAACGCGAACCGCGGCTGCACCGAGCCGTGTCCGCGCTTCGGGCCGCAGCACGGCTTGTTCGTGAACACGCGCGTCGAGTCGAAGCGGTAGGCCGGGAGCGCGTACGGCGCGGTGAGGAGCTGGCCCGAGTAGTAGGTGGTGACGAGCCCGAAGCTCGAGTACGCACCGCCGTCGATGTGGATGCGGGCGTCGGTCGCGGTGAGCATGCCGTCGCGCGTCACGCCGGTGCGGTAGTGCAGGCGCATCGGGTGGCGACCGCGGTGCGCGTAGAACACCTCCTCGCGCGTGTACAGGATCTTCACCGGCCGACCGGTCAGCATGCTGAGCTTGGCGGCGCAGAATTCGAGCGAGAACGGCTCGCTCTTGCCGCCGAAGGCGCCACCCACGACCGGCTGCACGACGCGGATGCGCTGCGTGGGCAGGTCGAGCACCTTGGCGAGGTCGCGGTGCAGGTAGTGCGCGACCTGCGTGCTCGACCAGACCGTGAGGAACCCGGTGGCGTCGAACTCGGCGACGCAGCAGTGCGGCTCGATGGGCGCGTGCGTGTTGCCCTCGTACCAGTACTCGCACTCCACGACCTCGTCGCTCGCGGCGAGGCGGTCGTCGACGGGGCCGAACTCCAGGTGGACGTGCTTGGAGAGGTTGCCCTCGAGGGCCTTCTCGTTGACCTGGATCTCGGGGTGCGCGAGCGCCTCGTCGATGCCGTTGATGGCGGGCAGCACCTCGTACTCGACGCGGATGAGGCGCAGGGCCTCCTCGGCGAGCAGTTCGGTGTCGGCCGCCACCGCCGCGATCGCGTCGCCGACGTAGCGCGCCTTCTCCTCGCACAACGCCTGCTCGTCCTGCGTCCACGGGATGATGCCGAACCACTCGGGCAGGTCGCGCCCCGTGATGACCGCGTGCACGCCCGGCAGCGCGAGCGCGGCGCTCGCGTCGATGGAACGGATGCGTGCATGGGCGTGGATCGAGCGCAGCAGCTTCGCGTACAGCATGCGCGGCAGCGTGAGGTCGTCGGCGTAGATCGCGCGCCCGGTGAGTTTGGCGAGGCCCTCGACCTTGCGGTTGCGCTTGCCGATGGTGTGGAACGCGTCGCCGTTCGGCGGGTCGGTGCGACCGCCCTCCCAGACCGGCGGGGACAGTCGCTCGGCCTTGGGCATGACGCGCCCGGCCGGGATGGCCATGCCGGGGACCGGCACCGGACGGTCCGCGCTCACGCGCCCTCCGCACCGCGCGCGCGCAGTTCGGCGGCGGCGAGTTCCACGGCGTCGAGGATCTTGGTGTAGCCGGTGCACCGGCACAGGTTGCCCGAGAGCGCGTGCGCGATCTCATCGCGCGTCGGCGACGGGTTGCGCTCGAGCAGCGCGGCCGCGCTCATGAGCATGCCCGGGGTGCAGAAGCCGCACTGCGCCCCACCGGTGCGGTCGAAGGCGTCCTGGAGCGGGTGCGGGCGGGCGCCCTCGGCGATGCCCTCGACCGTGCGCACCGCGCGCCCCTCGCAGGCGAGGGCGAGCGTGATGCAGGCCAGCACGGGTTCGCCGTCCACGAGCACGGTGCATGCCCCGCAGTCACCCTTGTCGCAGCCCTGCTTGGAGCCCGTGAGCGCGAGCCCGTAGCGCAGCGCCTCGAGCAGCGTGGTGTGCGGCGTGACGGCGCAGGTGCGCTCGTCGCCGTTCACGCGCAGGCGGCACAGCACCGGGGTCGGCTGGTCCAAAGGGGGCACTCCGGAGGTCGTGGGGCCGGGAGGACCCGAGCGACGCGCGCGGGTCCGGCTCGCGATTGAAGCCCGTCGCCCGAGGAGTGTCAACGCCCGCGGCCTTGCCCGCGACGCGCAAGCCGCGCACAATGCGGCCATGACCGACCGCGCCGCCGTGCCGCCCTCGTACTGGTGGGCCGAGGACCGGCCCACCCACGCCCCGCTCACCGAGGACCTCACGGTCGAGGTCGCCATCGTGGGTGGCGGCGTCACCGGGATCACGCTCGCGCACACGCTCGTCACGCAGGGCACGCGCGTGGCGGTGCTCGAGGCGGGCCGGCTCGCCGGCGCGGCGAGCGGGCGCAACGGCGGCCTGCTGCTGGTCCTGCCGGCCGAGCCCTACGCCGAGCGCATCGCGCTCTGGGGCCGCGAGGGCGCGCGCGCGATGCTGCAGGTCGGTCGCCGCACGCACCAGCGCATCGCGACGCTCGTGGAGACGCACGGGCTCGACTGCGGCTACGAGCGCACGGGCAGCCTGAGGCTCTCGCGCAGCGAGGCCGAGACCGACGACCTGCGCGGCTCGCTCACCGAACTGCGACACGACGGCTTCCCCATGCGCGAGATCGCGCGCGAGGACGCGCTGCCCGCGCACGCGGTGGCGCGGTTCCACTCCGCGTTCGAGGTCCCCGAGGACGGCGTGGTGGACCCGGTGCGCTTCCAGCACGGGTTGGCCGCCGTCGCGGCGCGACTCGGGGTGCACTTCCACGAGGGCACGCCCGTGACGGGCGCGCGCTGGCAGGACGGCATGTGGCAGGTGCGCGCGGCCGGGCGTACGGTCCGGGCGCGCACGCTGGTGCTCGCCACCAACGCCTACGCCCCCAGGCTCGTGCCGGCCCTCCAGCCGCTCATCGCGCCGCGCCGCGGGCAGATGCTCGCCACCGAGCCGCTCGCCGTGCGCCTCGACCCGCGGCCCGTGTACTCCAACTACGGCTACCAGTACTGGCGCCAGACGCCGGACGGCCGACTCGTCATCGGGGGCTGGCGCAACACGGCGTTCGACGACGAGGTCGGGTTCGACACCGACACGACCGAGCCCATCCAGTCGGCGATCGAGGCCGGGCTGCGCGACCTCGTGCCCGAAGGGGCGCGCGTGGACTACCGCTGGGCGGGCACCATGGGCTTCGCGCGCGACGGCCGTCCGCTCGTGGGCTGGCTCGACGCCGCGCACCACCTCGCGATCTGCGCCGGCTTCACCGGACACGGAATGGGGATCGCGGCCGCATGCACCGAGGAACTCGCCGAGGTGCTGTCGTTCCGACGCGCGCGCCACACCGCATCGTTCGACCCGCACCGTTTCGCCGAGGTGCGCGAGGCGCGCGAGGGGTTCGTCTCGCTCGGCGAGGCCCGCGAGTGACCCGGCAACGTCGAGCCCCGCATCTCATGCTGGCGGGAAGCGTGCTGCTGCTGTCGTTGCACACCGATGCGTCCCGCGCCCAGACGCTCGCGGTCGCCGCCCTCTCGCCCGACCCCCTCGTGGGCGCGCCCATCGTCGAGAGTTCGCCCGGCGCGGGCCCACGCGGCCGTCACGACGACACGGTGCCCGCGGACCTGCCGACCGCCGAACGCGAGGCGCGCGCGCGACTCGCCTCGTCCGCCACGCGCACGGGCCTCATCGCGCTCACCGCCGGCATGGTCGGCGGCACGCTGCTGGCCGCGAACGGAGCGCGGAACGGCGGCGACGCGCAGACCACCATCGGCATGGTGATGTTCTTCGGCGGCCTGCTCGCGGGCCCGTCGCTGGGCTGGGCGCAAGCCGGCTACCCCGACGCCGCCATCATGGGTGCGGCCCATCGTGCGCTCATCGTGGCGGGCAGTGGCGTGGTGGGGATCGCCGCCGGGAGCGCCGAGGGCGGTTGGGAGGGGCTCGGGATCGCGGCCCTCTCGATCGGCGTCGGCATGGGGTTCGCGACCGTCCAGGGCCTCACCGACTGCGCGCACATCGGCCGCCACGTGCGCGCGCACGGCGCCGGTGGCAGCCAGGCCGCATGGAGCCCGATCACGCCGGTCGGCCCCGGGCTGGCCGTGAGCGTGCCGCTGCACTGAGGGGCTCTCGCCCCGGCCGCAGCCGTCCCCTATACTGCCGGGGACTCGCGACACCCCCTCACCCGACCTCTCGAACCCCGCCGCCGCCGGCCCCGGACCGGGCGGTGCGCGCATCAAGGACGAACGCATGCAGACCGCCTTCCGCAATCTCGACGAAGTACGCCAGGCCATCGCGGTGCTGGCGACCGGCAACAACGACGCCCTCGACCGCCTGGTGTGGACCGGCGTGTTCGGCGCCGACGGCATCCGCGAGGCCGCGCGTCAGGGCGTGATGGACCAGTGCCGCTCGGTCGGCCTCTACCCCGCCTCGATCCACGGCCTGTACATGGCCCGTGGCCGCGGCGAGGCGCCCGCCACGTTCACGGTGCCCGCGATCAACATCCGCGGCATCGCCTACGACACCGCGCGCGCGCTGTTCCGCGCCCGTCGCAAGCTCGACGCCGGTGCGGTGATCTGCGAGATCGCGCGCTCCGAGATCAGCTACACCGGTCAGCGCCCGGCCGAGTACACGTTCGTGATCATGGCCGCCGCGCTGCGCGAGGGCTGGACCGGCCCGGTGTTCATCCAGGGCGACCACTTCCAGATCAACCACAAGAAGTACCTCGCCGACCCCAAGGCCGAGATGGACACGGTGCTCGACCTCACGTCCGAGGCGCTCGCGGCGGGCTTCTACAACATCGACGTGGACACCTCGACGCTGGTGGACCTCGACAAGCCCAGCCACCGCGAGCAGCAGGCCCTGAACGGCCGCCTGTGCGCCGAGATCACGGCCTACATCCGCAAGCACGAGCCCGCGGGCATCACGGTGTCGGTGGGTGGCGAGATCGGCGAGGTCGGCGGCAAGAACTCGACCGCCGAGGAGCTCGAGGCGTTCGTCGAGGTGTTCAACGCCGAACTGGCCAAGGCGGCCCCCGGCAAGCCCGGCATGAGCAAGATCTCGATCCAGACCGGCACGAGCCACGGCGGCGTCCCGATGCCCGACGGCACGGTGGCCAAGGTGAAGCTCGACTTCGACACGCTCGAGGCGCTCTCGAAGCTGTCGCGCGAGAAGTACGGGTTCGCGGGCGCGGTGCAGCACGGCGCCTCGACCCTGCCCTCGGAGCTGTTCGGCGAGTTCGCCAAGCGCGGGGCGTGCGAGATCCACCTCGCGACCGAGTTCCAGAACATGATCTTCGACTCGCCCGCGTTCCCGGCCGACCTGAAGAAGGCCATCTACGACGAGCTGCGCGTGAGCGAGGCGGCCGATCGCAAGCCGACCGACACCGACGAGCAGTTCTTCTACAAGGTGCGCAAGAAGGCGCTCGGCGGCCGCAAGGAGCAACTGTGGGGCATGCCCGCCGAGGCGCGTGCTGCGATCGGCCAGGCGCTCGAGGACCGCTTCACCTTCCTGCTCACCCAGCTGAACGTGCCCGGCACGCGCGAGGTGGCGGCGAAGTGGGCACCGTTCGTGCCCGGCTCGTTCCCGGTGTACGACACCACGGTCGGGGTCGCCAAGGGCCCCGAGGACGTGACCGGCCTCTCCGACTGACCCGGAGCCCCCGATGAGCGACCGCGCGGTGACCCTGTCGCAGTTCGTGCTCCACCAGGAGCGCTTGCACCCCGAGGCGAGCGGGCAGTTCACGAGCCTGCTGCTCGACGTCGCCCTCGCGGCCAAGATGATCAACAAGGCGGTCATCCGCGCGGGGCTCTCGGACGTGCTCGGGGCCACGGGCACGGTGAACGTGCAGGGCGAGAAGGTGCAGAAGCTCGACGTGTTCGCGCACGAGACGATCATGCGCGTGCTCGGCAGCACCGGGCAGCTGGCGGTGGTCGCGTCCGAGGAGGACGAGGACATCGTGCAGGTGACCGAGGGCGTGCCGATCGGTCGCTACGTCGTCAACTTCGACCCGCTCGACGGGTCGTCGAACATCGACGCGAACGTCAACATCGGGACCATCTTCTCGATCCTGCCCCGGCTCACGCGCACGGGCCGCGGGACGCACGAGGACGTGCTGCAGGCGGGTCGGCGCCAGTTGTGCGCGGGCTACGTGCTGTACGGCTCGAGCACCATGCTGGTCTACACCACCGGTGACGGCGTGCACGGCTTCACCTACGAGCCGAGCATCGGCGAGTTCCTGCTCTCGCACCCCGACATCCGCACCCCGCCGCGCGGCCGCATCTACAGCGCGAACGAGGGCAACTACTCGCAGTGGTCCGAGGGCATGAAGCGCTACGTGGACTGGATGAAGGTCGAGGACGAGGCCACCGGGCGCCCCTACAGCGCCCGCTACGTGGGCTCACTCGTGGCCGACTTCCACCGCAACCTGCTCTACGGCGGCGTGTACCTGTACCCCGGCGACAAGAAGAACCCCAACGGCAAGCTCCGCCTGCTCTACGAGGCAGCCCCGCTCGCCTACGTGGCCGAGCAGGCCGGCGGTGCGGCCAGCGACGGCAGCCGCCGCATCATGGACATCGCCCCGGCCGCGCTGCACCAGCGCACGCCGTTGATCATCGGCAGCCCGGAGAACGTGGCCGAGGCGGAGGCGTTCGTGCAGGGCCGCCACGGCGCAGTGACCTCGGACCGCCGCACGCACTGAGTCCGTGCTGAACCTGCGAACGGGCCCGGTGGGTTCCCCCCACCGGGCCCGTTCGTCCTCCCCCGGGACTCACCGGCTCTGCGGCCAGAGCGAGGCGACCCGCCAGCGGATCTCGTCGCGGACCTCGCGGAACACGTCCAGCCTCGTGACCTCGGGAGCGGCACTGGGATCGGGCAGCGGCCAGTGCACACGCCGCACGTCGCCCGCGAGGGTCGGACACGCCTCGTCACCCTCGCCGCAGAGCGTGACCACGGTGTCGCACTCGCGCCACGGCACCTCGTCGAGGGACTTCGACAGGTGCGACGACAGGTCGAGGCCGATCTCGGACATGACCTCCTGTGCGCACGGATGCACCTGACGGGGCTCGGTGCCCGCGCTGACCACCTGCACGCCGGTGGGCGCGAGCGCACGCGCGAAACCCTCGGCCATCTGGCTGCGCGACGAGTTGTGGATGCACAGGAACAGCACCCGCTCCGGGGGACGGGTGATGAACGCGGCCGGACGCAGCTCGTTCGTGCTCATCGGGACGAGAGCAGCGACTTGTACACGCGTGCCGCGGCGACGCCGGCGAGCAGCGGCGCAACCCAGTAGATCCAATGCCCCGTCCACACGCCCGAGGCGCACGCGGCCCCGAAGGCGCGCGCGGGGTTCAAGGCCGCACCGGTGATCGGCCCGCCCACGAGGATGGCGGCGAACACCACGAGACCGACCCCGAAGCCCCCGAGTCGGGGCGCGCGCTCGTCCACCAGCGTGCCCCACACGACCGTGACGAGCAGGAACGTGAGCACGAACTCGACGAGCAGCGCCTGCCCGACCGATACCCCGGCCGCGACCATGGGCACGCCGAAGTGCACCGCCTCGCCGGGTTCGCCGGGCACCACGGAGCGCAGCAGGAAGCTGGCGACCACCGCGCCGGCCAACTGGGACAGCCAGTAGGTGATGGCCGAGGTGAGCGACATGCGCCGCGTCACCACGAAGCCCAGCGTGACCGCAGGGTTGAAGTGCGCCCCTGACCACACCCCGAGCGCCGTGATCATGGTGGCGAGGATGATGCCGTAGGCGGCCGCGACCACGAGCGGGTCGTCCGTGCCGGCTGCACGCTGCATGACGATCGCGCCCTGTCCGATGAAGCAGAGCGCGAACGTGCCGAGGAACTCGGCCCAGTAGGACTTGGGACCCTGATCCATGGGGACCTCCGAGGGGACCGCAAGGGCATCCGTGCGCGCACGAGGCGGGCACGATGCACGCTAACGGCTCGGCCGCGCGAGCGTCAACGCGCGTCGTCGGCGACGCGGCGTACCTCGGGCCCGAGTACCCCCTGCCGGCGCAGCAACTCCTCCATGAGCGCGGCACTGCGCGCGGCCTGCCCCGCGTGGCAGTTGTTGAAGAACAGGTACGTGGACCTGGCCTGCTGCGCCATCTCGCGCACGCGCGCCACCCATTCCGCCAACTCGGGCTCGGTGTAGTCGTGGTCGTAGCGCAACTGCTCGCGACGCCCGCCGCTCGCCGCCGTGGGCGAGCCCGCCCGCGGTCCCCACCAGTGCGCGGCGTTGCGCCCGTGGAAGCGCACGTAGCCGATCCCGTTCGTGACGTGCGTCACCGGTGGGAGCAGGCCCGGCAGCGCGGGCTCGTCCACCGCGCAGTAGCCGAGGTCGCGCTCGGCGAGCCACGACGGCAGCCGCGGGTGCATCCACGAGGCGTGCCGGAACTCGACCCACAGCGGCTCGCCCGCGAACCCCTCGCGCAACCGCTCCAGGTGGGCCTTCGCGCCCTCGTCGCGCCGGAACGCCCACGGGAACTGCGCGAGCAGGCCTCGGTAGCGTCCGGCCTCGCGCAGCGGGGCGAGCGCGTCGCGGAACGCAGCAACGGCCGCGGGCTCGAGCGTGCGCTCGTGGGTCATGGAGCGGTGCAGCTTCACCATGAACCGGAAGCCCGGCGGGGTGCGCTCGACCATGGGCACGAACGTGCGCGGGCCCGGCATGCGGTAGTACGAGACGTTCAGCTCGACGCAGTGGAACCGCATCGCGTAGAACGGCAGGAAGTCGCGGCTCGCGGTGCCCGGCGGGTAGAACGGTCCCACCCAGTCCGGGAACGAGTATCCCGAGGTGCCCACGAGCACCTCGCCGAGGGCGGTCATGCGCGCTCCCGCGGCCCTCGCGGACGCACCTGCGTGGGGTCGGGCGCGGAGGGGTCGGAGCCCTCGGCGTAACCCGCGCGCTCGGACGCCGCGCGCTTGGCCGCACCGAACGGGACGTGCGCGATCGCCTTGCGGTAGGCGAGCGAACCAGCAGGGACCACGGATGCCTCGCCGAGTTTGTCGCGCACGCGGTCGAGCACGTCCTGCAGCGCACGCGAACGCTCGTCGCGCGCGAACAACTCGAGCTGCGCCTCGGCGGCCGGCGTGAGCGCCGAAGCCGAGATGCCGAGCAACCGCAGCGGCTCCCCCTTCCAGTGCTCGCGCCACAGCGCTCGCACCACGGCATGGATCGAGAGGTGGTCGTCCACGGGCGTGCCGAGCGCGCGCTGGCGCGTGACGGTGTGGAAGCGATGGTCGCGCAGTTTCACCGTGATCGTGGCCGCACGCACCCCGTCCGCTCGCAACCGCCGCGCGACCTGGTCCGAGAGCCGCAGCAGCGTGCCCTCGAGGAACTCGGGGTCGCGACAGTCCTCGGGCAGCGTGACCTCGTGCCCCATGGACTTGGGGTCGGAGCCCTCGTGATACGGCACCACGGGCGAGCGGTCCCGACCCCACGCCGCCTCGCGCAGGTGCTCGCCCACCACGCCGAAGGTGCGCACGAGCGTACGCTCGGGGGCGTTGGCGAGCGCGCCCACGGTGGCGATGCCCATGCCCTTGAGTCGCTGCGCGAGCTTGGGCCCCACGCCCCACAGCTCCTGCACGTCCTTCGGCCAGTACACGCCGCGGAACGACTCCTCGTCGAGCACCGTGAGCCCGCGGGGCTTCTCGAGCCCGCTCGCCATCTTGGCGATGAGCTTGTTGGGCCCGATCCCGAACGACGCCCCCAATCCGTGCTCGCGCGCGATGCGCTCCTGCAGCTCGCGCGCGATGGCGACCGCCGACTCCGGCGTGTCGCCCCGCCCCGGCAGGCGCGACAGGTCGAGGAACGCCTCGTCCACGCTGAACGGCTCCACGTCGGGGGTCACGGACAGGAAGATCTCGAGCAACTCGAGCGACTTCTCGACGTACTTGCGCGGGCTGCCCTCGACGTACTCGGCGTGCGGGCATCGGCGCTTGGCCTCGCCGAGCGGCATGCCGGCGCGCACGCCGAACGGGCGCGCCTCGTAGGAGGCGGCCGTCACCACGCCGCGCCGGTTCGGGTCACCGCACACGATGACCGGCTTGCCGCGCAGGTGCGGATGGTGCGCTTGCTCCACCGAGGCGAAGAACGCATCCATGTCGGCGAGCAGAATCAATCGACGCTCCCGCCCCGGCTCACGCGGGGCCCGTCCATGCGCGACTCAGGACCCACGACGGTCCCCGCGCGTCGAAGCAGAGTTCGTAGCTGTCGTCCCGGGCGCCCCGGACCGCGAAGTAGCGGAGTTGCGCCTGGCCCTCGCGCCGCGTCCAGTGCCCCGTGACCTCGCGGATGCGCACCACGCGGCCCTGCCAGCGGAAGCGGATCGGGCGCATGGCGCCGTCCACGAACACGGTGAGGACGTCGACCGGGTCGTTGTGGGATTCGAACATGGTCGCCCGGGCCTCCCCGGCACTCCGACCGGCACCACGGGCATCCTACTGCACAAACGGGCAGCGGGGCAAGGCCGCGTGCTCGCGACCCTGCCCCGCCCCGCCGCCACGCCCCCCGGGAAGGCCCCGGGGACGCCTCAGGCGGCCTTCCCGCCCACCGGTTCGCGCCGCTGCTCGAGTGCCCGCCGCAGGACCGACAGGAAGGCGCTCAGCAGCATCACCACCGACCCGAACCAGACGAGGTTGATGAACGGCTTGGTGCTCACCTCGACCGCCAGCGTCTGGCTGTCGGCCGCGACCTCCTGGTTCGGCAGCGACAGCAGCGCCCGACCCGACTGCGGGTCGCCCGAGACGATCGAGATCGTGCCGCCGCTCGGCAGGTAGGCCGGCGTCGAGGTGCGCTTGCCGGACGAGATCACGAACTCGGGTCGCGCCGGCACCGTGCGCCCGCCGATGTCCACCACCATCTCGGCGGTGAGCTTCATGCCGGTCGCGCTCGGCTCGGGCCGGAACCCGTTGAACGTGTAGCTCACCTCGCCGAAGCGCTTGGTCTCGCCGGGCATGAACCACACGCCGCCCACGTCGGCCCCGCCGACCATGTCGAGCGGTGCGATGTACACGTCGCGGTTCCAGAACCGCTCGATGTGCGGCTTCTTCATGTAGCCCTGGTTGTACTCGCTCCAGTAGAACTTGGCGTTCGCGGTGAAGTTCCGCTCGGCCGAGCTCACCGCGATGATCGCGTGGTCCTTGCCATCGGTGGAGTCGCGCTCCATGCCGCGGAAGTTCATCATGAAACCCAGCACGTTGCGGGCCTCGCCACGCGGCAACTGGACCTGGTCGGTGATGCCGTAGCCGCTCGAGGCCACCACGCCGATCAGCATGATCGACAGTCCCATGTGGCCCAGGAAGGCGGCCCCGTGCTTCCACGAGGCGCGGAAGCCGCGCACCATGACCACGGTGTTGGCCGCGAGCGCGAACGACATCGCGAACAGCACCAGCGCGGGCATAAGTTCGCGCACGCCGGCCACCACCATGACGATGGTGGCGGCGACCGCGAACGCGATCGAGGGCAGCGCGGCCCGCACGAACGCCTCGGGCTCGCTCTGGCGCCAGCGCAGCAGCGGGGCGATGCCGAGCAGCACACCCATCGCGACCGCGAGCGGCGCGTTGACGAGGTTGTAGTAGGTGGTCTGCACGTTGCTCGGCGGCCCGAACAGGCGCGTGATGAGCGGCGCGCTCATGCCGATCGTGATGAGCGCGCACATGAGGATGAACACGAGCTGGCCCAGCCACATGAACGACTCGCGCGAGAACGCGCCGAGCGGCTCGGGCGAGCGCGGGATGTGCGACAGGCGCGAGAACAGCAGCCCGAAGCCCACCACCGCCGCGGTCGCGATCATGAACACGAGGAAACCGCCGAGACCGAACGGCAGGTGCCACGTGTCGTTGGCCGCGAACGAGTGCACGGAGAAGTCGGCGAGCACGCCACTGCGGGTGAGGAACGAGGCGTACAGCACGAGCACGTAGCTCAGGATGGCGAGCACGAAGTTCGTGACGCGCAGCGAACCGGTGACGCGCTGGACGAGCAGTCCATGCAGCAGGCCCACCGTGGCGAGCCACGGGATGAGCGAGCCGTTCTCGACCGGGTCCCAGCCCCAGTACCCGCCCCAGCCCAGCACCTTGTAGGCCCACACACCACCCATGATGAAGCCGGTGGCCTGCACCGCGGTGGCGAACACGGCCCACGGCATGACGGGCTTCACCCAGCCGTCGTAGTCGCGTCGCAGCAGGGCCGCACACGCGATGGCGAACGGGAACAGGAACGACGAGAACCCGATGAACAGCACCGGCGGGTGGATGGTCATCCACCAGTCCTGCAGCAGCGGGTTCAGGCCGACACCGTTCGTGTAGGCCTCCTTGCTGGCGAGGAACGGCCCGCGCACGGCCCCGATGAACGTGAGCATGATCATGGGGAGGTTCGAGAAGAACATCGCGGTGCGCGCGAGCGAGTGCCGGCTGTACATGAGGAACAGCCCGAGCGTGGTGCTGAGGAACGCCCACAGCAGGAACGTGCCCTCCTGCCCGCCCCAGAACGCCGCGAACACGTAGTACCAGGGCATGTCCTGCGACGAGTAGTCGTGCACGTACTGGAACTCGAAGCGGTGGCGGAACAGGATCCACCACAGGAACGCGGCCCCGCCGAGCAGCGCGAGCCACTGCACACGGTAGGCGCCGCGCGCCACGGGCTCGGCGCGGTCGTGGCCGAGGATGCACAGCCACCACGAGAAACCGGCGGTGACGGCCGAGACGAACGCCAGCCAGCACAGGACCTGGCCCCAGTTGAAGGCCCCGGTGCTGGTGAGGAAGGCCCCGATCGCGAGCCCGCCGACGACGAGCGTCGCGGAGGTGGTGAGCGCGGTGCGGTTCACGAGGCGGTCTCCTTGGACATGGGCACACCCTCGGGGTGCTCGGCCCCCTCGGCCTGGTACTTGGACGGGCACTTCACGAGCAGCTGCTGGGCCTCGAAGTGGTCGCCCTGGAAGCGCCCGATCGCGACCACGCTCACAGCCTGGTCGAAGTTGCCCGGGATGACGCCGCGGTACTCGACCGGCATCACGTCACCGTGGTCGTCCTTGAGGTTGAATCGCAGGAACTGCTCCTCGGGCTTGAGGACGTAGTCCTTGTCGGCCAGCTTGCCGTTCACCTGCACCAGACCGCTGGAGGTGCGGGCCTCGGCGAAGCCGATGTACGGGGTCATGGTCTTCTTGAAGCTCGACACCCCGACGACCGTGGCCACGGCGAGGAGCACGAGCGCGAGGATGGCCTTGAGGTTCATCGCTTCTCCTTGGGATTCGAGGCTCCGGCATCGCTCTGGCGCTCGAGCTCGGAGACGCGCCGATCGACCCGGAGGAGCCACACGAACAACAGCGTCCAGACCAGCAGGGAGACCCCGAGCACCACTCCGTTGTGACCCATCGCGGAACCCTCAGGCATCGGCCGCGCGGCGCTCGAGGCGCGTGACCCGCACGCGGAGCGCCTGCAGCCAGGCATACAGGAACGTGAAGCCGACCAGCATGAGCATGAAGCACAGGGTGATCATGGGATCCATGTCCACCTTGCCCTGCGTGTTGATGATGGGGTCGGGATGCAGCGTCGAGTAGATGCGCGGCACCACGAACATGAGCGGCGGGACCGACACGAACGCGACCAGCGAGTACACGGCCGAGAGCCGGGCCCGCTTCTCGTCGCCCTCGATGCTCCCCCGCAGCGCGAGGTAGGCGGCGTAGATGAGGAACAGGAAGAAGATGCTCGTCTGGCGCGGATCCCAGTTCCAGTACGCCCCCCACATGGCCTTGGCCCACAGTGCGCCCGAGACCGAGGCGACGATGCAGAACAGCAGGCCGAGTTCGGCGGCCGCCGCGGCGTGATCGTCGTGGCGCAGGTCGCGCTTCCACAGGTAGAGCGCGCTCTGGATCATGGACCACGCGAGCGCGACCACGGTGATCCACGCCGCGGGAACGTGGAAGTAGAGGACACGCGTGGTCTCGGCCAACACCGGGACCAGCGGGGCCTGCGTCAGGGCGACGGCCATCGTGACCGCGACCCACAGGTAGATGCCGATGCGCCAGATCATGGTGATCGGGCCGGTCGACGGTCAGGCAGCCTTGCCCCGTCCCGGCTCAGTCCTCCCAGAGATGGTCATAGAGTAGCAGCCCGATGGCGAACAGTGCCACCGCGTAGGCCCCGAGCAGCCGCAGGTACGGGTCCACCGGCACGCCCTCCCACTGCGCGCGCATGCCGCCGACGCCGGCCGCGAGCACGGGCAGCAGCACCGGCAGCGACACGCCCGCGAACAGCGCCCCCCGGCTGCGCGTCTGCGCGATGACCGCGCCGATCAGCGTGCTCGAGGCCGAGAGAGAGAGCGTTCCCAATCCCAATACGGCGAGGAACGGACCCCAGTGCAGCGGCGGCGCCCCGGTGAAGACGAGGAACAACGGCACCGTGACCGCCTCGACGACGACCAGGAAGATGAGGTTGAAGCCGAACTTGCCGAGCGCGATCGCGGTCGGCGAGGCGACGAGGCGGAGCAGCAGCATGGTGCGGGCCTCGGTCTCGCGCACGAACGCGTGGCTCATCGAGGCGAGCGCGGCGAACAGCAGCGTGAGCCAGAACAACGCCGACAGGATGTCGGTACGATCGGGGATGCGGCCGGCGGCGAACGTGATCGCGGCGAGGCTCGAGACCGCGAACAGCACCGCGGCGTTGAGCCCGTAGCGCGTGCGCCACTCGCTCCGCCACTCCTTGCCGAGCAGCGCCCAGAACCTACGCATCGAGCGCCACCCCCCGCGTGGCGAGCGCGGACTCGGCCGGGTCGTTGGTCGCGATCAACACCAACCCGCGAGCGGCGTGCCGCTCGACCACCGCGCGCACCACCCCGCGGCCGTGGTCGTCGAGGTGGCTGCCGGGCTCGTCGAGCAGCAGCACGGCCGGGTCGTGGAGCACCGCGAACGCGATCCGCAGCCGCTGCTTCATGCCGCTCGAGTACGCCGCGACGCGGTCGTCGGCTCGCGCGGCGAGCCCGACCTCGTCGAGCGCAGCGGACGCGGACCGCGCCGGGTCGGCGAGTCCGTGGGCACGCGCGACGAACGCCAGGTTCTCGCGGGCGCTGAACTCCTCGTAGAACGACAGGTCGGGGGTCGCCAGACCGACCGCGAGCCGACGCCCATGCGGCGGCAGCGCGCGCCCCTCGAGCGTGAGCGCGAACCGCCCCGCACTCGGACGCAACAGCCCCGCGACGATGCGCAGCAGCGTGCTCTTTCCGCTGCCGTTCGGACCGGTCACCGCGATCGCGCCCGGACCGTCGAAGGCGAACGACAGCGCATGGATGTGCGTGCGGCGGCGGCCGTACCGATGCGTGAGCCCCTCGGCCTCGACCCGCACCGCACGCACGCTCATGCGCGCCCCTTCGCGGGCAGCGGCGGCAACTCGGAGAGCAGGCGCTCGACCTCGGGCAGCACGCGCTCACGCGCCTGCTCGCGGGTGCCGCGCAACTGCACGCCCGCGGCATGCAGGTGGCCGCCGCCGCCGAGCCGTGCGCACACGCCGTCGATCGCGACCCGACCGGTCGAGCGCAGGCTCACCTTGACCTTGCCGGGCTCGACCTCGCTGAACAGCGCGACCGCCTCGACGCCCTCGATGGCGCGCGGCAGGTCCACCAGCCCCTCGGTGTCGGCGCCCACCAAGCCGTGGCGCGCGAACTGCTCCGGGGCGACCTCGAGCACCACCAACTGCCCGCCGTGCCGCAGTTCGAGCGCCGACAGCGCCTCGCCGAAGAACCGCATGCGACCCGCCGGCGCGGTCTGCGAGACGCGCGTGTTCACGAGCGCGGCGTCCACCCCGGACTCGACGAGGGCCGCCGCCATGCGCAGCGAGCGCGCGTCGGTGTTCGTGTAACGGAACCAGCCGGTGTCGGTGGCGAGGCCCACGTACAGGGCGTCGGCCGCGATCGCGTCGGGCGTGACGCCCGCCTCGGCCATCAACTCGTACACGAGCACCGCGGCCGCCGCGCAGTCGGGCTCGACCACGTTGACCTGACCGAAGCCGTCGTGCGTGGCGTGGTGATCCACGATCGCGACCGCGATCGCATGACGATCGATGTGGTGCGCGAGCCGTCCGATGCGCTGACGGTTCGAGGTGTCCAGCACCACGAGCGCGTCGGCCTCGGCGAACCGCTGCTCGGCGAGCCCCTCGTCGTACACCTCGACGGGACCGGCGTCGGCGAGCCAGCCGAACGCGTGAGGCGTGGGCGAGTCGTTGAGGATGCGCACGTCCTTACCCAACGCGCGCAGCAGGCGCGCGAACGCGATCTCGCTGCCGATCGCGTCACCGTCGGGGTTGATGTGCGTGGTGAGCAGGAAGCGCTGGTGGCGCTGCACGAACTCGTGCAGTGCGGCGCGCGCGGTGCGGACGGCGGGCGCGCTCATCGGGCCCCCGCGGGCACGAGCCCCGCGACCTCGCGCACGAACCACGCGTGCAGGCGGCGGTCGCCGGTCAGTTCGGGGTGGAACGCGATCGCCGCGACGTGCCCCTGACGCACGCCCACGGGCTCACCCCGGTAGCGCGCGAACACCTCGACTCCCGCGCCGACCCGCCGGATGCGCGGCGCGCGGATGAACACGCCATCCACCGCTCCCCCGAGGGCGGGCGCGTCGACCGCGGCCGCGAACGAATGCACCTGGCGTCCCCATGCGTTGCGCTCGACACGGACGTCGAGCGCCCCCAGCGTGGGTCGCGGCAGGCGATCGGCCTCGCGCGCGAGCAGGATGAGCCCGGCGCACGTCCCCAGCACCGGCCGGGTGCGCACGAAGCGCTCGAGCGGTGCGCGCAGGCCGGTCGAGTCGAGCAGGCGCAGCATGGTCGAGGACTCCCCGCCCGGCAGCACCATCGCCTCGAGCCCCTCGAGGTGCTCGGGCAGCGACACCCGAACCGGCGTGCACCCCACCTCGGCGAGCGCGGCCGCGTGCAGCGCGAAGTCACCCTGCACCGCGAGCACGCCGACGCGCGGCGGCCCCGACGGCGCGGGCCGCGCCGAGACGCGGGCCGGACGCAGGCCGCGCACCGCGCTCACCGCGCGGCGCTGGCCCCGGCGACGGTCACCAGCCACGCTTGGCAAGCAGTTCGCCCTCGGTGAGCGTCTCGAGCGAGATGCCGCGCATCGGCTGCGGCAGCCCGGTGCTGATGTCCTTGAGCAGGTCGGGGCGATCCCAGTTCGCGACCGCCTGCACGATGGCGCGCGCCGTGCGCGCCTGGTCACGGCGCTGCTCCTTCGGACGCTCGGGGTCGCCGACCTCGAAGATGCCCGAACCCACGAACACCGCCTCGGCGCCGAGCTTCATCATGAGCGCGGCGTCGGCCGGCGTGGCCACGCCACCCGCGGCGAAGTTCGGCACCGGCAGCTTGCCGGTGCGCGCGACCTCGCGCACGAGCTCGAACGGCGCCCCGAGGTGCTTGGCCTCGGCCATGAGCTCGTCGGCGGTCATGGTGGTGAGCTTGCGCATGTGCGACACCACGGTGCGCATGTGGCGCACGGCCTCGACCACGTTGCCCGTGCCGGCCTCGCCCTTGGTACGGATCATCGCGGCCCCCTCGCCGATGCGGCGCAGCGCCTCGCCGAGGTCACGGCAGCCGCACACGAACGGGGCCTTGAAGTCGTGCTTCCAGACGTGGTTCGTCTCGTCGGCCGGCGTGAGCACCTCGGACTCGTCGATGAAGTCGATCTCGAGCGCCTCGAGGATCTGCGCCTCGACGAGGTGCCCGATGCGGCACTTCGCCATGACCGGGATGTCCACCGCCTTCTGGATGGCCGCGATCATCGAGGGGTCGCTCATGCGCGCGACGCCGCCGGCCTCGCGGATCTGCGAAGGGATGCGCTCGAGCGCCATGACCGCGGCGGCCCCCGCCTCCTGCGCGATGGTGGCCTGCTCGACGTTCATGACGTCCATGATGACGCCACCCTTGAGCATCTCGGCGAGACCGACCTTGAGGCGGAACGCCTCCTCCTGCGACACGGCCGCCGGCGCGGAGCCGTTGCGGTGCGGCGCGGCCTTGCTGGGGCGGCGCTGGTGGGTGCGCTTCATGGTGGGATTCCTCCGTCGGATGTTCGACCGCGCGCCCGGGGGCCCGCGGCGCGGTTCAGGCACTGCGTTCCATGGTCGTCCCGCCGAGTGCGCGCAGGCGCGCGACCACCGCGGGTACGACCGCGGCGAGGCGGGTCACATCGTCCTCGTCGTTACCGGCCCCGAGCGAGAACCGCACGCTGGCGTGCGCCTCGTCGGGGGTGCGTCCCATCGCGATCAGCACGTGGCTGGGTCCGGCGAGCGCGTGGCTGCAGGCGCTGCCGGTGGACACCTCGATCCCCTCGCGGTCGAGCTCGTGCAGGACCGCTTCGCCATCCACACCCGTGAAGCACAGGTTGAACGTCCCCGCGGCGCGCAGCGCGGGGTCGCCGTTCGGGGTGCACGCGGGCACGTGCGCGAGCAGGTCGGCGAGCAGTCGGTCGGTGAGCGCGGCGACGCGCGCGGGCTCGCCCGCGGCGAGGGCGGCATGCGCGCGCTCGGCCGCCACGCCCATGCCGACGAGGGCGGGCACGTTCGGGGTGCCGGCGCGCAGGCCGTGCTCGTGCTGACCGCCGCGCACCCGCGGCTCGAGCCGCGTGCGGCGCCGCACGAACAGGGCCGCGGCCCCGAGCGGGCCGTGGAACTTGTGCGCCGCCACGCTCACGAGGTCGGCCCGCCCGTCGTCCACGCGCACCGTGAGTCGGCCCGGGGCCTGCACCGCATCGACGTGGAACAGGGCACCGACGCCCTTGGCGAGCGCGCCGACCGCCTCGACGGGCTGACGCACACCGGTCTCGTTGTTCACCGCCATGACGCTCACGAGGGCGACGTCGTCGGCGAGCGAGGCGGCGAGCGCGTCGAGGTCCACCGTGCCGTCGCGGCGCGCGGGCACCACGGTGAGCGCGAAACCCTCGGCCTCGAGCGCGCGCGCGGTGGCGAGCACCGAGGCGTGCTCGATCGCGCTCACCACCAGTCGCCGGCGCGACGAGGCGTGCATCGCACCCGAGAGCGCGAGGTCGTTCGACTCGCTCCCGGTCGCGGTGAACACGACCTCCTCGCTGCGCGCCCCGAGCAGGCGTGCGACCGCGTCGCGCGCGGACTCGAGCGCGTCGCGCGCCCTCTCCCCGCGGGCGTGCACGCTGGCGGGATTGCCGAACCGCTCGCCGAGCCACGGACGCATGGCCTCGACCACACTCGGGTCGGGGCGCGTCGTGGCGGCGTGGTCGGCGTGGATGCGCTTCAAGCGCTCGCCCCCACACCCGAGCCCAGCGTGGCGATGCTGATGCGCTGCGCGACCGCACCCGCGATGGCGCGGAACGACGCCGCGGTCTCGCTCGCGGGCAGCGACGCCACGACCGGGGCGCCCTGGTCGCCGCCCTTGCGGACGTCGGACTCGAGCGGCAGCGAACCCAGGAACGGCAGCCCCAGCGCGAGCGCGCGCGTGCGCGCATCGCCGCTCGAGAACACCTCGTGACGGGTCGCGCAGTTGCCGCACAGGAACCAGCTCATGTTCTCGATCACGCCCAGCACCGGCACCTGCAGCTTCTCGAACATGCGCACGGCCTTCACCGAGTCCTCGATCGCGACCGTGCTCGGCGTGGTGACGATGACCGCACCGGTCACCACCGTCTGCTGGATGAGCGAGAGCTGCACGTCACCCGTGCCCGGCGGCAGGTCCACGATGAGGTAGTCGCAGCCCGACCAGTCCACGTCGGACAGGAAGCTCTTGATGGCACCGTGCAACATGGGGCCGCGCCACACCACCGCCTCACCGGCGTCCACGAGCAGTCCCATGGACATGAAGCGGATGCCGTGCGCCTCGACGGGCACGATGCGCCCCTCGCGCTGGAACGGCTGGCGCTGCACGCCCATCATGCGCGGCATGTTGGGACCGTAGATGTCGCCGTCGAGCAGCCCCACGCTGGCGCCGGTCTGCGCGAGCGCGATGGCGAGGTTGGCGGCCACCGTGCTCTTGCCCACGCCGCCCTTGCCCGAGCCCACCGCGATCACGTGCCCCACGCCCTCGAGTGCCTTGCGGTCGGCCGACGGGTCCTTGGGCTTGCGCACGCGGCTCGTGGTGGTGATGTCCACGCCCGTCACGCCCGGGATGCGCGTGACGGCGGTGCGACAGTCGTCCTCGATCTGCGCCTTGAGCGGGCAGGCGGAGGTCGTGAGCACGAGGGTGAACGACACCTGCCCGCCGTCCACGCGCACGTCCTCGATCATGCCGAGCGTGACGAGGTCGCGATGCAGGTCGGGGTCGTTCACCGTGCCGAGTGCGGCGAGGACGGCTTCCGGGGTGATCAACGGGGGTTCCTCGGGGGCGAAGGTCAGGGGTTCGAGGGACGACGCGGGCCGCGGCGGGACTCCCACCACTCGCGCACCCGGTTGAGGCCGATCGCGAGCAGCACGGTGCCGCCGATGAGCACGGCGGCGACCACCAGTCCGGACGCGTAGGACATCGGCTACTCGGCGTGGACCTGCGTGACCTGCGGCAGCTTGAAGCGCAGGTAGCGCTCGATGCCGTTGCGGAGCGTGGTCGTGGAGCTGGAGCAACCGCTGCACGCGCCGTGCAGGCGGATGCGGACGACGCCCTCGTTGGTCACATCCACCAACTCGAGGTCGCCGCCGTCCGACTGCACCATGGGGCGCAGCTGCTGGATGACTTTCTCGACGTCTTCGCGCATCATCGTCCCCTCGGCCGACCGCGTCGCGGACCGGCCACGAGTGGCCCCGGGGCGCTCCCCGCCGGGCCGTGCGACCGGGCTCGGGGCTCCCCCACCATGCAGGGCAACACGGTAGACTATGCCCCATGAGATGACCCGTCAAAACGCAGCGGACGCGCCGGAAGGGCGAATTGGCGCGGGCGTGACGAATGCGGGCGCGCCCGGCGAACGGTCTTCGCCGGACCGTGCGGGCGACCCCGTGCCAGCCCAGCCGTTCCACGGTCTCGACGAGCTGTGGGTGCAGGTCGCCGGGACGCTCTGCAACCTCACCTGCCGGCACTGCTTCGTGACCTGCGGCCCCACCGAGGAGCGCCACGCCATGATGTCGCGCGCCGAGGTCGCCGGGCGCGTCGCCGAGGGTGTGTCGTTGGGGGTGCGCGAGGTCTACCTCACCGGTGGCGAGCCGTTCCTCAACCCCGAGCTCGAGGGGATCGTCGAGGACACGCTCGCGCACGCCCCGGTCACCGTGCTCACGAACGGCACCCTGTTCACCGCGCGCCGCGTGACCTGGCTCGCGGGCCTGACGCGCGCGAGCCGCTACTCGCTCGAGATGCGCGTCTCGCTCGACGGGCTCGATGCCCCGTCGCACGACTCGTTCCGCGGCCCCGGGGCGTGGCTGCGCACGCTTACCGGGCTGCGCACGCTGGTGGCCGCTGGGCTCGCGCCGATCGTCACGGTGACGCGCCCCGACGACGAGGACCCGCTCGCGTTCGCGAGTCGGGCCACGACGGCACTGCGCGCCGAGGGCATCGCCGACCCGCGCCTCAAGCTGCTCCCCATGTTCCGGCTCGGCCGTGAGGTGGAGCGCTCGGGCGCGAACGGTCCGTCCACCACGCTCGCCGGTCTGCCGCCCGAGGCGTTCGACGCGCACCGCCTGCAGTGCGGCCACGGCCGCGCGGTGACGAGCCGCGGTGTGTTCGTGTGCCCGCTCCTCGTGGACGAGCCCGGCGGGCGCATGGCGGACTCGCTCGCCGACGCGGCCCGCCCCTACCGCCTCGCGCACGCGGCGTGCGCGACCTGCTGGGCCACCGGCATGACGTGCGCCAACGCATGACGCCCCCGTCCGCGCGTCTGGCGTGCTTCGGGGGTGTGTACGGCAACCGCCACGCGCTCGAGGCGGTGCTCGCCGACGCGCGGGCCCGTGGGCTCGACCGCGTCTGGTGCCTGGGCGACCTCGGCGGGTTCGGCCCCGACCCCGAGGGCTGCGCGGACCTGCTGCGCCGCACGGGCGTACCCACCGTGCAGGGCAACTACGACCACTCGATCGGGCACCACCTCGACGACTGCGCGTGCGGCTACACCGACCCGCGCGACGACCGGTTCGCGCGCATCGCGTTCGCGTTCACCGACGCCCGCGTGAGCGAGGTGTCGCGCGCCTGGATGCGCGACCTGCCGCGCGAGGCGCGAGTCGAGCTTGCCGGACGACGCGTGCTGCTGTGCCACGGATCGCCGCGGCGCCAGAACGAATTCCTGTGGGACAGCACGTGCAGCGACGCGTTCCTCGTGCGACTGCTCCACGAACACGAGGCCGACGCCATCGTCTGCACGCACACGGGACTGCAGTGGGCGCGGCCGCTGCCCGGCGGACGACTGGTGGTGAACTGCGGCGCCATCGGGCGCCCCGCCCACGACGGCCGCACGCACGGCTGGTACGCCGAGGTCTCGGACGGCGCGGACGGTCTCACCGCCGTGTTCCACCCCGTCGTGCACGACCACGAGGCGGTGGCACGCGACATGGAGTCCGCGGGCCTGCCGCCCGAGTTCGTGGAGACCACGCGCACCGGATGGTGGACCACCTGCCTGGGCAACATGCCCGTGCGCGAGCGACTCACCGCCCCTCGCTGAGCGCACCGCCCCGGATGCGCGAAGGGCGGCGTCCTCGCGGACGCCGCCCTTCGATGTCCCATCGCGGCGCGAACGCCGCGCTTCTCAGCGGAAGCGAGCCTTGAGCTGGCCCCAGCTGGTGCCCGACACCGGGGTCGGGTTCACCGACTCCAAGAACAGGACCGCGTCGTCGTAGTCCTTGTCCGAGGCGCCACTGACCGAGGCATCCTCGAAGCACAGGAACCACTGGCCGGCGTTGAAGCCGGTGCCCGCGAACGCCAGCGCCTGCACGGCGGCACCCGCGTTGCGCGAGTCCTGCGTGTACCACGTGCCGCCCGGACCCGAGATGTAGAACCCGAAGTTCGTGCGATCGGCGCCGAGGTAGGTCGTGGTGCCCTGCAGCACGGCCGAGTCGTCGAACAGGTTGACCACGACGCGCGTCGGGGTGCTGCGGAACGAGGCGACCGCGAACCAACCGGCCTGCGCCGCACCCGGGAACAGCTCGTACAGCGTGGGCGAGCCGACACCCGCGTTGTACAGGCCGAGCGCGTTGCTGCCCGCGTCACCCGAGAGCTCCACCATGACGGTGAAGGTCGCGTTGGTGGAGGCCGTCACGGCCCAGCGCTGCGACGCGTCCTGATCGGAGGCGACGTTGATGCCACCGTCCACCGAGTTCAAGTAGGTCTGCAGCGTTCCGCCCAGGACGGGAACCTGAGGCGAACGGAGCGCAGCCGACGCGGGGGCCGCCATCACGATGGCGAGCGTCAGCAACGAGAGGGTGATCGAACGGTTCATGGGCAATGGACTCCAGCAAGTTGGAGAGGAATTCAGGATGGGAG
>JBJTRI010000058.1:0-31555 GCA_046076045.1 bacterium
CCCCCGGAGGCCCCATGCACACGCATGTCCTCGAACGCACCCAGTGGGTGCCCGCGAGCGTGGACGAGACGTTCGAGTTCTTCGCCGACGCGGCGAACCTCGAGTCCATCACCCCGCCCTGGCTGCACTTCCGCATCCTCACGCCGCTGCCCATCCCCATGCACGAGGGGCAGCTGATCGAGTACCGCCTGCGCCTGCACGGTCTCCCGGTGTTCTGGCGCACGCGCATCTCGCGCTGGGAGCCCGGCGTGGCGTTCGTGGACGAGCAGTTGCGTGGGCCGTACGCGAAGTGGGTGCACCTGCACACGTTCACGGCGGAGCGCGGCGGCACGCGACTCGGCGACCGCGTGGAGTATGCGCTGCCGCTCGACCCGCTGTCGCGCCCGGCGCACCCGCTCTACGTGCGCCCGTTGGTCGAGCGCATCTTCGACCATCGTCATCACGTCATCGCCGCGCGCTTCGGTCACGACCCCGAAGCACGCGCCTGAGCGGACGCGCGAGAGCGGAGCGAACCCTCACCGGCGGGATCGCCTCCGCTCACCCTTACGAGACGCCTCGAGACACGAACGCCGCGCGAGCAGTCGCCCGCGCGGCGTTCGTGTGTGATGCGGTCTAGTTGGAGCGGAAGTTCCCGAAGTTCAACTCGATCCCGAAGTCGTGCTGCTTGAGCAGCGCGATCGCCGCCTGCAGGTCGTCGCGGTCGGGCCCCGAGATGCGCACGGTCTCGGCGTTGATGGACGCCTGCACCTTCTTGAGCTTGGCCTCCTTGAGGTACTTCACGACCTCCTTGGCCTGCTCCTGCGTGAGTCCGTCCTGCAGCGTCACGACCTGGCGCGACGTGCTGCCGGCCGCGGATTCGATCTTGCCGGGCTTGAGGTTCTTGAGCGGCACCTTGCGCTTTACCATCTTCGACTGCAGCACGTCCCAGACCGCGGCCAGACGGTGCTCGTCGGGGCCGGTGAGCGTGATGCTCTTGGCCTTCGCATCGAGCTCGATGCCGACCTTGAGGCCCTTGAAGTCGTAGCGCTGCGTGAGTTCCTTGCTCGCCTGCTCCACGGCGTTGCTCACTTCCATCATGTCCACGCCGGTGGTCACGTCGAACGAGTTCGTGGCGGCCATGCGGGTCCTCCGATCAACGGGCGCGGCGCGTGGTCGCGCGGCGCGAGGTGGTGCGCTTGGCGCGGGGGCGCGCAGCGCGGGTCTTGCGAGTGGCGGCGCGCTCGGTGCGCGACGGTGTCACGAGTGCGGCGATGCGTGCGGTGATCTCGCGCGCCGAACCGCCGGCCGATCCCGACAGCACCTCGTCGGCCAACGCCTCGAGTGCGCTGCGTTGCGTGGACCACAGCACGCGCTGCCACGCTTCGGTCAGCGAGACGTACGCGTAGCGGTCGTGCTCGTGCGAGAGGTGCACGGCATCGGTCCATGCCACCTCGGCGGCGAACACCGGCACGACGCGCATGTGGTCGGCGGCCACGTCGTAGAAGGTGGCCATGTGCTCGAGCGCCCACCAGCGCAGGGGGCGCAGACCGGTCTCCTCGCGCACCTCGCGGACCGCGGCCTGGATGGCCGACTCGCCGCGTTCGATCCCGCCCGTGACCGGCTGCCAGACACCGGCCAGCGAGCGCTCGGGGGAGCGGCGTATCAGCAATGTTTCCAAGCGCTTACCACGCTTGCGGAAGACGTGGACCTCGACCTGTGTGCACGAGATGGGGATCACGTGTGCACCATAATAGGGAGCGCGTCGCGATGCCAAGCCTGCGGTAACCGGTCTGGCGGCCCGCCGACCGCCTCCTTTGAGAGTACCGAGGCCTTCCCGGCCGCTGGGATCGCGGTCGAACAGCCCCATTCCGGACCCATCCGGAGTCGCGGCGGCGGTCCGCTGGGGGCGAGCTCGCGTGTTCACCATATCTTGGCAGGTCGGGGATGTGGGGTGGGCCGCGGGCCGGGCCGCGGGGCGCGACGCGGAGGACCGCAGGAGGTTCCACCTAGCGTTCATTTCCGCAACATGTTGCGAGTTGACGCACGGTATCCTCGGGCACCGGATCGTCCCGTCTCCCTTGGGGGCTGGTCCGCTTGACCCGCCCCAAATCGTGCACTAGGTTCCCCGCCGCCTCGTCACTCGTTGCGATTGCAGCGGTTGGGCGGGGCTTTGTGAAAACTTTCACGCAGCAGATCGGAACGAGGTCCGTGGCATGGAGCCTCCGCACCAGCATCACCCGGACGATTCGGGCAAGCGGAGCGCCGCCATGCTGATGACGATCCCCACGCTGCTCTTCGTGTCGCCGCTCGTCGGGTTCTTCCTCGGCAAGTGGTTGGATCGTCACTTCGCGACGGAACCACGCCTCACCGTGCTCGGTGTCGTGTTGGGCTTCGTCGCCGCGGGTCGCGAAACCTTTCTGATCCTTCGTCGAGTCCAGCAATTGGAGGAGCGCGACAAGCGCCGCTGACCCCCGGGTCGCGCGCGAATCGTCCATATGGGTCTCGAATTCCTCGCACGCGTCCGCCGCACCGCGTTCGGTGCCGCCCTGTTCGTCGCGCTGTACGCCGCCGTGTACGCCAGCTACGCCGCCGGCCTCGGCTTCGGCGCGGGCGCGATGTGGTCGTTGATGCAGCTGTGGCTGCTCGAGAAGGTCGTCGTGGGACTCACGTCGCCCGCGACCTCCGAGCGTCAGCGCATGGCGCGCACATGGCTGCCCGCCCTGGCGCACCTCGGCATGCTCTGCGTCGGCGCGGTGCTGCTCTTCAACCTGCCGGCCGCGTGGCTGGCCGCCGGCTTCACGCTGCCGTTCGCGATCATCCTGCTCAAGACGGTCTCGCGCATGCTGCTCGAGTCGCTCGCGTGGAAGCGCTTCGTGGCCAGCCGCTGGCAGCCCGCGCTGCTGCTCGCCGTGGTGGTCGCCGGCCTGTGGTTCCTCTCGGGCCAGGTGAACCGCGCCGAAGCGGGTGCCTCGCAGCCCAGCGGTGCGCACGCCACCGAGACGCACGACGCGCACGGTTCCACCGACGCGCACGCCACCCCCGATGCCTCGCACGGTTCGGCCGACGCGGCTCACGGTGACGCGCATGCCGCCGGTGGTCACGGCGACGGCCACGGTGAGGCCGCGCCGGGCCCGAAGAAGTTCGACACCTTCCTCTCGATCCTCGTGAAGGCCGGCCACGGCACGCCGTGGGGCGACTTCATCCACAAGTACGAGGCGATCCTCTTCTCGCTCCTCGTGGCGACCATCCTGTCGATCTTCGCCTTCCTTGCGACGCGCAACCCCAAGATGGTGCCCGGTCCGCTGCAGAACGTGGTCGAGGCGCTGGTGTCGACCATCTACGACCAGATCGTCGCCATCCTCGGTCCCAAGTACGGCCCGCGCTACGTGCCGTTCCTCGGATCGCTCTTCATCTACATCCTCGGTATGAACTACTTCGGCGTGTTCCCGCTCATGGAGTCGCCGACCGCGAACCTCAACGTCACGCTGGCGTTGGCCCTCACCGTGTTCGTGTACGTGCAGTACTCGGCGATCAAGGAGGCGGGGCCGCTCTGCTACCTCGACCACCTCGCCGGCATGCCGCGCACGCCCGTCGAGTGGGCGCTCGTGCCGCTGCTGCTGCCCATCCACGTCATCGGCGAGTTGGCCAAGCCGGTGTCGTTGTCGTGCCGTCTGTTCGGCAACATCTTCGGCGAGGACATGCTCCTCGTCGGGTTCGCGACCCTCGGCATCACGGCGGTCGCGGCCATGGGGCTCGGGGCTCTGCCCTTCGGCCTCCCGCTGCACTTCGTCTTCCTGTTCCTGGTCATGCTCACGGGCTTCGTCCAGGCACTGGTGTTCTCGATGTTGAGCACGATCTACTTCCTCCTCATGCTGCCGCACGATCATGGTCACGACCACGATCACGGCCATGGTGAGGAAGCGCACCACCCCGCCCACTGACACAAGGAGGAGTTCCATGGATTTCCGTTATGCGCTCGCAATGTCGCTCCCGCTCGGCGTGGCCATCGCTGCCATCGGCTCGGGTATCGGTCTCGGTCTCATCGGTCAGGGTGCGCTGAACGCCATGGGTCGTCAGCCCGCCGAGATCGCGAAGCTCCAGACGGCCATGATCATCATCGGCGCCTTCGCCGAGGCCCTCACGATCTACGCCTTCGTGACCGTGTTCCTCCTCATGGGCAAGCTCGCCTGATCGAGTCCTCCAGGCCGGCGCGCGGTGCCATGTTCCACATGGCCGTCGCGTGTCCGTGGGAGAACGCATGAACGGATTGGTCGACATCAAACTGCTGGGCACGCAGGTGCTGGGGTTCCTGATCTTCATCGGGATCCTCCGCCGCTTCGCGTGGGGCCCGGTCGTCGCTCAGCTCGAGGCTCGCCGCCAGCGCATCGCCGGTGAGTTCGCCGAGGCCGAACGCCGTCAGAAGGAGGCGGACGCGCTGAAGGCGAAGTACGAGCAGGATCTGCGCGGCATCGATGCGCAGGCCCGCGAGAAGCTCAAGGAGGCGGTGGCCGAGGGCCAGAAGGTCGCCTCCGAGATCCGGTCGCAGGCCCAGAAGGAAGCCCAGGACCGTCTCGCTCGCGCCGAGGACGAGATCGCGCGTCAGAGCGAGAAGGCCAAGGAGATCCTCAAGGAGAAGGTCATCGATCTCTCGATCGTGACCGCCGAGAAGATCCTCAAGGCCAAGCTCGATGATCCCGCCCAGCGCAAGCTGGCCGGCCAGTTCATCGACGAGGTCGGGGCGCTCAAATGACGAAGGACCTCTCGGTCGCCGGTCGTTACGCGCGCGCGCTGCACCTGCTTCTCGCGAAGCAGGCGGCGGGCGGCGGTACGCCGCTCCTGGCGCAACTCGAGCGTGCGCTCGAGGAGCTGCAGGGGCTGGTCACGCTGGTGGCTCCGGGGACCCGTGCCGGGCGCTTCCTGCTCGACCCGCAGGTGAGTCCTGCGGATCGTCGCCGGGTGCTCGACCAGGCGCTGCAGGGCAAGGTGATGCCCGCCGTTCGGGTGTTCGCCGACCTGTTGCTCCGCAAGAAGCGGCTCGCGCTCGTGGCTTCGATCGCGAACGAGTTCCGCGTCATCGTGGAGCGCGTCCAAGGGCTCGAGCGGGTCACCGCGTTCAGCGCGGTTCCGCTCACGGCCGACGAGACCGCGCGCTTGCAGCAGCAGCTCGAGCGCGTCACCGGCAAGAAGGTCGTGCTCGACGCGCAGGTGGACCCGTCGCTGGTCGGCGGGGCCTACGTGCGCATCGGCGACCGCGTCATCGATCGCAGCATCAAGAGCCTGCTCTCCTCGCTCTCCAAGCAGCTCTACGAAGTGAGCGTGTGACCCCCGCCGGCACCGGCCGGTCCTCGCACGCGACGACTCACCCAACATCACACGAACGGGGCTTCCACCCATGTCCTTCCGACCCGAAGAAGTGAGCGCCATCCTGGCGCAGGAACTCGAACGATACGAGGCCAAGCTCGAGACCAAGAGCGTCGGCAGCGTGCTGTCCGTGGGCGACGGCATCGCGCGCGTCTGGGGCCTCGAGGATGCCATGGCCGGCGAGCTGCTCGAGTTCCCGGGCGGCGTCATGGGCATGGTGCTGAACCTCGAAGAGGACAACGTCGGCGCGGTGCTCTTCGGCTCCGACAAGAACATCAAGGAAGGCGACCCGGTGAAGTGCACGGGGCGCATCGCCTCGGTGCCCGTCGGCAAGGCCATGATCGGCCGCGTCGTGAACGCCATCGGCCAGCCGGTCGACGGCAAGGGCCCGATCGGCGCCGACAAGTTCCGTCCCATCGAGTTCAAGGCGCCGGGCGTCATCGAGCGCCAGCCCGTGACCGAGCCGCTCCAGACCGGCATCAAGGCCATCGACGCCATGATCCCGATCGGCCGCGGCCAGCGCGAGCTCATCATCGGTGACCGCCAGACCGGCAAGACCACCATCGCGCTGGACACCATCCTGAACCAGAAGGGCACGGGCGTGATCTGCGTCTACGTGGCCATCGGTCAGAAGGAGTCCACGGTCGCGAACGTGGTGGGCATCCTCGAGAAGTACGGTGCCATGGACTACACGATCGTCGTGACGGCGTCGGCCTCGGAGTCCGCCCCGCTGCAGTACATCGCGCCGTACGCCGGCGTGGCCATGGGCGAGGAGTTCACGTACAACGGCGGCCACGTGCTGTGCGTCTACGACGACCTCTCGAAGCACGCCAACGCGTACCGCCAGCTGGCGCTGCTGCTGCGCCGCCCGCCGGGTCGCGAGGCGTTCCCCGGCGACGTGTTCTACCTGCACTCGCGCCTGCTCGAGCGCGCCTGCAAGCTGTCGGCCGAGAAGGGCAGCGGCTCGCTCACCGCGCTGCCGTTCATCGAGACCCAGGCCGGCGACGTGTCCGCGTACATCCCGACCAACGTGATCTCGATCACCGACGGCCAGATCTTCCTCGAAGGCGACCTCTTCTACTCGGGCGTGCGCCCCGCCATCAACGTCGGCATCTCGGTGTCGCGAGTCGGTGGTAACGCGCAGATCAAGGCCATGCGTCAGGTCGCCGGCCGTCTGCGCCTCGACCTCGCGCAGTACCGCGCCCTCGCGGCGTTCGCGCAGTTCGGCTCGGACCTCGACAAGGCCACGCAGGCGCAGCTCACGCGCGGCGAGCGCATGGTCGAACTCCTCAAGCAGGGCCAGTTCGTGCCGATGGCCGTCGAGGCGCAGGTCGTCTCGATCTGGGCCGGTGCGAACGGTTACCTCGACGACGTCGCCGTCGCCGCGGTGCGCAAGTTCGAGGCCGAGTGGCTGGCGTTCGTGGACCAGCAGTACGCCGAGGTCCCGCACAACATCCGCACGAACAAGGTCATCTCGAAGGACGACGAGGCCCGCCTGCACCAGGCGGCGAAGGCGTTCAAGGCCCAGTTCAAGGCGTGAGGACATGGCGTCCCTGAAAGACATCCGGCGGCGCATCCGCGCCACCAAGAGCATGCAGCAGATCTTCAAGGCCATGGAGATGGTGGCCGCGGCGAAGCTGCGCCGGGCGCAGGCCCGTGCGCAGGCCGCGAGCCCCTACTCGGCCCGGATCTCGGCCATGCTCACGAACCTGTCGGCCTCGGCCTCGGAACTCGAGCACCCGCTGTTCAAGGTGCGCGAGGCCAAGGTCACGGCCCTCGTGGTGATCACGGCCGATCGCGGCTTCGCCGGTCCTTACAACACCACGATCCTGCGCGTCGCGGAGCAGCGCCTCAAGGCCGCGCCGCCGGGCTCGATCCAGTGCGTGGTCGTGGGCCGCAAGGGCCGTGACTACCTCAAGCGCCGCAACTACCCGGTGCTCGCGGCGTACGCCGACCTGCCGGGCGAGGCCAGCCTCGAGTTGGCGCGGCAGCTCACCCAGGACCTCACCGACCGCTTCCTGGCGGGCGAGGTGGACCGGGTCGAGATCCTCTACACGCACTTCGTGAACGCCATGGTGCGCAAGGTCATGCAGGAGACGTTCCTGCCGATCGGCGCCGGGGCGGCCAGCGAGACCGCGGCGGGCGGTGGTTCGGCGATCTTCGAGCCGAACGCCGAGAGCATCTTCGCCGAACTCCTGCCGCGCTACGCCACGGCCAAGCTGTACGCCGCCATGGCCGACTCGCTCGCGAGCGAGCACTCGGCCCGCATGGTGGCGATGGGTTCGGCCCGCAAGAACGCGGGCGAGCTGGTGGATTCGCTGACGCTCACGCGCAACCGCCTGCGTCAGGCGATGATCACGCGTGAGATCTCGGAACTGGTGGCCGGCGCAGAGGCGCTGAAGTAGTCCAAGGGCGCCGGCGGCGTCGCGCGCAACGCGCGGCGTGACACCGGCTGGAACGAAAGAGGAGCCGTCGCAATGGCAATGAACGAAGGCAAGGTCGTCCAGGTCATCGGCCCCACGGTGGACGTGGCGTTCGATCCCGACAAGCTGCCGAAGATCTACAACGCCATCATCATCGAGGACGCGGCGAAGGGCATCCGCCTCACCGTCGAGGTGGCGCTGCACGTCGGTGACAACGTCGTGCGTTGCGTCGCCATGGACTCGACCGACGGTCTCGTGCGCGGCATGAAGGCCACGGACACGGGCGAGCCCATCCAGGTGCCCGTGGGCGAGGCCGGCCTCGGCCGCATCTTCAACCTGACCGGCGACCCGATCGACGGCAAGGGTGCGGTGAACGCCAAGAAGAAATACCCGATCCACCGCTCGGCTCCGCCGTTCGCCGAGCAGGAGACCGAGAAGCAGCTGTTCGAGACCGGCATCAAGGTCATCGACCTGCTCGCGCCCTACCAGCGCGGCGGCAAGGTCGGTCTGTTCGGTGGCGCCGGCGTCGGCAAGACGGTGCTCATCCAGGAGCTCATCCGCAACATCGCCACCCAGCACGGCGGCTTCTCGGTGTTCGCCGGCGTCGGCGAGCGCACGCGTGAGGGTAACGACCTCTATCGCGAGATGACCGAGTCGGGCGTCATCGAGAAGACCGTGATGGTGTTCGGCCAGATGAACGAGCCGCCGGGCGCGCGTCTGCGCGTCGGCCTGACGGGCGTCACGATGGCCGAGTACTTCCGCGACGAGGAAGGCAAGGACGTGCTGTTCTTCGTCGACAACATCTTCCGCTTCACGCAGGCGGGCTCCGAGGTGTCGGCCCTCCTCGGCCGTATGCCGAGCGCCGTGGGTTACCAGCCCACGCTGTCCACCGAGATGGGCGCGCTGCAGGAGCGCATCACGACCAAGAAGAAGGGTTCGATCACATCGGTGCAGGCCATCTACGTGCACGCCGACGACCTCAAGGACCCGGCGCCGGCCACCGCGTTCTCGCACCTCGACGCCACCACGGTGCTCGAGCGTTCGATCGCCGAGCTCGGCATCTACCCGGCCGTGGATCCGCTCGCCTCGACGAGCCGCATCCTCGACCCGGCGATCGTCGGCGAGGAGCACTACGCCGTCGCGCGACAGGTGCAGCGCATCCTTCAGCGCTACAAGGACCTCCAGGACATCATCGCGATCCTCGGCATGGACGAGCTGTCGGACGACGACAAGGTCACGGTCGCGCGGGCGCGCCGCATCCAGCGCTTCCTGTCGCAGCCGTTCTTCGTCGCCGAGGCGTTCACCGGCACCCCGGGCAAGTACGTCAAGCTCGAGGAGACGGTGAAGAGCTTCCGACGCATCGTGTCGGGCGAGTTCGACGACCTGCCGGAGCAGGCGTTCTACATGCGCGGTGGCATCGAAGAGGTGCTCGAGGCCGCTGAGAAGATGAAGGCCGTCGTCTAACGACGGCGCCCGCGGACCGGAGTGCGTCGCGCGTTCGCGCGTGACGCACGTCCCACGAGGATCCTGGCATGGCCAACCTGTTCAAGCTCTCCATCCTGACGCCCGAGAAGACGGTGTACGAAGGCGACGTGCAGTACGTGCACGCGCCCGGCACCGAGGGTTACTTCGGCGTGCTCGTGAACCACGCGGCCATGGTGACCGCGCTCGCGAGCGGCACGCTCACCCTGCGCGGTGCCAACGGCGCCGAGGAGCGTTGGGAGGTGGCGGGCGGCTTCTTCGAGGTCTCGGAGAACGTCGCCACGGTGCTCGCCGATTCCGTGAGCGCCGGCAAGGCCTGATGCACTAGACTGAGCGCACGCGCAGTCGCGTGGCGGGGGACTGGACTCAGAACCCTCGATCGCGCGCATGGACCGCCCGGAGGCAGGATGCCACCGGGCGGTTCCGTTTCCCCCCGCTGAACCTCGTTCACCACTGCGACTTCTGCGTGGTCCCTCATGACCGCATGTATCAGCACGCCCCATGGCTCCACCTCTGGATGTGAGCGGGAGGAGAGACCCGCTTACCAGCTGGGGCGCGGCACGGGAAGGAGAGAGCCCGCGTCGCGGCCCGCACCACTTCCAGAGGGACGCGTTCGATGCAGCCGATGATCCGCACCGTCACCAAGACCTCGGCCGAAGCCGATCTCCTGACCGTCCCGGGTGCTCGCCGGGCCGCCATGCTCGCCGCGAACGTGGCCGGCATCGCCCGCCAGCGCGCACTCCGGACGAGTCTCGGGCTCCGAGCGGCCGGCGAGGCGGTGGCGGCGGCGGAACTCGCGCTGCGGATGGCGGACGAAGCGGCGACCACGGATGACCGGCCCACGATGCGAGCGCGAGCTGCCGAAGCATGGGCGGCGGCCCAGCGCGCCATCGCGGCCGAGCGTCGCGTCACGCTCGTCGAGGTCGCGGTGGGTCGCTAGCCCTCCCACCACCGCGATACGACGAGGCCCCCGGAGCCCAGCGCTCCGGGGGCCTTCGTTCGTCGCGTGCGTCAGTGCGCGGTCGTGCCCGGGCGCAACCACAGCACGGCGATCGCGAGTCGTGCGCTCCACGCCACCGTGCGGATCCAGTTGCCGTTCACGAGCCAGGCGTGCGCCGCCGGGTCGAACCCGTTCACCAGCCGCGCATGCATGGGCACCGAGGCGGTGGCCGTCGCCACCCACACCACGCCGAGCAGCGCCAGTGCGACCCACGCGGCCACGAGCGCGCGGCCCTCGAGCACACCCGGCATCACCAGCCCCAGCGCGCACGCCACCTCGACCAGCATGGGCGGACCCACCACCGGTCCGGTCAGCTGTACGTGCTCGCGCTCGTAGGCCGCGAACACCTCGCGCCCGACCCGCTCCATGAGCGGGTAGTGCACGACCTGGACGAACCAGATGAGGCCGGTCATCGCGGCGGTCGCCACGAGATTCAGCGTCAGCAGCCACTCGCGTACGTTCATGGGGCCTCGGTCGGGAGGGAGCGACGATGCGCAACGGAGGGGGCGGGGGGCACGCAGGCTCCCCGCCCCTCCGGACTCACTTCGGGCTGCTGCCGAGCTGCTTCCACAGGAACGTGTACGCGAGCGCCGACATGAACGCCTGCTGCTTGCTGTCGGCCGCACCCCCGTGCCCGCCCTCGATGTTCTCGTAGAACAGGAAGTCGGCGCCCATGGTGCGCAGGCGCTCGGCCATGCGGCGCGCGTGCCCGGGGTGGACACGGTCGTCGCGCGTCGAGGTGGTGAACAGCGTGCGCGGGTACTTCACGCCGTCGCGCAGGTTGTGGTACGGCGACCACGGCCGGATGTAGTTCCACTGCTCGGGCACGTCGGGGTCGCCGTACTCGCCCATCCACGATGCGCCGGCGAGCAGCTTGGTGTAGCGCTGCATGTCGAGCAGCGGCACCTGGCACACGATCGCGCCGAACAACTCGGGGTACTGCGTGAGCATGTTGCCCACCAGCAGGCCGCCGTTCGAGCCGCCCATGCAGCCCAGATGGGCCGGGCTCGTGACCTTGCGCGCGATGAGGTCGCGCGCCACCGCGCTGAAGTCCTCGTAGCAGCGCTGACGGTTCTCCTTGAGCGCGCTCTGGTGCCACGACGGGCCGAACTCGCCGCCGCCGCGGATGTTGGCGATCACCATCACGCCGCCACGCTCGATCCACCCCGAACCCTGCACGCCGCTGTAGTTGGGCTGGTACGACACCTCGAACCCACCGTAGCCGATGAGCAGCGTGGGCGCTTTGCCGTCGAGACGCAGCCCCCTGGGCGCGACCTCGAAGTACGGGATGCGCGTGCCGTCCTTCGAGACCGCCTCGTGCTGCGACACGATGTGGTTCGAGGCGTCGAAGAACGACGGCGTCTGCTTGAGCTTCTCGCGCGTCTCGCGTCCGACGCCCGCGAGGAACAGGCTCGAGGGCGTGAGGAAGTCGGTCATGGTGAGCCAGTAGTCGTCCGACTCCAGGTCGTCCACGGCGCGCACGCCCAGCGTGCCGAATTCGGGCAGGCCCTTCACCGGCGTGACCGTCCAGCCCTTGGCGCCCGGCGTGGCGACGTGGATGCGGCTGCGGACGTTGTCGAGCACGGTGAGCAACAGGTGCCCGCGCGTGTTCGTGAAGCCCGACAGCGAGGTGCGCGGCGTCGGCGTGAACAGCGGCTCGAACGCGCGCTTGCCGGCCATGAAGTCCTCGAACCGCATGGCGATGAGCGAGCCGCCCGCGAACGTGCGGCCGCCCACGTTCCAATCGGTGCGCAACTGCACCAGCATCCACTCGCGCCACACCGAGACCTCGGCGTCGTCCGGCTTGTCCACGCGCACGAACGCATCACCGCGCTTCACGCGCAGCTCGTTCGTGTAGAACGTCACCGAGCGCCGCACGAAGTCGCGCTCGAAGCCCGGGGTGTGGTCATGGTAGGCGTACACCGCCACGTCGCTCGCCGGCCCCTCGGTGACGACCGTGGCCGACTCGAGCGGGGTGCCGCGCTTCCACAGCCGCACCACGCGCGGGTAGCCCGACGTGGTCATGGTGGTGGAGTCGAAGGCCATGCCCACGTAGAGGTGGTCGCGATCCACCCAGCCGGCGTCGCTCTTCGACTCGGGCAGCGTGAAGCCGTCCTTCACGAACGCCTTCTCCACCAGGTCGAACTCGCGCACCACCGTGGCGTCGGCGCCACCGCGCGACAACGACAGCAGGCAGCGACGATCCTCGGGCTCGAGCACCGTGGCGCCCTGCCAGACCCAGTTCTCCTTCTCGGCCGCGCCGAGCGCATCGAGGTCGAGCACGACCTCCCACGCGGGCGAGGGCTTGCGGTACTCCTCGAGCGTCGTGCGGCGCCACAGCCCGCGCGGGTGCTCCTTGTCGCGCCAGAAGTTGTAGTAGTGCGCGCCGATCCGGTTCACGCCCGGGATGCGGTCGCGCGAGTCGAGGATGGTGAGGAAGCGGTCGCGCAGCGCCTGGAATTCGGGGTTGTCGGCGAGCTCGGCGGTGGTGATGGCGTTGCGGCCCTTGACCCATTCCATCGCGCGGTCGCCGGACACATCCTCGAGCCAGAGGGCGGGGTCGTCGGCGGGCGGCGCGGCGTGCGAGGGCGTCGGGTTCGTGGTCATGAGCACCAGGAGGGTGAGGAGGAGGAGTCGGCGCATCGGGGTCTCCGGAGGCGAGGAGCGGCTTCGGACTCGGGTGCGACCGCGGGACTCTCGCAGCCGTTCCGGGGCGCGCGCAAACCCGCCTCGACCCGCTCCGTGGTCAGCGTCGGAGGCGACGGCGGGCGTCGTCCTTGCTCGGCGATCGCGGGCGCTCGGACACACGGGCGAGCGTGCGGCGGGTCCCGCGGCCGGGTGGGCCAAGGGACGGCGGATGGGGCCGTCCCGGGTTCTGGGCTTGGGGCCGACGGAGGGTGAGTCCGGGGTCGCGTCCCCCTGTGCGGGGCGATTCTCGTTCCGCAGGCCCGTCCGGGGCGCCGAGAACAGCCATGCGAAGGACGCCCGAATTATTTTATAAACCTCTGCCTCGCATAACCTTGAGCCATTTCAAGGGGCCGGTCTCGGCCTGGGCCGTGACATATTTTTGTGCCTCAGTCCCACCCGATCGTCCGATAACGGGAGGGATGTACGAGAACCGCCCCTGCCTGCACCTATCCGTGCGAGGCGGGAGGTGAGAGACCCGCTGGAACGCAGCGAACCGACCCAGTCCAGACAACGAGGTAAGCGCCATGACCCCCACCACCTTGAGCCTGATGTCGGACCCGAAGACGGGTTGGACGCTGAGCGTCTCGGGCGCTCGTCGCGCCGCCGAGCGCGCGATGCGCGCCGCCACCGTCTCGTTCGAGTGGGCGAACCGCGAGGGTGTGGGCATGGAACTGGGCATGGACGCGCTGGCCGCCGCGGAGCAGGCGATGCAGGCCGCGGAGCGCGCCTCGATCGCGACGACGCTCGAGACCATCCGCGAGGAGGCCGCGCTCGCGTGGGCCGCCGCGGACCGCACCATCGAGATCGACCGTCGTCTCACCACCACCATCGCCGAGATGATGTGGGTGACCGACATGGACCGCTCCAACGAGGATCCCTCGATCTCGGCCTGAGCGCCCCCCGACATCCTGCAGCACGACGACGCCCGGTGAATGAGAAAGCACCGGGCGTCTTCGCGTTCCGTGCGGGGGTCGTCAGGCGGCGTGGCTCCGGTTCGCCTCCCAGTGCCCGTGCGCCGAGTGCTCCTCGACCGGCGGCAGGGACGACAGGTGAACGTACTCGGCGAGCACCTGCTCGAGTTCCGCACCGGCGCGCTGGATGTCGGCGCCGATCGCCGGGGCCTGACCCGAGAGCTGCTGCAGACGCCCCGAGATGCCGTTGAGGCGCTTGAGCTCCTTCATGGTGCGGTCGATCTGGGTGTCCACCTGCGCGAAGATGGTGCGGAACGCGTCGCTCCCGAGCCGGCTCGACTCCACCAGCCCGCTCACCCGCGCCACCTTGAGCGCCATCACGATGCGGTCGAGGCTGTCGGAGTGGTCGGTGATCCCGGCGCCCTCGCGCGCGAGCTCATCGAGTTCGCCCAGCGCGCGCTGCCCGGTGGCGTCGAACGCGTTGCGCAGGTCGCCCAGCATGCCCCAGCGCACGTTCAGCTGGTCGGCATCGAGCCCGCGTCCCTCGGGGCCGCGCTCGCTCGCGATCTCGTGCTGGTAGATCACCGCCATCTCGTACTGCAGGCGCAGCCACGCGAGGTCGAACACGACGCGCGACAGGCGGTCCGAGACCACGCCGATGCGCCGGGTGATGTCCTTCACGAGTCCGCTGATCTGCACCGCGCTCTGGTTCAGGTAGCTGGCGATCACCGCCACGCTCTGGCCCTCGTGGCCCAGCTTGCTGGCGCGGAACGCCACGTTGAACGCCACCGTGCCGACGTCGGCCGCCTGCTCCAGGATCTGGTGCGAGGCGTCGCGCAACTGCTGGTCGAGCCGCCAGAGCTCGTCGAGGCTCGCGAAGTGGGCGCGCAGCGTGCCGTACATCTCGCGGCCGCTCGCACAGTGGCGGTGCAGCGCGTTGGCGAGCGGGTCGTGGCCCGGTCGCGGCAGGTCCTCGAACAGTCGCAGCCCCTGACGCTCGATCTCGGCGTCGCGGCTGACCAGTTCCTCGCGCAGCAGGGCGCTGCGCATGAACGCGCCGTAGTCGGCGAACCCCTTCGACGCGAGCGCTTGGAGCAGGTGCCGGGTCGAGGCGGCCATCGCCTCGTCGCCGCTCTGCCCGTCCTGCTCGGCTGCGATCTCGATGGCGCGCATCTCGCGGTACACCGACTCGACCAGCGGCAGCAGCGCGCTCGAGGGCTTGAAGCGGATCGAGATGTAGCCCCCCGGCATGGGCGCGGCCAGCGCGAGCACCCAGTAGTAGGCGCCGTCCTTCGCCATGTTCTTCACGTACGCGCAGATCGGCTGCCCGGTGGCGAGCGTGTCCCACAGCAGCTTGAACACGGCGCGCGGCACGTCGGGGTGGCGGATGATGTTGTGGGGCTTCCCGATCAGTTCGGGCTCGGTGTAGCCGCTGATGCGGGAGAACACGCGATTGCCGGCCAGGATGATGCCGCGCGGGTCGGTCGTGGAGAAGAACGCCTCGCTGACCTTGAAGTCGCGGGCGACGTCGCGCGGAGACATGTGGGGCTTGCGCATGATGGCCTTGTGCCCGTGCGGGCGATGACGCGTGGGGGGCGCGCGAGGTGGGTTCTCCGGCAGGGGTGCGGCAAGGATTGCCCGTACCGGTTCGTACGGTCCTCACCAGTCTCGGTCGTGCGACCCCGGTCTGGAGCCCTCCTCATCCCACGGGACCATCGGACCCCCTGCCGGGTCGCCCAAGTGCATGGGAAATGGTTGATTGCGTATGCCGGGCGGGACATACTCCACGCCGTGGCGCACCCCGCTGGGTGCGGCCGAGACCGCTGTCCATCCTAGGAACCCTCGTAGTGAGTCTCCATTCCCCGACTGGCCATACCGTCGTGGACGCCGTCGCGCTCGATCCCCACTCCGCGTTTCGCGACCTACCGCCAACCGCCCGCATGCACGAACTCGCATGGTGGACGATCCTGGCGATCGGTGCCGGCGTGTTCATGGCGTGGCTCGAGCAGGGCGGGGCTCCGTGCATCTACTGTCCGCCGGTCGCCGTCGCGGTGGCGTTCCTGTTGCGCATGGGTTGGGGTGTCTGGCCGATCGTGCTCGCGGTCGAGATGCTCACCGAGTGGCTCCTCTCGGGTCGCCCACCGAGCCACGCGTTCGGCATCGCTCTGGGCGTGACCGCCGAGTGCCTACTCGGACTGTGGATCCTGCAGCGCTCGGGCTTCCGCCGCGCACTGCGCAGCGGCCCCGGCATCGCCCTCTGGATGGCCATGGTGAGCCTGCTGCCTTCGGCCGTCGGCGCCACGCTGCGCGTCGCAGTGGATGGGCTCACCGACCCCGGGTTCGTGCTCGGTTCCGAGGTGTGGGCGTTGTGGTGGCTGAGCGACGCCGCGGTCCTCGCAACGCTGTTGCCGTTCGCGTTCACACGACTCGGCTGGACGGAGCGCCTGCCGTCGGCGGGACGCAGTGCGATCGTGGAGGAGGCGGCGCTTCTCGTGTTCGCCACCGCCGCCGGCTTGAGCCACGTCATCGCGGGAACCGAGTGGGGCGGACTCGTCATGCCCCGACTGCTGCTCGGCAGCATCCCGGTGCTGTGGGCCGCGAGTCGGCTGGGGTTCGGGGCGGCGGGCCGGGTCATCGCGCTCCTCGCGATCACGACGTTCGTCGGCATCCGCATCCACCCCGACGACCTCGCCAACGGCGCCGGTTTCGTGCCCCGTATGCTGGTGCTCCAGGGCAACCTCGTGCTCGTGGCGCTGGTGGGTGTCGCGCTCGCCAACCTGTTCGAGGCCGATCGCCGCAACCGCGGTCGTCAGGTCCAGCTCGCGGGCGAGCTCGAGCAGCAGGTCGCGCGCACGCGCGAGGCCGAGCGTTCGGGGCGCACGGGCAGTTGGGAGTGCGAGCTCGATGGTAGCGGCATGCTGTGGTCGGACGAATTGTTCGTGCTCTGCCGCATGCCGGCCGACCAGACCCGGCCGTCGCTCGAGTCGCTCCAGCGACACATGGTGCCCTCGTCGCGCGAGTTGCTGGCGGGTGCGCTGCGCGAGTTCCAGGCAGGCGCACCACGGTTCGTCGCCACCGTGCAGTTCCAGTGGGAGGACGGCACGCGTAGCTGGCATGCCACCCGCTGGGAGCGTGTGGACGTGGGTGGCCGGCCACGCCTCATCGTCACGCACGCCGACATCACCGACCTCGTCGAGCGGCGGCAGACGGCCGAGCAGTTGGCCACGGTCGTGTCGTCGTCGGCCGAGGCGATCGTCACCGTGGATCCGCAGCTCCGCATCCGCGAGTGGAACGCCTCCGCCGAGCGCATGTTCGGCTGGAGTGGTGCCCAGGCACGGGGGCGGTCGTTCCTCGAGCTCGTGCCCGAGGACGAGCGCGACGAGCAACGCGTCCGGCTCGAGCGTGTCTTCCGCGACGGCTTCACCGACCTGCGCACGGTCGGCCTCTCGGCTCCGGGCCGGCGACCCACGCGCACGCGCACGCGCGTCTCGCCGGTGCTCGACCCCTCGGGAGCGATCGCCGAGGCCGCGATCCTGTGCGGCGACCTCACGCGCGAGACCGAGCTCGAGCACCAGCTGCAGCAGGCCCAGAAGATGGAGGTCATGGGCCGCCTCACGGGGAGCATCGCGCACGACTTCAACAACATGCTCACCGCCATCCAGGGATTCTCCGAGCTCCTGCGGGCGCGTGTCACGACCGATCCCGTCGCCGCGGCCGAGGCCGACCAGATCCTGCTCGCCGCGCGCCGCGCCACCGCGCTCACGCAGCGCCTGCTCGACTTCAGCCGTCGTCGTCCGCGCGTCGAGTCCGACCTCGAGGTGGACGCCTCGCTCCACCACCTCGTGCCGCTCCTGCGCCGCTTGCTCGGCGACGGTCTCGAGCTCGACTTCCGCCCGGCGGCGGGTGCCGCGCACGTCCGCATGGACGAGACGCAGTTCGAGCAGATCCTGCTCAACCTCGTCGTGAACGCGCGCGACGCGATGCCGTTCGGCGGTCGTCTCACCGTCGAGACCGCGCGGCTGGGGCCCGACGATCGCCGTGCGGCCGCCGACCCCGGCGTGCCGGCCGCCTCCTGCGTGCGACTCACCGTGAGGGACACCGGGATCGGCATGGACGCCATGACGCGCGAACACATCTTCGAGCCGTTCTTCACCACCAAGGACGAGGGACGCGGCACGGGGCTCGGGCTCTCGACGGTGCTGTCCATCGTGCAGGCCGTGCACGGTGCGATCCGCGTGAGCAGTGCGGCGGGCGAGGGGACGAGCTTCGCCATCTTCCTGCCCGAGGTCATGGCGGGCGTCGCCCCTGTGGTCGCAGCTCACGAGCCGGCCATGGTCGCGTCCGGCTCGGGTCGCGTGCTCGTGGTCGAGGACGAGCCGCTCGTGCTCGAATTCCTCGTCGCCTGTCTGGAGCCCGTCGGCTACGTGGTCGAGCGCGCGACCTCGGCGGAGCAGGCCCTCGAGCGGCTGGGCCCCGATGCCATGCGCTTCGATGTGGTCATCACCGACGTCGTGCTACCGCACATGAGCGGGCTCGAGTTCGGTCGTCAGTTGAAGCGTCGCCGCCCCGAGCTGCCCATCCTGTTCCTGAGCGGTCATGGGGAGTCGCTGCGCGACCTCGATCCGCCGGGGCCGTTGCTCTCGAAGCCGTTCCCGCGCGAGCGACTGCTCACCGTGCTGGAGGAACTGCTCGCGAACGTCCCCGTGGAGCGCAGCACGCGCTGAGGCGGCGTTCCCTCGCGGCCCGCTCCCGTTCCATCCTCCCCTCACCCCGGAGTGCCCATGCCGCGCCACATCACCGCACCCACCCGCATCGCGCCCGCCGGCAACAAGCCCAAGCTCATCGACGAGTACGTGGGGCGTGTGAACACCGGCACGACGGGCATGAGCGTCGCCCGTATGCGCAGCCCCGAGGGCTGGGTCGAGCCCGCACAGCGGCCCGAGTTCGACGAGTGCACGGTGGTGCTCGCGGGGTTGCTCCGCGTCGAGCATGACGGGGGCGTCATGGAGGTGCGCGCCGGTGAGGCGGTGCTGGTGTCCGCGGGCGAGCGCGTGCGCTACTCCACGCCCGCACCCGAGGGGGCCGAGTACGTGGCGGTCTGCCTGCCCGCGTTCTCGCCCGACATCGTCCACCGCGAGGACTGACCGCGCGTCTCAGTCGGTCGCGCCGCGCTCCTCGGGCCGCAGTCCGTACAGGGGCTGGTACTTGGTCCACAGGTAGTCGAGGTACGGCTCCAGGCTCAGCTCGTGCCCCGTCGCCCGCGGCACGATCTCGGCCGCGGTGAACTTGGCGCCGTGACGATAGACGTTCTCGCGCAGCCAGTCGTGGAGCGGGCCGAACGTGCCGGTGCGGATGTCGGCGGGTATGCCCGGGCGCGCCCGCACGGCCGCGTCCATGAACTGGGCCGACAGGATGTTGCCGAGCGTGTAGCCCTGGAACACGCCACCGATGCGGCCCGCGTACCAGTGCACGTCCTGCAGCACGCCGTGCGTGTCGTCGGGCACCGCGATGCCGAGGTCGGCCTCGAACCGCTCGCGCCAGGCGCGGGCGAGGTCCTTCACCGCGAGCCGGCCCTCGAGCATCTCGAGTTCGAGGTCGAAGCGCAGCATGACGTGCAGGTTGTACGTCACCTCGTCGGCGTCCACGCGGATGAGCGAGCGCTCGACCTTGTTGATCGCAGCGTGGAACGTGTCGAGCGGGACACCGTCGAGTGCGTTCGGGAACACCTCGCGCAGGCGCGGCAGGAAGTGCTCCCAGAACCCGCGGCTACGGCCGACGAGGTTCTCCCACAGGCGCGACTGGCTCTCGTGCACGCCCGACGAGGTGCCGGTGGCGAGCGGCGTGCCTTCGAAGGACGGGTCGATGCCCAACTCGTACAGCGCGTGACCGCACTCGTGAAGGGTGGAGAACAGCGCGTCGGTGAGGTCGTCCTCGCGCACGCGGGTCGTGATGCGCACGTCGCCGAGCGAGAACTTCGTCATGAACGGATGGTGCGTCTTGTCCTGCCGGCCGCGGGCGAAGTCGAACCCGAAGCGCCGGATCACCTCGAGTCCGAACGCGAGCTGGTCGGCCTCGGGCGCGTGTCGTCGCAGGCACGAGTCGTCGGTGACGGGCCGCGCGGTGATGGCGCGCACCAGCGGCACCAGACGCGCGCGCAGGCGCGCGAACAGGGCGCGCACGGTCTCGGCGCGCATACCGTAGTCCGACAGGTCGATGAGCGGATCGGCCGGGTGCGCCGCGCCGGGGAAGCAGTCCGAGGTCCGGCGCGACAGCTCGAGCGTGCGCTCCAGGAGCGGGCGCATGGTGGCGAAGTCGATCGCGGGTCGAGCCACGGTCCACGCCTGGTAGCTCGCCGAGGCGTGCTCCTGGATCTCGGAGACGAGCGCGACGGGGATGCGCACCGACTGCTCCCAGCCGCGCCGCGTGACGCGCACGAGCGACGCCTCGTCGGAGTCCGCCGGCAGCGAGGCGGTCTCGGTCGCCGCCGCGTCGAGCAGGCGTCCGGTCTCGGCCTCGACGAAGCGCTCGTGCGCGAGCCGCGACAGCGTGGCGAGCTGGCGGCCGCGCGCCGCCGCGCCCCCCGGCGGCATGTAGGTGGTCTGGTCCCAGTTGAGGAGCGCGGCGGCGCCGTTGAGGTCGTCGATCTCGAGCAGACGGGTCGTGAGTGCGGCGAGCGCCTTCATGCGTCCTCCGGTTCGGGGTGGGAGGCGCGAGCGTAGTCCCGGCGCGCGACCCCGACAACGCGACGGGCCCCCGGCCTGCGCCGGGGGCCCGTGGAGTCGCGACGAGAGGTCAGGCGACCTCGATGACCACCCGCTCCATCACCAACCGCTCGCGAGTGCGGCCCGAAGACGAGCCACAGGCCTCCAGCTTCTCGAGCGTGTCCATACCCTCGACGACCTCACCGAAGATGGTGTGGTTGTCGTCGAGCCACGGCGTGGGGATGAACGTGAGGAAGAACTGGCTGCCGTCGGTGCCGGGGCCCGCGTTGGCCATGCTGAGCAGGCCCGGGCGGTCGTGGCGCTCCTTGGGCGAGAACTCGCCGGCGAACTTGTAGCCCGGGCCACCGGTGCCGCTGCCGAGCGGACAGCCACCCTGCGCCATGAACTCGGGGATGACGCGGTGGAAGATGAGGCCGTCGTAGAACCCGACGCGCGCGAGGAACGCGAAGCTCGAGACGTGGATGGGCGCGACCTCGGGCAGGAGGCGGATCACCACCTCGCCCTTGCTGGTCGTCATACGGGCCTTCCACGTCTGGCCCGGCGTGAAGTCGATGCGGGGCGGCATGGACAGCGAGGTCCGCCAGTTGGGCTGGGTGGTGTCCACGTTCGCGGCGGTGACGATCTCGTCGAGGGTCGGCATCCGGTTCTCCGTGAGGTCAGGGTCGGTGCGTGCCGAGGGCACGCGAGTGCGGGAGGAACGGGGCGGTTGGTGATGCGGCCGCCGAAGGGGTGGACATGTTCGCCGACACGATACGCGATGCGCCGCTCCGGTTCACGGCGGGGGCCGACCCCGCAGGGCGTCGGTGGGCGGACGGTCGTGTCCCCGTGCGCGTCCGGGGTGCGGTCGTCGTCAGTCCGGCTGGCCCGTTCGGGCGAGCCCCAGCGAGACGATGCGCTGCAGCAGCGGGCGGTAGCCCAACCCCGCGGCCGCCGCCGCGCTGGCGAACTCCTCCTTCTCGGCGATCTCGGGGTTCGGGTTCGCCTCGAGCAGGTAGAGCTCGCCCTTCGCGGTGAGCCGGTAGTCCACGCGTGCGTAACCGTCGAGCTCGAGCATGTGGTACACGCGCCGGGTCGTGCGTTCGAGCGCGCGCAGCACGCTCGGCTCGAGGCCCTCGGCGCGGCGGGCGTCGATGCGGTGCTTGCGCTGGTACTCGAGGTCGTGCTTCACCTTCTCGGTGGCGATCGCCTCGCCGCTCTCGGTGAGGCTGCCGAAGTCGAGCTCCCACGGCGGGAGCACGCGCACGCGGTCGTTGCCGATCGCCGACACGTAGAGCTCGCGCCCCTCGATGTATTGCTCGACCAGCGCGTCGGTGCCCACCGATTCGTGCACGAAGCGCACGCGCTCGGCCAGCCGCTCGTCGGAGTCCACGAGGCTCGCCTGCGAGATGCCCAGCGAGGACTCCTCGGTGGCGCTCTTCACGAACAACGGGAACGCGAGGCTGCGCGGGCGCATGGGCTTGCGGCCGCGCTTGACCACGAAGAATTCGGGCACGCGAACGCGGTGGTACGACGCGATCTTCTTGGTGATGACCTTGCTGCGTGCGAGGAACAGCCCGCGCGGGTTGCAGCCGGTGTAGCGCAGCTTGAGCAGCTCGAGGTAGCTGACGACGTGCGAGTCGAAGTCGGAGATGCCGTAGAACTCCTCGAGCAGGTTGAACACGATGTCCGGTTCCCACTCCTCGGCGGCCATGCGGATCGGATTGAGCTCGTCCTGCACGCCGAGCGGGCGCACCTCGTGGCCGAGCCGCCGCAGCGTGTTCACCACCCCGTACTCGGTCTTCCAGCGGTGCACGTCCTCGGGGGCCTGCCCCTTGAGCGAGTCGGGCGGCACGAGCGACGGGTGCATGAGCACCAGGATGCGCAGCGGCTTCTTCACGCGCCCTCCGGGGGTCACAGCGCCACCCAATTGCGCCGCGAGTAGTGGAAGTGCACGGTTCGCACGGTCATGAGCAGTGCGAAGTCCACGCGCAGGCGGCGGTCGTCGCGCGAGGCGCGCAGCTCGAGCGCCATGCAGCGCCCGATCACGTCCTCGAGCACGTGCTCGAGCGTGAACTGCGACTCGCCCGTGAAGCGCGCGACCATGCGCCGCAACTCGGCGCGATGGCGGCGCAGGAACGCCGCGGCGGGCTCGCCCCGACGGCCCGGTTCGGCTGCGAACAGGCGCTGCAGGTCGCGGTCGGGGATGCTCGGGCGGTCGCTCGCCTGATGCGCCTGCTTGGCCGCGTAGTGCTCGCGCAGCGTCTGGCGGTTGCTCGAGAGCGGTTCGACCTGCCGGCGCGTGCGCACCGGCGGCGCGGTGCCGCGCAGCTCGCGCATGAGCTCGTCCACGAACTCGAGTTTGCGGAGCGCCGGCCAGTCGGCGTAGCGCCGCCGCCACTGCGAGCGCGGCGCCAGCCAGACCGCGAACGTCTCGGCGAAGTCCTCGTGCGGATGCGCCTGTGCGTAGTACTGACGCAGGTGCTGCACGAACCGCTGGCTCGCGGGGTTGGGGCGGTACACGGTGGGGTACGGGCGCGAAGGGTCGCCGAACGTGCGCCGCCAGCCGTCACGTCGCTGCAGGCGCCACGCGTGCTGCACCGCGTGGCCGGCCTCGTGGCGCAGGATCATGAGGCACTCCTCGCGACTCGCGCCCTCGGCCTCGATCATCATGGCGCGCTCGAGGCGCAGGAGCCGCGGGTGCACGAGGTAGAACGGGGCCGCGATGCCGGGCACGCCGTCGGGCGAGAACCACTCGGTGCTCACCCAGACGTGGGGCTTCAGCTTGAGCCCGCGCTGGTCGAGTTCGGTCCACATGGTCTGCACCAGCGGCTCGAGCGGGCTGCCCTCGACGGACAGGCCGGCGAGGTCGCTGAAGCGGAGGTCGAGCAGGCGTTCGTCGCCGAGCGAGGTCCAGCGTCGGGTCGTGCGCCTGGGCATGCGGGTCGGGTCTCCGGGCGGTGGTGGTGGTTGACGCCCGTTCGCGGATGCCGCGAACATGCGCGACCCACCCGGGGCGAGCCGATCGGCCACCCCCCAATCCCTCGCATCCTACCCAAGGACCCCGCGATGACCCAAGCACGACGCCCGTCGCGCCGCGCCCCGAAGCCCGCTGCCGCCGCGCGCGGGCCGCGTCCCGACCGCCACGCGCTCTACGAGGTGGCCGTGCAGGGCGTGGACTGGGACCTCGACTTCCTCGAGCGCGTCTGGCGCCGGCGTCATCCGGGCCGCCAGCCGAGCTCGTTCCGCGAGGACTTCTGCGGCACCGCCGCGCTCGCGACCGCATGGGCGCAGCGCGGGCGCGACCGCCGCGCGTGGGGCGTGGACCTCGACGCCGAACCGCTCGCCTGGGCGCGTCGTCGTCGGCTGCCCGCGGTGCGTGCGGCCGCGCAGCGCGTCACGCTGCTGCGCGGCGACGTGCGCACGGTGCGCACCCCGCGCGTGGACATCACGTGCGCGCTCAACTTCTCGTGGTGCGTGTTCCACGAGCGCGCCGACCTCGTTCGCTACCTGCGAGCCGCGCGCGCGGGGTTGAAGGATCGCGGCGTGCTCGTGATGAACCTGTTCGGCGGCAACCGTGCCGAGCGGCCGCTCTCCGAGCGCACGCGCAAGCGCGCCGAGAACGCCCCCGACGGCGTCATGCTGCCGGCGTTCACCTACATCTGGGAGCACGCCTCGTTCAACGCCTTCGATCGCCGGCTGGTGGCGCACATCCACTTCGAGCTGCGCGACGGGCGTACGCTCCGCCGCGCGTTCACCTACGACTGGCGCATGTACACGGTGCCCGAGTTGCGCGACTGCGTGCGCGAGGCCGGGTTCCGCGACTTCGAGGTCTGGAGCGAGGGCTGGGACGCCCGCGCCAAGCGCGGCAACGGCGTGCTCTACCGGCGCACCGAACTCGACAGCGACGACACCTGGCTGGCGTACGCCGTCGCCACCCGCTGAGCGGGCCGCGCGACGCGCGGTGCTACACTCGCGGGCCGTTCCCGCTCCCACGAGTCCCGAGGATCCCGTCATGACCGAGGCACTGGTCGTGTTCACCACCTTCGCCCACGAGGCCGACGCCGCGCGTGTCGCGCGCGTGCTCGTGGAGGAGCGCCTCGTCGCGTGCGCTCAACTGCTGCCCGGCGCGCGCTCCCTCTACCGCTGGAAGGATGCGGTCGAGGAGCAGTCCGAGGTCGTCGTGATACTCAAGACGCGCAAGCAGGACTGGACCGCGCTGCTTTCGCGCCTGCACGAGCTGCATCCCTACGAGACGCCCGAGTGCGTGGCGGTGCGCATCGCGGCGGGCGCCCCCAAGTACATGGCGTGGCTCGACGAGGCGCTCGCACCGGAGGGCGCGTGATCGCGCACGCACCGGTCGGGGGTGCCGGTGCGCGCGTGCTCGCGATCGAGTCGTCGTGCGACGACACCTCGGTGGCGGTGCTCGAGGACGGCGTGCGGTTGCGCGCGCACCTCATCGCCGGCCAGGACGTGCACAGGCTGTACGGGGGCGTGGTGCCCGAACTCGCCTCGCGCGCGCACCTCGACCTGTTGCCGCCCATGGTCGAGCGCGCGCTGGCCGAGTCGGGGCTCACCGCACGCGACATCACCGGCGTGGCGGTCACGAACGCGCCCGGCCTGGTGGGCTCGCTCGTGGTGGGCGTGGCGTTCGCGAAGGCGTGGGCGGCCGCGCTCGACCTGCCGCTGGTGGGCGTGAACCACGTCGAGGCGCACCTGCACTCGGCTTCGCTCGAGCACGGTGACAGCCCGTGGCCCGCGGTCGCGCTGGTGGTCTCGGGCGGGCACACCGAACTCGTCGAGGTGCGTGGACTCGGCGAGTACCGCTGGCTCGGGGCCACGCTCGACGACGCCGCGGGCGAGGCCTACGACAAGGTGGCGAAGCGCATGGGGCTGGGGTTCCCGGGTGGCCCGCTGCTCGACGCGCTGGCCGCGACGGGGCGCGCCGACGCGTTCGCGCTGCCGCGTCCCATGCTCGACCGCCCCAACTGCGACTTCTCCTTCTCGGGGCTCAAGACCGCGGTGCACACGCTGCTGCTCCCGCACGGCGAGCCGCCGTACCCCGACGAGTTGCTGCGCGACCTCGCCGCCTCCTTCCAGGCCGCGGTCGTCGAGGTGCTGGTCGGCAAGTGCGGTCGTGCGCTGGCCGCCACCGGCGCGCGCGCCCTCAACCTGGGCGGTGGCGTGGCGTGCAACCGCGGGCTGCGCGCCGCGCTCGCCGACCTGTGCGCGGCCCGCGAAGTCGCGCTCCGCATCCCGTCCCCGCGCCTGTGCGCCGACAACGCCGCGATGATCGCGTGGCTCGGGGCGCGCCGGTTGGCGCGGGGCGAGCGTGCCGCGGCCGAACTGGACGCGGCCGCCTCGCTCGAGGCCTCGGGCCTGCCGCTGGCCTGACCGGTCGGGCGCGCCCCCCGCGCGTCCATGCGGACCCCACCGCCGAGCGCAGGGTGCGCCCGCCGCCGCGTCCCCGCCCGTCCCACCGCCCCACGACCAGCCAGCAGGCGTCCATGTCGTGCGGCGAAGATTGTTGAGGACTGGCACGGACCCCCCCGCCGCGCTCGTAACCCGTTGCGATCCCGTCGTGCCGAGGGTGGCGGAAAGCCGCTAACCCCATGTCCCGGGAGTCTCAACGATCTTCGCCGCACAAGGTAGGGGACACCGCGGGGGGCCCGATCGCCCGCCCACGACCGGTCGGGGCGGGGCGGGGTCGCAGGCCAACTGCGTGTCGTCGCGCGAATTCCACGCAAGGCCGCACGCCCACCGTCCGATATCCCCAAGGTGAACGCTGGCTCCCGGGCCCGGGTCCATCCCGTGCCCCGAGCCATGCATCCCCCCCGGACGATGAACTGCAGGGACGCAGGAGACCCATCGTGGCCAAGGAACGCATCCTGATCGTGGACGACGAGGCGGATGTCCGCGCCCTGCTGCGCATGAAGCTGGAGTTCGAGGGCTTCGAGGTGTGCGAGGCGGGCGACGGCAACGAGGCGGTCGAGTGCGCGCGCACCGAGTCGCCCGACCTCATCGTGCTCGACGTCATGATGCCGTTCATGGACGGGATCGAGGTCGTGAACCGCCTGCGCGGCGCGTTCGCGACCCGCAACATCCCGGTCATCCTGGTGACCGCGCGGGCGACGACCGACGACAAGGTCGCCGGCCTCACGAACGGTGCGAACGACTACGTCACCAAGCCGTTCGACATGCGCGAGCTCATGCAGCGCGTGCGCAACACGCTCGAGTGGTCGCGCCAGCAGCGCTCGGCCAGCCCGCTCACCGGACTGCCCGGCAACCACTCGATCAACGACGAGATCCGCCGTCGCATCACCGAGGGCGACACGTTCGGCATGCTGCAGATCGACATCGACCACTTCAAGGCGTTCAACGACTACTACGGCTACGGGCGCGGCGACGAGGCCATCCAGATGCTCGCGCGCATCGCGACCGAGACCGTGCATCGCGTGTGCGGGCCGCGTGGATTCCTGGGTCACATCGGTGGCGACGACTTCGTGGTGCTGGCGCCGTGCGCGGCCATCGAGGACATCGGCGAGGAGATCATCGCCGAGTTCAAGCGCGAGTCCGAGTTGCTGTACGACCCCGAGGATCGCGAGCGCGGCTTCGTCGAGGTGCTGAACCGCCGCCACGTCGCGGAGCGCTTCCCGCTCATGGGGCTCACGATCGCGCTCGTCAGCACCGAGCGCAATCCGGTCACGCACCTCGCGCAGTTGGTCGACATCGCCCACGAGCTCAAGGCCCACGGCAAGGGCATCGCGGGCAGCGTCATGGTGGGGGATCGCCGCCGGCGCCCCGAGGCGGGCGGCCAGAAGGTCGCTTGAGGAGGAAGCACCCCATGGACACGGGACGCGGATCGAAGCCGGTGACCGCACACGAGACGCTGACGCTGCTCGCCGAGGCCGTGCTCGCGCTGCGGGCCACGAGCGAACTCGCGGTGTCGTGGGACCTCGCGCGCACGCACCTGCGTGAGGCGCTGGGCGCCGATCACGCCTGCCTGCTGCGCGTGGACCGCCGCAGTGGCGCGCTGTTCGTGTACGAGGACTCCGGCGTCGAGACGCCGTACCTCGCCGAGCACGGCGGCCCGGTGGAGTGGGTCATGCGCAACGACCGCGCCCGCTTCGACGAGTCGTTCGAGCGCGGTCAGACCTGCGAGACGCTGCTCTGGCGCGAGGCGCCGGCGGCGCTCGCCACACTGCCGCTCGTCGCGGGCAGCACCGCGTACGGGTTCCTGCTCGTGGGCTTCGCGCAGGCGCACGCCTTCGAGCCGCAGTCGCGCATCCTGCTGCAGACCATGGCCGACGCGCTCGCGCTCGCGCTCGAGCGCCAGCACCTGCGGAGGTCGCTCGAGGACGAGCGCGCCCAGGTCACCGCGCTCGAGCGCCGGCTCAACTCGGCGCAGGAGTTCTCGTCGGGTCTGCTGCACCTCGTCTCGACCGAACTGCGCAGCCCGCTGTCGTCGGTGAAGGCGTACAGCGAGTCGCTCGAACTGGTCGCGGACCACGCCAAGGCCACGCGCGCGCGCTTCCTCTCGGTGATCAACGAGGAGTGCGACCGCATGGAGCACCTGCTCCACGACGTCAACGACCTGTCGCGCATCGAGGGCGGCGAGTGCACGCTGCGCCTCACCACGGTGTCGCTCGCCGAACTGGGCCGCCCGGTCGCCGACAAGGCCTCCGAGACCGGACGCTCGCGCAACGTCGCGGTGGTGTTCGAGGCCGACGACACGCGCATCGAGTGCGACGCCGACCTGTTGCGGCGCGCGCTCGGCAACCTGGTCCACAACGCCATCGAGTTCTCGCCCGAGGGCGGCACGGTGCGCTTCACGCTCGCCGGACGCCCCGAGGACTGGACGTGCTCGGTGCAGGACGACGGCCCGCCGCTGCCCGACGAGGAGTTGGCGACCGCGTTCGACCACTTCCATCGCACGCGCCGTCCCGCTCCCGCGGGCTCACCGGCCGCGGTCCGCGGCCTGTCGGCCGGCCGACTCGGGTTGGCGATCGCGCGCGGCATCGTGGAGTTGCACGCCGGCCACCTCTGGGTCGAGCAGGAGCCGGCCACGGTGGACGGCCGGGTGAGCGGTCCCGACTTCCGGTTCGCGGCCCCGCTGCGCCAGACCGCTTCGGCGCGCGCCCGACGCGTGGCGCGACTCGCGCTGGGGCGGCAGGACCTGCAGCAGTTGTTCGACGCCATCGTCGAGATGGTCGCGGCCACGCTCGAGACCGCGCTCGTCTCGCTGGTGCTGGTGGACCCCGATCGCGGTGACCTGTTCGTGGCCGCCAGCACGGGCCACGGCGGCGCGGTGAAGGGGCGGCGAACCACGCTGCGCACCGGCATCTCGGGTGCGGTCGCCGCGTGGGGGCAGCCCATCCTGGTGCAGGACATCGAGACCGATCGCCGCTTCAAGCGCCTCAACCACCCGCAGTACAACACCAAGTCGCTGCTCTCCGTGCCGCTGCGCGTCGAGGGCGAGGTGATCGGGGTGGTGAACGCGAACAACAAGACGACCGGCGAGGCGTTCGACGAGGACGACCTCGGGCTGCTCGTCATGCTGACCGAGCGCATCGGCAGCGCCATCGAGCGGGCCTGTGCCTACCCCGACAGCGACCGCGTCGTGACCGACGCACTCGAGGCGGTGCAGGCCATGACGACGCTCAAGCGCGAGTTCGCGCTCGGCGGGCGGCGCTACGTGAAGCGCTCGCGTGCCGTGGCCCGCGAGCTCGGGTTGTCGCCGTCCGAGATCGACGTGATCGGCTACGTGGCCAGCATCCACGACCTCGGCATGGTGCGGCTCGGTGCCGAGACCGCGCACCCCGACCCGCTCGACGTCGCGCAGCGCACCGCGATGCGCGCCCACCCCGAGGCGAGCGTCGAGATCCTGCGGCCGCTCGAGTACCTGGGGCAGGTCCGCGAGATCGTGCTGTCGCACCACGAGCGCTGGGACGGTACGGGCTACCCGAACCGCCTGGCGGGCGACCGGATCCCGGTGGGCGCCCGCATCCTCGCGGTCGTGGACGCCTGGGAGAGCATGACCACGAGCCGTCCCTGGCGGGTCGCCCTGACCTGGGACGAGGCCGTGGCGGAACTCCGCACGGAGGCCGGACACCAGTTCGACCCCGAGGTGGTGACGGCGTTCCTGCAGGTGTTGGAGCGGGGGGAGGACGGCGCCCGGGCTGCGGCCTGACGCTGCCGGAATCCCTCAAGGCCACCCCGGGGGTGGCCGATACGAGGAAGGTGGAGACGTGTGAGCTGGGGCCGACCCCGCGCCCCCGAGCGAGCACGTACGCAAGGAGGTGAGCGGCATGGCGAAGGGCAGGATCCTGGTGGTGGACGACGAGATCTACATCGTCCACATCCTCGACTTCAGCCTCGGTATGGAAGGCTACGAGGTGGTCACGGCACTCGATGGTGAGGAGGCGCTGGAGAAGGCGCACACGGAGAAGCCGGACCTCATCGTGCTCGACATCATGATGCCGAAGCTGGACGGTTACGAGACCTGCAAGCGCCTCAAGGCCGATGCGGCCACGAAGGACGTGCCGGTCATCCTGCTGTCGGCCAAGGGCCGCAACATCGACCAAAAGGTCGGGTTCGAGGTCGGCGCCGACGACTACATCACCAAGCCGTTCAGCCCGAAGAAGCTGGTCGAGCGCATCAACTCGATCCTCGGGCACGCGGCGACGCCGCAGCGCAAGCAGGCCTAGGACTCACGATCCAAGACGGTTCCGCCAGGTCCGTCCGGTCACGATCGGGCCCGCACCCTCACCGGGTGCGGGCCCTCGTGCGCTATGACTATGATTGATGGATGCGCACCCGCAATCGAGGTTGTATTCTATTCGTTCAAGACCAACTTCGTATTCATGCTGATGGAGGGTGTCGCGCCATGCTGGTGCGTCTTGCGGAAGCCGTGCGTATCTTCGTTGGGCTCTCTATCGGAATGGTCGCCCTTGCTGGCTGCGCCCCCTCGAAGGAAGGAGCCGTCGTTCCTGTCGAAGTGCAAGCGGACACTCTCGTGCGCATGGATGGTCCTGAGGTCGCCCGTCGCGCGGACTCCTCGGTCGTGGTTGTTGAGACCGAGGTGGGTATGGGAACCGCTTTCATGGTGGATACACTTGGCCTGTTGGTCACCAATCGGCACGTAGTGGAAGGTGTGGAGAGGGTGAGGATTCGCAGCGCAGTCTTGCCGGACACAGCGTACGCAAGCGTTGTGTTCACGTCTCCAGCGTGCGACCTCGCTATCCTGCGCGTCATTGGTGTCAGCTTGCCGGTCTTGCCGATTGATCGTGAACAAGAGGCTCAGGTCGGTGAGCACGTCTTCTCGATAGGCCATCCACTTCGCCTTGAGTACACAATCAGTGAAGGCGTTGTCAGCGGTGTTCGCCGTGAGGCTGGACAATCCACGAGAATCCAGTTCACGGCCCCCATATCTCCTGGAAGCAGTGGTGGCCCGCTACTGGATGATTATGGTCGAGTAGTCGGAATGAGCATGGGCTCTATGCAGCTAGGCCAGAATCTGAACATGGCTGTTCCGGTCGAGGAGATTCGAACCGGAGTGGCAATCGCCCGCGCCATTCTTCTAGAAGGTGTCGATCGCAATCTGGTCGAGGGAGAGGTTGGGTTCCGGGCGCGGTACCCGAGCTATGCGTCCGACGTCGTCCTCGATAGCAGCACTATTGTGAAGAAAATCGAAGACCTGAAAAGTAGCGGCAACCTCACGACTGCATGGGAATTGAGCCTTCGAGCGCTTGAGGTGTATCCCGAGCACGGCGAGCTTCTGTTCGCCTCCGAGCAGGTGGCCTTCGCAAGAGGGGATTATGACGCCTGTGACAGGCTCCTCGAGAGGCTCAGTCTTACTCAGCCGAATGAGCCGCGCATCCACAATCTACGCGGAGATGTGCTTCAGAAGCGTCGGTTGTTCCGGGCGGCATACGATGCTTATGCACAGTGCGTGGTTGCGACCGATCCATGTGATTACTGGCATTGTGACTCGCGTTACAATCAGGCGCTCTG
>JBJTRI010000059.1:0-16291 GCA_046076045.1 bacterium
GAAGATTGTTGGTGCCCCGGATCGCCCACCACCCGGACCGGACCCGCCGGCCTAAGTCGTTGTCACTACGTGGCAGCCGTTTCGCGTCCGGGGCGGTGACGGGCCCACCAACAATCTTCGAAGCACAAGCTAAGGGCTTGCGATTGCGTCGGTCCACCCCCATCGCTGCGTTCGGTGGAGAGCACGGCCAAGTGGCTTGACCGGTCCCAAGGGCCGACCTACCTTGCCTCTCCACCCTCATGCGCCCGATCCCTCGTCTCCTCGTCCTCGGCTTGCTCCTGATTGCGACCGCGCTGCCCGCGTTCGCGCAGGATCGCGGCACCATCACCGGCAAGGTGGTGGACAAGCGCACCAATCACGCCCTGCCGTTCGCGAACGTCACCGTGGTGGGCGCGCAGAAGGGCGGCCTCACCGACTCCGAGGGCCGCTACACGATCGGCGCCGTGCCGGCCGGCACCTACGAGGTGCGCGTCCAGTTCCTCGGCTACAAGCCCGAGTCGCGCCCCGGTGTGGTGGTGGCGCCGGGCAAGCCCGCGGTGGTGGACTTCCGCCTCGAGGACGTGGTCGTGCGTCAGGAGAAGGCGGTCGAGGTGAGCGCCGAGCGCCGCCTCGTCGAGGCCAAGCAGGGCGCCACGGTGCGCAGCGTCGGCGCGAATGAGATCCGCAACCTGCCGGTCGCCACCGTCAACGACGTGCTCCAGCAGCAGGCGGGCATCAGTACCGACGCCGAGCAGATCCACGTGCGCGGCGGGCGCGCGGACGAGACCATGTTCGTCGTCAACGGCGTCGCCAACCGCGACCTCGTCACCGGTCAGTCCACCGCGGGGCAGTTGAACGCGCGCTCGGTCTCCGAGGTCAACGTCGCCACCGGCGCGTTCGACGTGCGCTACGGCAACGCGCTCTCGGGCATCGTCGAGATCCGCCTCAAGGAGGGCACCGAGCAGCGCAACGTCGGCATCACCACCAACGGCGGCAGCTGGGGTGGGCGCTCGATGCAGGCGGTGGTCTCGGGTCCCGATCCGGTGTGGAAGCCGCTGCTCGGCCGGCTCGGCGTGCGCATGCCGGGCACCATGACCAGCATCCTCGACGTCTCGGGCAGCCTGTACGAGACGCGCTTCAGCTACATCGGCGAGGACGGGCTGTCGTTCCTCGACCGTACGCTCACGCCGCCGGGTTCGCTGCACCCCAAGCTCGTCTCGAGCTACGAGGACCGCTTCTTCGGCCGCACCTTCCGCTACAGCGACGCGTGGGCACCGTCGCAGGACAACCGGTGGGCGGCACGCTACGGCCTGTACTGGAAGCCGAACTCGCGCGACAAGTGGTCGCTCAACCTCTCCAAGCGCATCGCGATCGACCAGGGCTTCAGCCGCACGTTCATCACGGCGCAGGGCGATCAGGGCGACCCGTCGTACCCGTGGCGCTGGCACAACCGCATCTCGAACGCGCCGACCATCTTCGAGGACAACGTCCAGACCTCGATCGAGTGGCGCCGCACGCTGTCCAAGACCGGCTACACCTCGCTGCAGCTGTCTCGCTACTTCTTCGCGCAGCGGCAGGACGTGCGCGGCAAGCACTGGAGCGAGTACGAGGAGCCCGACGATCGTTCGGTCTTCCCGGTCGGGGACCCGCGCCGCGACGACTACTTCTACGACACCGGCGACGACAACCAGTGGGCGGACCGGCGCACGAACAGCTGGGGGCTGCAGGGCTCGTACACGCAGCGCGTGCGCTTCCACGAGATCGAGATGGGCTTCGAGCACCAGTGGCAGGACGTGCAGTACATGACGATCGAGAACCCGTGGGTGTTCGACGAGGACGGTCTCGGTCAGTCGCACGACCTGTGGAAGGTCCATCCCATGATCGGTGCGCTCTACGCGCGCGACCGCCTCGAGTTCGAGGGGTTCGTCGCCAACGTCGGGCTGCGCGCCGACTACTGGTTCATCGGTCGCGAGGCCGAGCAGGCCATGGCCGACACGACGCGCTCGAACATCGCCGCCTCGACCCGCACCGGGTTCTACGACGAGACGAGCTCGTTCATGGGGCGCCGCGTCAAGGTGCACCTGTCGCCGCGCGTCATCGTGGCGCACCCCATCACCGAGAGCAGCAGCTTCTTCTTCAACTACGGCGAGTTCACGCAGAACCCGTCGTACCGCTACGTGTACTCCAAGCTCAACTCGATCTCGAGCGAGTCGTTCCCGCTGCAGGGCAACCCCAACCTGAACCCGCAGGTCTCGGTGAACTACGAGGTCGGCGCCAAGCACCAGTTCACGCGCCAGGCCGCCGCCAACGTCACGTTCTTCGTTCGCGACGTGTACGACTACCCGGCCGCCTCGCGCGTCGACCCCATCGCGGGTGAGAACATCGAGTCCTACTTCATCTACCTGAACGGCCACTACTCGCGCTCGAAGGGCTTCGAGGTCGAGGTCGAGCGCCGCCGTCAGAACCACTGGGCCGGCAAGCTCTCGTACTCGTACCAGCAGACGCGCGGCAAGAGCAGCGACCCCAACGAGGAGCGCGCCCTGCAGGAGATCGGTGGCAGCAACGAGACGCGCCTCTCCGAGGAGTTCGTGCGCTGGAACCGCCCCAGCAAGCTCACCGCGAGCTTCGACGTGCGCTGGGACGACAAGGCGCCGCGCCACTGGGGCGTGCTGCGCCGCACCGGGCTCAACGTCTTCACGCAGGCGCAGTCGGGCCGCACGTACACGCCCGTCTCGCGCATCACCGGCGACGTCGAGGCGCTGCCCAACTCGGGCAACGCCCCCGTGCAGTTCACCGTGGACCTCAAGGTGAACCGCTGGTTCAAGCTCGGTACGCGCCGCTTCGACATCAGCGTCTCGGGCACCAACATCTTCCGCAACCACTCCATCAACCGCGTGGACCCGGTCAGCGGGCGCGGCCCGGCGTGGGGCGAGGGGCAGTACGACCCGCGGGACTTCTCGGGCTTCAACGGCTTCTCGCGCGTGAGCTCGGTCGACAACCCGTCCAACTACGGCGGCACGCAGTGGAGGGCCCAGCTCGATGTGGACCTCTGATCCGCGTCGCGCCGTCCCGGCGCTCCTGCTCGCGTGCGCACTCGCGTCCGTCGCCGCACCGGCGTGGGCGCAGGGCTCGCTCGGCGGCCAGCGCGCCGGCACCTCGTCGGCCACGTTCCTGCGCATCGGCGTGGGCGCGCGTGCGGCGGGCATGGGCGAGACGTTCGTGGCCGTGGCCAACGACCCGAGCGCCATCTTCTGGAACCCCGCCGGGCTGGGGTCGCTCCAGCGCCGCGAGGTCGCGGTCTCGCACGTCGAGTGGCCGGCCGACGTGGGCTACGACCACGTCACGCTGGTGCTCCCGTCGCGCCGACTCGGCGGCTCGGTCGCGTTCCAGTTCGGCGTGCTCGGCACCGACATCGCCGAGACCACCGAGCTGTCGCCGTTCGGCACCGGGCGCACGTTCTCGTACTCCGACCTCGTCGTGGGCGGTGCCTACTCGCGCCGCTGGACCGACAAGCTGCTCGTCGGCGCCGGCATGAAGTTCGTGCGCGAGGACCTCGGCTCGCAGGTCGGCGGTCCGACCACGCAGGCGTTCCTGTTCGACGTCGGCTCGATCTACTACCTCGGGCTCGGCAGCGTGCGCATCGCCACGTCGCTCACGAACTTCGGCTCCACGCTGCGGCCGTCGGGCACCTACGTCTCGCCGTACGACGGCGCCACCGCGCAGTACGACGGCTTCGACCCGCCGCTCATGTTCCGCTACGGCCTCGCGTTCGAACCCATCGAGCGCGAGCACCAGCGCCTCACGACCGCGTTCGAGGTCGTGCAGCCGGCCGACAACGAGCGTCAGGTGAAGGTCGGCGCCGAGTGGCTGTTCCACGGCACGGTCGCGCTGCGTGGCGGCTACAACTTCCGCGCCGACGCGCTCAAGCTCTCCATGGGCGCCGGTTTCGTCGCCAACCTCGGCGGATACCGCGGCGCACTCGACTACGCCTACACCGATGGCGGTCCGCTGGGAGCGGTCCACCGCATGTCGCTGGGGGTCCGGTTCTGATGCCGCGTCGCGTCCTCACCTCGATCCTGCTCGCGCTCGTCGCGTTGGCCCCCGCGGGTTGCGGTGGGCGTTTCGAGCTGCCCACCGAGCGTCCGAACACCAGCGTGCCCACCGACAAGAGCTACGCCATGCTCGCGACCTGGAAGGGTCTCGACGGCGTGCAGGACCTCGTCATCACGCAGGGGCAGGGGCACCAGTTGTTCGTGCTCTTCAACCAGGGGGGCACGAGCGGGCCGAGCGTGCCGCGCGGCGAGGTGAAGCTCTACCCGCTGTCGCGCCCCAACCCGATCGGCGCGCCGTACTTCGACCCCATGCGGTCGCTGTTCAACCCCATCGCGATCGCGGCCGCCACGAACAAGCTGTTCATCCTCGACCTCGGCGACACCTGCCTCGCGAAGTTCGACCCGGTCCGCAACACCTGCGAGGCCGACCCCACCCCGGTCACCGCCGACACGACCCGGCCGCGCAACCGTCGCAGCCAGATCCGCGACTACGAGGCGACGTGGCGCGTGCGCGAGTTCGGCCTGAGCGGTGGCGACACGCTCTCGACCTTCACCGACACCACCGTGGCCCGGCCGTTCGGCATCGCCGCCGACGAGCAGGGGCGCATCTACGTGGCCGCGCTCGCGGTCGTACTCGACACGCTGCAGACCGACGCGCGCATCCGCACGCGCAAGTTCGTGTCGCGCATCTACCGCTACTCGCGCGGCCTCCGCTATCCGGGCGTGCTCGACGTGAACATGCCGGGTACGTCGCAGTGGCACCGCGACACGTCGTGGGTGGTGTTCGACGGCTCCGGCAGCTCGTCGGTCTCGGATCCGCGCGGCATCCAGTGGTCGCGGCACGGCTCGAACCCGCTGTTCATCGCCGACCGCGGCAACAACCAGGCCAAGGGCGTCTCGACCTCCACCATCGGCGTGTCCGCAGTGCGCGTGGATGGTCAGGCCACCGGTGCCAACTTCAACCAGCCCGAGGCGGTGGCCGCCGACCTCGCGGGCTTCTTCTACATCGTCGATCGCGGCAACCGGCGCGTGCTCCGCTACGACCTCACGGGCGAGTTCATCCAGCGCGTGGACGTGGAGGTCAACGCCGACGGCCTGCCGCTGCTGGACCCGGTGGGGATCGCGGTGGACGACTCGCTCGCCTACGTCGCCGATCGCGGCCGCGGCCAGGTCATCCGCTACCGGAGACGCCAGTGACCCCGCGCCTCGCTCCACTCGCCCTCTCGCTGCTGCTCGCCACCGGCACCGCCCGCGCCGGGGTGGACGACCACCTGCCGCCGCTCGGACGCCCCGCGCCCGCCGCGGTCCGGGCCACGAACGACACCACGTCGCGCGTGTTCGTGTCGCTCATCTCGGGACGCGACGAGGCCGGTCGCGACCTCAACCTGATGAGCATCAACCTCACGAACTACGGTTTCATCGGCAACAACTTCGTGGTCCGCACCCCGTCCATGGAGTACCCCGTGGGCAGCGGGCGCGAGCACCTCGTGCGTGGCGGCCTGTGGGTGGGTGCGCTCGCGGCCGACGCGAACGGGGCGTTCGTCGGTGTCACGACCGGCGCCGTGGACGGTTTCACGGGCGACGCCGCGGCCAGCGCGACCGAATTCTCGCCACTCGGTGACCGCATGGACGTGCGCTCGTCGCTGCCGAACAACCGCCGCTACTCGCCGCTCTCGGTGAGCGAGCGCGACCTCATCGGCCGCTTCGACGACTCGAAGCCCAAGCGCGCCGAGAACAACCGCGAGGACCACCGGCCGCTCGGACTCGTCGTGCGGCAGGAGAACTACTCGTGGTCGTTCGCCGACTACCGCCACATGGTGTTCTTCCACTACGTCATCAAGAACACCGGCGCTCCGCTGCGCAATGCGTGGGTCGGCCTCTACAACGAGCTCGCGAGCGGGTCCAAGAACTCGTACTCGAACTGGCCCCCCGGCGGTGCCTGGTTCCGCAAGAAGCAGATCGCGTGGGTGGACTCGCTCAGTATGTTCCTCGAGCGCTACTGCACCAGCGTGCCCATCCCGAACTCGTGCAACTACTCCATCGCGCCCGAGATCGCGGGCGTGAAGCTGCTCGGCGTGCGCCCCGGGAACCTCACCGGCCCCTCGCCCGACCGTCAGGTCACCATGCAGGCGTGGAGCTTCGCACCCGGCAACACCGCGCGCGACGAGGACACCGAGCTGTACGCGCTCATGAGCTCGGGCACCAAGACCATCCTCAACCCGCTGCCGACCGAGCTCTCGCCGCGCGACGGCGACCCGGTCGAGCTCATGGCGGTGGGGCCGTTCCCGCAGATCAACCCGGGCGACAGCATCACGGTGGACTTCGTGTACCTGGGTGGACTCACCGAGGCCGAGATGGCGAAGCGCGCGCGCACCGCGCAGCGCGCCTACGACCTCAACTACGTCGTGCCGGTGCCCCCGCCGTCGCCGCGCCTGCGCATGGTGCCGCGCGAGAGCGCCATGGACTTCTACTGGGAGGAGTCGCCGGAGTCGTTCGAGGACCCGACCAGCCCGAACCCCCGCGACTTCGAGGGTTACCGCCTCTACGTCGGTGAGGACCGCGACGACCTGCGGCTCGTGGCGCAGTTCGACAAGGCCGTCGCCCCCCACGACACGACCGGGTTCAACACCGGGTTCACCGCGGTCCGGCTCGCCTCCCCCGAGGTGATCGACGGCGTCACCTACCACTACAAGTACACGCTCGCGAACCTGCGCAACGGTTTCAAGTACTTCGCGGCCGTCACCGCCTACGACCTCGGCACCACCGAGATCGAGTCGCTCGAGAGCGGTCGCACGCAGAACGAGGTCATGGTCGTGCCCGCACCACGTGCGGGTGAGCGCAGCGGCGGCGTCGTGGTGTTCCCGAACCCGTACCGCGTCGAGGCGCGTTGGGACGCCGGCGAGGGTGTGCGCAACCGCTACATGTGGTTCGCCAACCTGCCCTCGCGCTGCACGATCCGCATCTACACGCTCGCGGGCGACCTCGTGTACGAGTACGACTTCGACGGCGCAACCTACACCGGCGCCAACGCCCGCGGCATCTACGACGCCGCGCGCGACCTGCCCGCCACACTGTCGGGCGCCTCGTTCGGCTGGGACCTCGTGACGCGCCGCGGCCAGGCCGCCGCGACCGGTCTGTACATGTGGTCGGTCGAGGATCGCGACGGCGGCAAGACGCAGGTCGGCAAGGTGCTCATCGTGAAGTCCGATCGGGAGGGTCTCCAGTGAGACGCGCTCTCGCCCCGTTCGTCCTGCTCGTCGCCGTGGGCTCGCTCGCGGTGCTCGCGGGCTGTGGCCGGCTCACCGGAAAGCTCACCGGCGTGCTCAACCCCAACCACCCCCCGAGCACGGTGCTGTTCGTGAACGGTCCGGTGGACACCGTCAACCACGTCGTGCGGCTGTACTGGTACGGCACCGACGTGGACGGCGACGTGGTCGGTTACGAGTGGCGGTTCGAGAACCCGGCCACGCCCGCCGACACGGTCTGGCGTTTCACGACCAGCACCGACTCGTCGTTCACCATCCAGACGCCCGCGGGCTTCACCGACCCCGTCTTCAGCGTGCGTGCGGTGGACGAGTCCGGTCTGCGCGACCCGGCCCCGCCTCGTCAGCGCTTCCTGTTCCGCAACCTGCCGCCCACGGTGCGCCTGACCTCGCGCCCGAACCCCACCGACACCACGTTCGCGTCGGTGAGCGTCACGTGGTCCGCCAACGACCCCGACGGTGACGCCGCGGGCATGCGCTTCCTCGTCTGGTTGAACGGGCGCGAGGCCACGCCGGAGCTCACGACCTCGACCTCGTTCACCATGCCCAGCGACCGGTTCGCGGTCCCCACGACCGGTCCGCTCGGCACGGTGCGCAAGCTCTACGTGCGCGCGATCGACGCCGGTGGCATGGCGGGGCCGCTCGACAGCTGCCAGTGGGTGGTGCGCCGTCCGGTCACGGGCACGCGCGCGCGCCTGCTCATCGTGGACGACGTGCCGCGCAACGCGCCTTCGAACCTGCGCTTCGACACGCTCTACACGAACACCTGCCAGCGTGTCGGGCTGACCGCCGACCAGTACACCGTGCTGCGTCTCGACACCACGCAGCCGTTCCGCAGCGCTGCGGACTTCGCACAGACGTTCCGGTTGTTCGAGGCCGTGGTGTGGTACCGCGGGCAGGAGATCACGTTCTCGTCGCTGCTGCGGACCGGCGAGTCCGGCATCTCCGAGTACCTGCGGAGCGGCGGCAAGTTCTACCTCGACGGCCTCTACCTGTTCGCGGGTCGCAACGCGACGGGGCCGCTCAGCGAGGACTTCGTGCGGGACCACCTCGGCAGCCGCGGGTTGCGCGGGGCGTTCACCTCGACCACGACCTTCGCCGACACCTCCGCGGGCTTCGGCAACAGCGGCACGAGCGTGTTCCTGCCGAGCGTGTCGGTGAACGGCGCGATCGGCCGCGACTCGCTCTACGTGCGGCAGGTGTTCGCGGTCCGCACCGGCGAGTCCGGCGGCCTGCGCCAGTTCGACTTCGTGGACCGCTCCAACGTGGTGATGTGGGGGGCTCCGGGCACGCTCACGCCCGCGTCCGCCGACAGCACCGCGGTCGGCATGAGCGTGGCGCAGCCGGGCGGCGGACGTGCGGTGGTGGTGTGCACGGTCCCGGCGGCCGCGGTCCCCGCGGTGGGGGCGGGGACGAGCGCCGGCGCGGCGGCCCGGTTCATCACGAACATCTACCGTCACCTGGGCCTCGATCGGCCCTGACCGGCCATTCCATTGCGAGGTCGCGGACGGGGCGGCGCCACGGGTGCCGCCCCGTTCGCATGTCCGCAGGGCGGGCTGAGTTCGGTGCCATCGAACCCCTCATGAGCGGTTGAGTCGCGCAGCAGTCACTAGCCAGAGAACGCCATCCTGAGCCCAGTCCTCGGCGGATGAACGGATGCCGCTCGGGACCACTCGGGGCCTCGGAACCGGGACCGTTACACCCCAGAAACCGTGAAATGACTATGACTTGCCCCGGACGCGCTGCTATCCTCTCCGACGTCGGATCCCGCCGATCCCCCGATCGGCGGGCTTCCATGGCGTGCGCCCGGGCTCCCCTTGGTTCGGATCCACGCCGTTCGACCCCCTGCTCGCGCTTCACGTTCGTACCGTCCACCTGCAACGAGGGGTTCCTCCATGCTCAAGTCGTTCTCCCGATTCATGGCCGCTGTCGCGCTCGTATGCGCGGCGGGCAGCGCCTCGGCCGCGCAGTACCCCAACGCCACGTGCCCGGACTCGGTGCGCATCGCCCAGCTCCAGGACGTCACCGCACTGTGCGCCCCCGCGGTCAACGACACCGTGCGCGGCGTCGGCGGCATCATCATCGGCTTCGATCCCATCGCGACCGGCTTCGACATCTACCTGCAGAACTCGCAGGGCGGTCCGTTCTCGGGCATCGACATGTTCACGGGCTCGGTCAACACGAAGGCCGCGCCCTACAACTTCGCCATCGGTGACTCGATCGTCGTCGAGTACGCCAAGAAGGGCGAGTTCCAGAACAACACCCAGATGCTGGCGCCCAACGGCTCGACCAGCGCGCCCAACTGGATCATCCGCAAGGTGAGCTCGGGCAACGCGCTGCCGCCGTTCTTCGTGGGCACCACCACGCAGCTGCGTGAGGCGCCGACGAACACGGTCGCCGAGCAGTACGAGGGTGGTCTCGTGCTGATCAACGGTCCGCTCACGGTCGTGCGCACCTCGCTCACCGGCGGTCTCGGCACGAACAACAGCTTCCTCGTGATCGACCCGGCGGCCCCGTCGGACTCGGTCTTCATCAACGGCAACAAGCTCACCACCTACGCGCCGCCGGCGATCGGTACGATCATCAGCAGCGTGCAGGGCATCATGGCGCAGGAGACGCGCGGCTATCGCATCTGGTTGCGCGACGGCAACGACATCGTCACCGCCACGCCGCCGAACGTCACCGACGCCTACCCGCTGACCGACAACACCATCCGTGTGAAGTTCGACCGCAACGTGACGTCGGCCACGGCGACCACGACCTCGAACTACTCGCTGGCCTCGTTCGGCTCGGTGGATGGCGCCGCCGCCAACGGCAGCGATGCGGTCATCCTCACGATCAACAACGGCCTCGCGCACGGCGACCTCGAGACGGTCACGGTGAACGGTGTGGCCAGCCTCGCCTCGGGTCTCGCCATGACCTCGCCGCAGTCGCGCACGTTCATCAACGGCGTGCTCACGGCCGAGGAGGTCCAGCGCGCGAACCCGGATTCGCTCAACGGCACGCCGTGCCTCGACCGCTCGCGCTTCGCCGGCTCGCTCGGCCAGATCCAGCAGGGTGGCCTCGGGCCGCGCGCGACGATGGCGGGCACGATCAACGCCCGCTACCAGAACCTGTACTACGCCATGGACGGCGGCAACGGCGACCGTAGCTCGGTCGCTATCTTCGCGCCGCCGGCCACGCTCACGATCGGCCGCAAGTACCGCTTCGTGGGCAACGTGCAGGAGTTCTTCGGCGAGACCGAGTTCACGGGCATCTCGGTGGCCGACGACATCGGCGCCGGCGACCCCATCTCGCCCAAGACGCTCACCGTGATCCAGGCCAAGATGGACACCTGCGACGTCACCAGCATCCTCGACGACGGCGAGGATCACGAGGGCATGCTCCTCACGCTGCCGTTCGTGAAGATCGTGCAGCGCTTCCCGACCCTGCCGACCAACGGCTTCCACGTCGCGGACCAGTCCTACCCGGACACGATCTTCGTGGAGAACTATAACAGCGTGCTGTCGCCGTTCACGCACCCCACGCTGGGTGACGTCGTCACGGTGACGGGCCACCTGCGCTACTCGGGCGGCAGCTTCCGCCTCGCGCCGCGCAACTACTCCGACATCGTGAACATCGGTGTCGCGAGTGTCGGTGGCCAGTCCGGCCGCCTCGCGTTCAGCGTGTTCCCGAACCCGGCCCGCACGGCGCGGTTCCAGTTCACGCTCCCGCAGGCGCAGGACGTCGAGATCGGCGTGTTCGACGTCGCCGGTCGCGAGGTCGCGCAGCTGTTCAAGGGCCGTCTGCCCGCGGGCAGCTACTCGCGTGACTGGGCGGGCCGCGATGGCGCGGGCCGCGAGGTCGGTGCGGGCGTGTACTTCGCGCGCATGAAGTCCGGCAGCGAGACGCTGTCGGTCCGGACGGTGTTCCTCGGCCGCTGACGCGGTCCGAGCAGGGAAGGGAAGGCCGGTCGCCCACTCGGGCGGCCGGCCTTCTCGCACATGGAAGGGCGGGGTGGCTCGAGCCCGCCATCGTTGCGGGATCGTGCCTCGGCGACGGGGAGGCGCCCGACGAGCTCGGCACAAGCGGCCAGGTCGTGGCACATTGTGCTTCGAAGATTGTGGGCGGGCGGCCCACGCCATCGGACGCGGACCCCTCCTCGCGCAGGCTCAAGGACTTACGTCAGCGAGACCGACCTCGACCGATGGCGATCCGGCGCACCCACAATCTTCGAAGCACTACCCCCGGCAACCCCTTGGGGAGCGCGGGATATTGAATTGCCCACATAGAGCACGGCATTCCTTCCACGGAGTACGGACATTGGAAGGCCCATTCTCCACGCAGAGTCCGGGTTCGCGGTCCCTACAGGAACGCACGCACCCGGGCCCATCCGGGTCCGCCCCCGTGCGCGACCAGCGTCCCTTCGACGGGGGGCTTGTCAGCGGGGAAATCCCGTCCCCGTCACGAGTTGCACCGTTGTGGCCGGGGGCCTAGGATGCAGGTGCGGCTGTCCCGCCCTTCTTCCGAGGGGCGTTCCCGGAACCGGAGATCCCACCCACGTGAGTCCCGCGAGCGTCACCGAGGGCCGTCGCGTCCGCGACTCGGCCACCGAGATGACCCAGTTGGTGCTGCCCCAGCACGCCAACGTGCACGGCACCCTGCTCGGCGGGACGGTGATGCACTGGGTGGACCTCGCGGCCGCGATCGTCGCCAACCGGCACAGCCGGCGCCCGGTCGTGACCGCGGCGTTCGACGAGATGTCGTTCCTGGCCCCCATCCAGGTGGGGCAGGTCGCGCTCATCCACGCCCACCTGACGCTCGTGGACCGCTCCAGCATGGAGATCCGCGTGGACGTGCGCTCCGAGGACGTGCTCACGGGGGAGCAGCGCACCACGGGCACCGCCTTCGTCACGTTCGTCGCGCTCGACCCGGTGACCCGCCGGCCCACGCCGGTCCCGCCGCTCGTGCTCGAGACCGACGACGAGCGCGCGGAGCACCAGCGCGCGCAGGAACGCCGTCGTCAGCGTCTCGAGAACCGCAAGAACCGGTCGCACCCGTAGCCATCGTCCCGCGCGCGTCGCGCGCGGTTCCCATACCGAAGTGCGGGCGCCCACGACGGGTCGCCCGGCCGTGAAGGACGGAGGAAACGCCATGCCGATCTCGATCGTGGTGCCGCAGCTGGGGGAGAGCGTCGCCGAGGGTACCGTGGCCCGGTGGCTCAAGGCCGTGGGTGACAAGGTGCGCAAGGAGGAGCCGCTCGTCGAGATCCAGACCGACAAGATCAACGTCGAGATCCCGTCGCCGGCCGAGGGCGTGCTCGCCGCCATCGTCGTGCCCGAGGGCACCACCGTGCTCGTCGGCACCGAGATCGGCAGCATCGGCGGCGCCGCCGAGTCCGCCGCCCCCGCCGCAGCCGCCCCCGCCGCCGCGGCGTCCGCTGCGGCGGCCGCGTCCGTGGCCGTCGCCGCGCCGCCGGTCGCACCGGCCGTGCCCGCCGCGCCCGCCACCAACGGCGCCGCCGCGCACACGAACGAGTCCGCCGAGGGCCGCAACCTGTCGCCCGCGGTGCGCAAGCTCATGCGCGAGCACAACGTCGGCATGGCCGAGATCGACACCATCCGCGGTTCCGGCGTGGCCGGTCGCGTCACGCGCGACGACCTCATGTCGTACCTCAAGCAGCGCACCGCCGCCCCGGCGCCGGTCGCCGCCGCGCCGTCCGCACCCGCCCCGGCCGCGCCCGCTGCGCCCGCGAGCATGCCGTCGTTCCTGCGCGGCTCGGTCGCCGGTGTCGCCGCCAGCGGCCCGCGCGAGGAGACGGTGCAGTTCACGCGCGTGCGCAAGGTCATCGCCGACAACATGGTGAAGGCCAAGCACACGGCCGCGCACACGCACTGCTTCGACGAGTGCGACATGACGGCCATCGTCGCGCTGCGCAAGGAGTGGGCGCCGCGTCTCGAGGCGCAGGGCGTCAAGCTCACCTACATGCCGTTCTTCATCAAGGCCGCGTGCTACGCGCTCAAGGAGTTCCCGTGGATGAACTCCTCGGTGACGCCGGCCGGTGACGCGCTCACGTTGAAGCGCTACTACAACATCGGCATCGCGGTGGGCCGCGACGAGAAGGGCCTCATCGTGCCGAACCTCAAGGACTGCGACCGCAAGAACCTCGTGCAGCTCGCCGCCGAGGTGAACGACCTCGCGTCGCGTGCGCGCGCCGACCGTCTCGGTCCCGACGACATCCAGGGTGGCACGTTCAGCATCACCAACGCGGGCGTGTTCGGCGCCATCAACTCGTCGCCGGTCATCAACGTGCCCGAGGTCGCCATCCTGGGCGTGCACAAGATCGTGGAGCGTCCGGTCGTCCGGAACGGCCAGATCGTCATCGCGCCCGTGATGAACACCTCCATCGGCTTCGACCACCGCGTCGTGGACGGCGAGCTCGCCGTGAAGTTCCTGCGGCGCGTCTGCGAACTGCTGGAGCGCCCCGAGCTGCTCTGGTTCCACGCCTGATCCGTCACCGTCCTGCGCCCATGGGGCGTGGGACGGGAGTCCGCACCGCTGCGCCGGGCCGAGTGCCCGGCGCGTCCCAACCACCGAGGTCGTCCGTGGCCCAGCTCCAGGTCGTCGCGCTCGGTCCGACGCGCTACCGCGACGGGCTCGCGCTCATGGACGAACTGGTCGCGGCCCGCGCCGCCGGCACGACGGGCGACTGGTTGCTGTTCCCCGACCACGAGCCCGTGCTCACCGTGGGACGCAACCCGTCCGAGGGCAACCTCATCGCCGACCGCGAGACGCTGGCGCGCGCCGGCATCGAGCTGCACGAGGTCACGCGCGGCGGCGATGTCACGTGGCACGGCCCGGGTCAGCTGGTGGCCTATCCCGTGGTGGGGCTCGACCTCGTGGGGCGCGACCTGCACCGTTGGCTGCGCACGCTCGAGGACGTGGTCATCGCGGTGCTCGCGCGCCACGGGCTCGAGGGGCGCCGGGTGGTCGGGCGCACCGGCGTGTGGCTGTCCGAGCACGAGAAGATCGCCTCCATCGGCGTCGCGGTGCGCCGGTGGGTCGGCTATCATGGGGTGGCACTGAACGTCTCCAACTCGCTCGCCGACTTCGACCTCATCCACCCCTGCGGCCTGCACGGGATCCGGATGACGTCCATGGCCGAGCGGCTCGGGGACCGGGTCCCGTCGCTGGCGCGGGTACGCGCCGACGTGACCGCCGAACTCGTTGCACGACTGGGATATGACGGTTCCGACGAGGTCCCCGCGTCCGCCTTCCGGGCGCGTGCGGGCATCGCGGCCGCCGAAGGGGCATCCAATCGAGGGACCGCCGGGACTCTCCCCGGCGAACCAGGAGGGACGCACGCATGGTGACGATCACGGAGAACGCCAGCCGCAAGCTGGCCGAGTTGATTTCGCAGCAGGGCGGCGCCGTCGCGGGCCTGCGCATGACGGTGCAGCCGGGCGGTTGCTCGGGCTACCAGTACGGCATGTCGTTCACCGACGCCGAGCAGCCCGGCGACTGGGTCGGCACGTTCGGCAGCGTGAAGGTGTTCGTGGACCCGCAGGCCGCCGAGGTGCTCAAGGGCGTCGAGGTGGACTGGGTCGAGACGCTGCAGCAGACGGGCTTCGCGATCCGCAACCCGAACGCCGTGCGTTCGTGCGGCTGCGGCAAGTCGTTCGAGACGAACTGACCCGTCGCGGAGGACCGTCGTGCGCATCGAACTGTTCACCGTCGAGGAGGCGAACCGGCTCGCGGCCGAGATCCGGCCGCGGCTGGAGCGCCTCGTCATGAAGAAGCGCGAGTTCGACCGCATCGAGCTGCGGCTCGAGGTCATGCTGGTCGCGACCTCGGGTGCCGCGCCCGAGAACCCCGACACGCTCGAGCTGCGCTCGCTCGAGGAGAAGCGCCGCCGTCTGGGCGAGTCGATCGGCAAGGGGCTGCAGGAGCTGCTCGAGAAGGGCGTGCAGGTGAAGGACCTCGACCGCGGGCTCGTCGACTTCTACGCGCTGCAGGGGGACCGCCTGGTGTTCCTGTGCTGGCAGGTGGACGAGCCCGAGGTCGCGCACTGGCACACGCTCGACGACGGCTTCGCGGGTCGCCAGCAGATCAAGCGCGCCGGGCTCGATTGACCGTGAGTGCTCCCGCCGGGCCCGTCGTGAGCGGGCCGCGCCCGTTCGCCGACTACGCAGCGCTCGACGCGGAGACCATCCGCGCCCGCACGTGGCAGGCCAAGCGTGCGCTCGGCGACCGGCTCGTGGTGCTGGGGCACCACTACCAGCGCGAGAGCGTGATCGAGTTCGCGGACTTCCGCGGCGACTCGTTCAAGCTCTCCCAGCTCGCCTCGGCGCAGGAGAAGGCGCACCACATCGTGTTCTGCGGCGTGCACTTCATGGCCGAGTCGGCCGACGTGCTCGCGCGCCCGGGCCAGACCGTGATCCTGCCCGACCTCAAAGCGGGCTGCTCCATGGCCGACATGGCCACGCTCGACGACGTCGAGGACGCGTGGGACCAGCTCGGCGCCGAGCACGGCGACACCTTCACGCCCATCACCTACATGAACTCCACCGCCGCCATCAAGGCGTTCTGCGGGGCGCGCGGCGGCATCGTGTGCACCTCGAGCAACGCGCGCGAGGCGCTCGAGTGGGCGTGGGCACGTAAACCCCGCGTGCTGTTCCTGCCCGACCAGCACCTCGGTCGCAACACCGCGTTCGCCATGGGCGTGCCGCTCGACGCGATGGCCGACTGGGTGTGGCGCGCGAGTCGTCCGCGCGAGGTGAACGCCCGCGCGTTCGCCCCCGAGACACGGATCGTGCTGTGGCGGGGCTTCTGCTCGGTGCACGGCAAGTTCTCGAAGTCGCAGATCGACGAGGTGCGCGCGAGCGACCCCGCGGTGCGTGTGCTCGTGCATCCCGAGTGCCCGTTCGACGTGGTGCGCCACGCTGACGTCGTGGGCTCGACCGAGTTCATCATCGATCAGGTCCACCGCGCGAGCGCCGGGACGAGCTGGGCGATCGG
>JBJTRI010000060.1:0-8378 GCA_046076045.1 bacterium
ACAGCGGCTCCGCGCGTGGGGCGGGGCGCGGGGTCCGGGATGGCGCAGGATAGGGCATCGAGGACGCGCACTGCATGCCCGAGTCAACCCTGTGCGGCGGCGTGTCCGGTCTTGCACGACCGTGACAACTCGCGCGCCCCTCCCGCGTCGAATAGTGTGGATCGGCCGCGCCCGCGGACCGTCCACCCGGGCAGGCCCGGTGTTCCGAGGAGACTCCCCCATGTTCGGCTTCGGCTTCGACCCCACCATGATCCTGCTGCTGCCCGCCATGGGCTTCGCCCTGTGGGCGCAGCACAAGGTCAAGTCCACCTTCGAGCGTTATTCGCAGGTGCCCGCCGCGCGACGCCGCAGCGGTCGCGACGTGGCACTCGACATCATGGCGCGCAACGGCGTCACCGGTGTGCAGGTCGAGCCGGTCGCCGGCGTGCTCTCCGACCACTACGATCCGGGCGCGCGCAAGGTCCGCCTCTCGGAGCCGAACTTCGCGGGCGGCTCGGTCGCGGCGGTCGCGGTCGCGGCCCACGAGGTCGGCCACGTGCTGCAGCACCACGAGGGCTACCTCGCGCTGCGTCTGCGCGCGGGTCTCGCCCCGGTCGTGGGCTTCACCAGCATGGCCGCGATGCCGCTGTTCTTCATCGGCCTCTTCTTCATGAAGGGCATGCCGATGGGCACTTGGCTCATGGACCTCGGCATCCTGTTCTTCACCGGTGCGGTGCTGTTCCACGTCGTCACGCTGCCGGTCGAGTTCGACGCCTCGAAGCGCGCCCTCGCGCAGCTCACCGAGACCAACGCGCTCATGCCCGAAGAGGTCGTGGGCGCCAAGAAGGTGCTCGACGCGGCGGCGCTCACCTACGTGGCCGCGGCGGCCATGGCGGCACTGCAGCTCGTCCGTCTCCTCATCCTGCGCAACGATCGGCGCTGATGGCGCGCGCCCCGCGCACGACGACGCGACCCGCGGCGGGAGGCCCTCCTCCCGCCGTTTCGCGTGTCGAACCTGCGGCCCGCGCACTCGCGGTCGCGCTCGCGGTGTTCGTCGCGCTGCGCGCCGCCGCCGCACTCGTGCCCGGTCGCGCGCTGTGGGGCCACGACCTCGCACGCGACCTCGCGCCCGCCCCGCTCGCAGTCGGCACGCTCGCCATCGTGGCCGCGTTCGGGTTCGGGAGCGCGTGGGCGCGGCGCGCACCGCGCGGAGCGGGCGCGCTCGCGATCGGCGGTGCACTCGCACTGGTGGCGTTCCTGTGGGCGCATCCCGACCGCGCGCTCGTGACCGGCGACACCAGCCTGCGACACTCCGCGTTCGCCACCACCGAGCAACCCGAGCGCTTCGCCGAGCAGGCGATGCGCGGCGACCTCGTGCTGCATCACGCGCTTCCGCGCGCCGTCAGCGCGACCACGGGACTCGCGCCCGAGACCGTGTACCGCCTGCAGGGCGCGTTCGCCGCCGCGTTGGCGATGCTCGCAGCGTGGGCACTCGCACGAGTGCTCGCCGTGCGCGGTGCGGCAGCGGTGGCGGTGCTGTCGCTGCCGCTCGCCACCGGCGCGCTCGCGCTGCTCAACGGCTACGGCAAGGCCACGGTCGAGGTCTGCGTGCTCACGCTCGCGCTCGGCGTGGGCGTGGCGCGCACGCTCGCCGGCGGCGGCGGTGCCGCGGGGGGCGCGCTGCTCGCAGGCCTCGCGGTGGCGGGCGCGCTGCTCCTGCATCGATCGGCGATCGCGCTGTTGCCCGCATGGGCGTGCACCGCGGTGCTGGCGTGGGGCGCGCACACGACGTGGACGCATCGTCAGCGCCTGCAGGCCGCCCTCGGTGCGATCGCGCCGGTGATCGCGCTACTCGCGGTGGGACCGCGACTGGCGCAGGTCGTCGCGGGATTCGACGCCACCCACCACCTCGGCGGCGGCGCGGGTACCGCACTCGCGGGCGCGCTCGCGCCCGCGCGCACGGCCGATGCGTTCAACGCGCTCGGACTGCTGTTCCCGGCCGCCCCCCTGTTGCCGGTGCTGCTCGCGCTCGCCCCGCGACCGTCGTGGCGTGCCGCGCTCGCGTGGGGCGCGTACGCGCTGCCGCCGCTCGCGCTCCTGTGGCTCACCGTGCCGCAGCACGGACTGCCGCGCGACTGGGACGTGTACGCGTTCGCCGGCGTGGCGCTGGCGGTGGTCACCGCGGCGGCCGCCGCGCGCGTGTTCTAGCACCACCCGCGCGCCACGGCCGCCGCACTCCCGCTCGCGGTCGTCGCACTGGTGCCCGCGCTGCAGTGGACCGCGCTCCAGGCCGACGCCGAGCGGGCGTGGGCGCGCACCGAGTCGGTGCTGCTGGGTCCGCCCGCGCGCCCGGCCACGGAACGCGCGCGCGGCTTCGACACGATCGGCATGCTGTGCATGGGACGCGGACTGCACGAGCGCGCCCGTCGCATGTTCGAGCGCGCCGCCGAGGCCGCGCCCAACCCGAGCACGTTCGTGCGGATCGGCATGACCGAGACGCTGCTCGGCCGCCCGGCCGAGGCGATGGCGCACTACCGGCACGCGGCCACGCTGGACCCGCGACTGCCCACCGCGTGGCGCGGACTCGCGGCCGCGGCGAGTGCGACCGGCGACCGCGCCACGATGGCCGAGGCGGTCACGCGACTCGCGGAACTGGCGCCCGACGACCCCACGCTCGCCGATGCGCGCGCGTGGCTCGCGGCCGACTCGCTGCGACGCACGACGAGGTGAACATGCGAACGCGGCCGAACCCGTCGGGTCCGGCCGCGTCGTGAGGTCGTGGTGCGAGCGCGCGGCTACTGCTGCGACACCATGTCCTTGAGTTCCTTCGAGACCTTGAACACCGGCACGCGGCGCGGCGGCACGGGCACGGCCTCACCGGTGCGCGGGTTGCGCGCGATGCGCGACTTGCGATCCTTGACCCGGAACGTGCCGAAGCCACGGATCTCGATGTGGTGACCTTCCGAGAGCGCCTTCGCGACGGCGTTCAAGAAGCAGTCGACCGTTTCGGCGACGTCCTTCTTGGTGAGCCCGGTGCGCTCCGAGATCTGGTCCACGATGTCGGCCTTGGTCATCACATCCTCCCTGGGGACATCCCGCCCGGTACGGCCGCGGACGATCGGCGCGTCGGGATGAGGGACGGGCGTTAGGCTACCCAGACCCCCGTCGCCGTGTCAACCGTATCATGCACAAGGGGTTACTTCGTTCCGGACCCACCGGGCGCGGGCACGATGGGACCGCCGCCGGCCAACGCCCGCCGCCGCCCCTCCTCGATGGGGGCCCGGTCCCCGGCCTCGAGCAGCCGCGTCAGGGTGGGTTTGCCGGCCGCGACCTCGGCCAACCACTCCCGGGCGAACGCCCCGGAACGGATCTCGGCCAGCATGGCCCGCATCTCGTCCCGCGACCGCTCGCCGATCACCCGAGGGCCCCGGGTGAGGTCGCCGTACAGGGCCGTGCCCGAGATCCCCCGCCGCAGCCCGGCCACCCCGCGCGCGTGCAGCAGGTCGGCGAGGAACCTGAGCTGGTGCACGCACTCCAGGTACGCGACCTCGGGCGAGTAGCCCTGGTCCACCAGCGTCTCGTAGGCGGCCGAGACCAGCGCGTTCATGCCGCCGCACAGCACGCTCTGCTCGCCGAACAGGTCCACCTCGGTCTCCTCGCGCACCGTGGTGCGGAACACCGTGGCGCGCCGGCAACCGAGCGCGGTGGCGTAGTGCTCGGCCAGCGCCCACGCGTCGTGCGCGCCCGACTGGTGCACGGCGAGGTAGGCGGGCAACCCCTCGCCCTGCTCGTAGCGCTCGCGCAGCACCCGACCCGGGCCGGTGGGCGAGACCAGGAACACGCTGGTCGTGGGCGCGAACGCGAGCTCGCCGTAGAGCAGGTTGAAGCCGTGCGCGAACACCACGCCGCGCAGTGCGGTGGCGGCCGCAGCCAACCCCGGCCAGACCTGCGGCACGACCTCGTCGGGCAGCAGCATCGCGAGCGTGTCGGCACCGGCCAGCGCCTCGAGCGGGGCGGCGACCTCGAACCCGTGCGCCCGCGCACGCGCCTCGGCCTCGCGCCCCGGCCGCGCCGCCACGCGCACGTGCTCACCGGCGTCGCGCAGGTTACGCGCATGCGCCTCGCCCTGGTTGCCGTAGCCCAGCACCACCACGGTGCCGAGCGGTGACTGCCCGCTCATCCGCACTCCTTCCCCGCACGCACGTGCGGTGCGCCCCGGATGCGGCGCGGCCCCCCGCGGCTCAGGCGCGGAGGGCCGCATCGGCTCCGGGACGAGCCCCGGATCACTTCTTCGGCGCCGCTCCCGCCGAACCCCAATCCGACTTCTTCACGAGCAGGCCGGTCGCGACCTCGAACGCGTACGACTGCTTGCGCGCCGGGTACATCCAGGTCTGCAGCTTCTTGCCCTCGCTCTCCCACTCGTACACCACCTCGGGCGCACCCATCGAGGACAGCGTGTTGGCCGCACCCGAACCCGGCTTGGCCGCCGCCTGCGCGGCCGCCGCGGCATCGCCCGCGGTGTTGCCGTTGTTCATGGCCATGTACACCATGAGCATCTGGGTGGCGCGGTCGTTGTCGCCGGACTTCGAGTACACCGCCCCGAGCTGGCGGAAGTAGGTCTTGTTGTCGGGCTTCAGGTTCACGGCGCGCGACAGCACCTGCACGGCCTCGCCGAACTTCTGGCGGTCGGACAGCGTGGAGCCGAGGCTCGAGAGCGCTTCGGGGTCGTCGGGCGTCTGCACCAGCACGGCGCGCCACGCCCCCTCGGCCGACTCGAGCTCGCCGGCGTACTGGTACGAGAGCGCGGCGTTGAAGCCGAGGTCCGCGCCCGAGGGCTTGAGCTTGAACGCCTGCGAGTACGCGTCACCGGCGGCCTTGAAGTCGGCGCGCTTGGCGGCGTCCTGCTTGTTCTGCGCGAGGCTGAACAGCGCGCTGCCGAGCCCCATGGCGTGGTCGGCGTTGGCGGGCTCGAGCTTCATGAGCTCGCGGTAGTAGGCGATCGCCTCGTCGTACTTCTTGGCGTCGAGCAGCGCCCCGGCCTTGTTCGAACGCACCGCCTTGAGCGCATCGGCGAGCCCGGCCACGTCGGGGTCGGACGCGGCCTCGCTCTGGCCGTTGCGCAGCACGGCCTCGGCCTCGTCGTACTTGCCCATGAACGCGTAGCAGGTCGCGAGGTTGCGGATGGTGGTCGCGTGCGTGGGCTTGAGCAGCTTGGCGCGCGTGAGCGCGTCCACGGCCGAGTCGTACAGCTTGGCGGCCTCGTCGTACAGCGGCTTCTCGTCCTCGCTGGGCGCCTTGGTGAACTCGGGGTACACGCCCTGCGCGTCGCCGATGCGCTTGATGCCCTCGTTGAAGGCGCGCGCCCAGTACGACTCGCGGTTCGTGTTCACCCACTCGAGCTTCTTCTTGTCGCCCTTCGCGCTCAGGCCGTCGATCGCGCGCTGGAACGCCGCACCGGCCGGGCCCGCGCTGTCCACCTCGGCGTACGCCCAACCGAGGTAGCCCATGGCCTCGAGGTCGGCCGGGTCCTCGTTGGCGCACAGCTCGAGCTGGACCACGGCCTTGTTGATCTGGCGCAGGTAGTCCTCGGTGTTGCCGCGGTCCTTGTCCTTGAGCGACTGGACCACGTACTGGATGCCACCCGCGCAGTGCGGGTTGCGCGCGGACGCGACACCGGCGGCCAGCAGCAGGGCCGCCGCACAACCGAGGGCGACGAACGGACGCTTGTTCACAGGGACTCCTCCTTAGACGAGGCGGTTGCCGTTCACCACGAGGCCGAACGTGGCCCCGAGGTGCTTGGCCGCCTTGCGCGACGCCAGCATGCGCGTCATGAAGATCTCGAAGTACTCCATCATGTGCGAGGTCGCCGGATCGAGCGTGAGCTCGAGCGTGATGTGCTTCTGGTCCTCGTCCACGTTGAGGAAGCTCTTCTCGACCGCGTAGTTCACGCGATCGTGGATGTCGAACTTGATCGTGTCGGGGTTGCGCACGCGGGTGCGGTGCACGTCCGACTTGTCGGCCAGGATGAGCGCCGCCGCGACATCGTTGACCGGATCGCCGTCGTTCTCGTGGTGGTTGCCGATCGCCGCGATGACGGTGAGCATCTCCTCGTCGGACATGCCGAAGTCCTTGAGCAGCTGCATGGCCATGACCGCACCGGTCTGGGCATGGCTCTCGCGGTTCACCGCGTTGCCGATGTCGTGCAGCATGCCGGCGATCCCGGCCAGCTCGCACATGCGCTGGGGGCGCCCCATGCGCTGGAGCACGTTGTAGGCGATGCGCGAGACCAGCGTGACGTGACGCTCGCCGTGTTCCGTGTACCCGATCTGCTCGAGCGACGCGTCCGCCATGCGGATGTGCAGCCGCACCCGGGGGTGCTCCCGGATGAAGTCGAGCGTCACGGGCGACGGGGCGCCACCGGGGGCGGCGCCCTCGGCGTGGCGGGTCGGGGATGGGCTCATGAAGGGGACCCTTTGCGGGAAGGATGCCAACGCGCCCCCGGACACGGGGGGCGAGGACCACGACGGACACTAGGCGCGCAACTCGAAGAGCGTCAAGACGGAAGCCCCTCCGAGGCGAGCCCTCACAAGGACCTTGCGCCCGCTGAGGGTGCGGCATTCCCGCACCCCCCGTCCTCGTGTCGCCACAGCCGCGGGGGTCGGCCGCACGACGGGTCCGGGGTCCGGACACGGGACGCCTACAGCACCTCGATCGGGTCCACGTCGGCGACCACGCGCACGCGGCGCCGTCCGGGCTGGTCGGCCCACACCAGGGCGGCGGCGGCGAGCTCGCGCAGCACCGTGCCGTTGCCGCCCTTGAGCAGCACGTGCCAGCGGTGACGGCCGCGCAGGCGTGCGAGCGGTTGCGGGGCGGGACCGAGCACCGACACCTCACGCTCGCCCGCGCGCTCACGGACCAGCGTGGCCAGCGCACCCGCGACCTCCTCGACCTCGGCGGCCTCGGGACCGTCCACGAGCAGCGTGACGAGGCGCGTGAACGGCGGGTACTCCGCATCGCGCCGCTCGGCCAGCTCCTGCTTGCGGAACTCGCGCTCGCCGGCGGCGGGTTCGACCGCCGCGACGGCGGCCACCGCGGGATGCTCGGGGGTGCAGGTCTGCACCATCACCTCGCCCGCCACGCGACCGCGACCGGCGCGACCCGCCACCTGCACGAGCAGTTGGAACGTGCGCTCGGCGGCCCGGAAGTCGGGCAGGTGCAGCGCCACGTCGGCGTCGAGCACGCCCACCAGCGTCACGCGAGGGAAGTCGAGCCCCTTCGCGATCATCTGCGTGCCCAGCAGGATGTCGCCGTCGCCGCGCGCGAATCTCGCGAGCGTGGCGCCGGGACCGTCCTTGGCGCGCGCCACGTCGAGGTCGAGTCGCAGCACACGCGCGTCGGGGAAGACCGCGGCCAACTCGCGCTCGGCCCGCTGCGTGCCCGCGCCCGCGTAACGCAGCAGCGGCAACTGGCACTTCGGGCACACGTCGGGCGCGGGCTCGCGGTGGTCGCAGTAGTGGCAGCGCAACCCGCGCGGCGTGGCGTGGAACGTGAGCGAGATGTCGCAGCTCGGGCACTCGGGGGTGTGACCACAGCCGCGGCACTGCACGTGGTGCGAGTGCCCGCGGCGGTTGAGCCACAGCAGCACCTGCTCGCGGCGCTCGAGCCGCTCGGCGATCGCGGCGCGCAGCGGCAGCGAGATCACGCCCGGACCGCTGCCGTCGCGGCGCAGGTCCACGATGCGCACGGTCGGCATGGGACGGCGATCGATGCGGTGCGGCAGCGCCAGCCGCCGGTAGCGGCCGCGCGCGGCGTTGGCCAGCGACTCCAGACTCGGCGTGGCCGAGCCGAGCACGATAGGGATGCCGAGCATCTGCGCGCGCCGCACGGCCACGTCGCGCCCGTGGTAGCGCAACTGCTCGCTCTGCTTGTACGCCGGCTCGTGCTCCTCGTCCACCACCACCAGCTTGAGCGCGGGCAGCGGCGCGAATACCGCCGAGCGCGCGCCCACCACCACGTCGAGCGCACCGCGGCGGGCCAGCTCCCAGTGCTTGCGGCGCGTGCCCACGGGCAGGTAGCTGTGCAACTCGGCGACCCGACCGCCGAAGCGCTTGCGGAACACCTCGACCACCTGCGAGGCGAGCGCGACCTCGGGCACGAGAACGAGCGCCTGCCCACCCGCCTCGCGCGCGGCACGCGCGGCGCGCAGGTACACCTCGGTCTTGCCGCTCGCGGTGACGCCGTGCAGCAGGAACGGCTGGAACCCGCCCTCGGCCACGGCGGCGTCGATCGCGGTCACCGCCTCGCGCTGCGCAGGCGTGAGCGTGACGCGCTCGGGGATGGGCATGCGCAGCACGGCGTCCTCGAGCGCGTGGCGACGCGCGTGCGAGCGCGCGAGTCCG
>JBJTRI010000061.1:0-42619 GCA_046076045.1 bacterium
GGAGGCCGCGCTCTACGTGCCGAGCGGCACGATGGCGAACCAGTTGGCGGTGAACGTGCTCACGAGCCCCGCCGACGAGGTGCTGCTCGAGACCACGTCGCACATCTACTACTACGAGCAGGGCGGCATCGCCGCGAACTCCGGCGTGCTGGCGCACCCCGTGACGGGCGAGCGCGGTGCGCTGACGGTGGATCATCTGCTCGGCGTGCTGCGCGGCCCCGACGACCACGTGGCGCGCGTCACCCTGGTGTGCACCGAGAACACGCACAACCGGGCCGGCGGCGCGATCGTCCCGCTCGAGCGCCTGCGTGCGCTCGCCGCGGTTGCGCGCGAGCGCGGGGTGCGCGTGCACCTCGACGGCGCCCGGCTGTGGAACGCGCACGTGGCCACCGGGGTGCCGATCGCCGACTGGGTCGCGACCGCCGACACCGCGATGATGTGCTTCTCGAAGGGGCTCGGCGCCCCCGTGGGCTCCATCCTGGTGGGCTCGGCCGAGCACGTGCGTGCCGCCCGCCGCGTGCGCAAGCGCTGGGGCGGCGGCATGCGGCAGGCCGGCGTGCTCGCCGCCGCCGCGCTGCACGCGCTCGACCACCATGTCGCGCGCCTCGCCGACGACCACGCCCGCGCGAGGCGACTGGCCGAGGGCTTCGCGCAGGCCCCGGGCGTCACCGTGATCCCGCCCGACACGAACATCGTGCTCAGCGACCTCGGCCCGGGCGCCCCCGACGCCGCGACGCTCGTGCCGCTGCTCGCCGAGCACGGCGTGCGCATGGTCCCGTTCGGCCCGCGCCGCGTGCGCGCCATCGCCCACCTCGACGTGGACGACGCCGGGGTCGAGCGCGCGATCGCGGTGTTCCGCGAGGTGCTGGAGCGCCACGCGACGGCGGCACGCTCGTAGTCGCGTGCTCCACTAGGAGAGCGGGACTGCGATCGTCCGCGCGTGGGTGAGGGGAACGTGCGGGGCGGCCAAGCGCCGTGGTCGTTGTTCCCCTTCGAGAGCATGTCGCACTGCCACCCACCCGGTGCTGCGGACCTCGTGCGGCGAAGATTGTTGAGATTCCCGGGACAACGGGTTAGCGGCGCGAGGGTCGAACCACGCTGACGCGATCGCAACGGGTTATGCGTGCCGAGGTCGGCCCGTGCCAGTCCTCAACAATCTTCGCCGCACAACCTAAAGCACTGGAACGGTGGACGCTCCGGGGGTCGCGTGCTAGGTTCCGCGCGCTTCCAACGAAACCAGTACCCCCGTCCCCATCAGGTCCGGGATGACCCACGAGCGACCCTCCGGCCGCCCCGGGACCCTGTTCCTGGTGGCGACCCCCATCGGTAACCTCGAGGACGTCACCGCGCGCGCGCTCCGTGTGCTGCGCGAGGCGGACCTCGTGGCCGCCGAGGACACACGGCATACGCGCCGGCTCCTGTCGCACTTCGGGATCCCCGCGCAGGTCGTGAGCCTGCACGAGCACAACGAGCGCGCCCGCGCGGCGTCGCTGGTCGAGCGCATCCAGGCGGGTCATGACGTGGCGCTGGTGACGGATGCCGGTTCGCCGGGCATCGCCGATCCGGGCTTCCCGATCGTGCGGGCCGCGGTCGCGGCGGGGGTGCGGGTCGAGAGCATCCCGGGGCCGAGCGCGGTCATCACCGCGCTCCAGGTCTCCGGTCTGCCCACGGACGCGTTCCTGTTCGCGGGCTTCCTGCCGCCCAAGGGGGCGGCGCGACGCCGTCGGCTGGAGGAGTTGTCCGGGCACCGCGAGACCATCGTGGTGTTCGAGTCCCCGCACCGCATCGAGGCCTGTCTCGAGGACCTCGAGAGCGTATGGGGGGACCGTCCGATCGCGCTGGCGCGCGAGCTGACGAAGCTGCACGAGCAGGTGCTCCGGGGCAGCGCGCGCGAGGTCCGCGCCGCACTGCGCGCGGAGTGGAGACGAGGCGAGATGGTGCTGGTCCTGGGCGGACGGACGCGCGCGGAGCGCGGTCGCGAGCGCGAGACCGGGGACGACGAGGAACTCGAGTGAGCGTACGCGACGTCCCGGCACCGGCCACGGAGGGCGAGTTGGCCTCAGACAGGGCCGCAGACAAGGCCTCATACAAGGACGCGCTCAAGACGTTCGCGCACCGGGCGGTGGACCCGCTCGTGCGCGGTCTGGTCGCGCTCGGGCTGCGCGCCGACCACCTCACCATCGCCGGCCTCGTGCTGAGCGCGTTCAGCGGCTGGGCGTTCTACGACGGCCAGTGGCGGCTCGCCTCGCTGCTGCTCACGCTCGCGGGCGCGTGCGACATCCTCGACGGGCAGGTCGCCCGCGTCTCGGGCCGCGTCACGACGTTCGGGGCGTTCCTCGACTCGACGCTCGACCGGCTCGCGGAGTCGTTCGTCCTGATCGGGTTGGCCGCGTTCTACGCCGGCAACCTGCTCGGGCTGTACCACAAGGCGCGGATCGCGGTCGAGCAGGTGGCGTCCGGCGAACTCGAGGCCCCGTTCGCCGCCATCGCGGCGAGCGGACCCGTCCCGCCCGAGGGTTGGTTGGCGCTCACCGTGCTGTGCATGTTCGCGCTGACCGGTTCGTTCATGGTGTCGTACACGCGGGCGCGGGCCGAAGGGCTCGGCTTCGACTGCCGCGTGGGTTGGTTCGAGAGGCCCGAGCGCATCGTGCTGCTCATCGTCGCGGGCTTCGTCAAGGCCTTCTGGGCCATGAGTGCTGCTCTGATCCTGCTCACCGTCTTCTCGTTCGTGACCGCCGCGCAGCGACTGCTGCATGTCCGCCGGCTCGCGACCCGGGAAGCCGTGCAATCCTGAGACCACGGAGGCTGTCGGAACATGGGTAAGGTTCGTGTCGCCATCATCGGCGTGGGCAACTGCGCCTCGTCGTTCGTGCAGGGGCTGTACTACTACCGCAACGCCAAGGCCACGGACCGCATCCCGGGCCTCATGCACGTGAACCTGGGCGGCTACCACATCAGCGACGTCGAGATCTCGGCGGCGATCGACGTGGACGCCAACAAGGTCGGCAAGGACCTCTCCGAGGCCATCTTCACGTGGCCCAACAACACCGTGAAGTTCGCCAAGGTGCCCAAGACGGGCATCAAGGTGCAGCGCGGCATGACGCACGACGGTCTCGGCAAGTACCTGTCGCAGATCATCAAGAAGGCGCCGGGCTCCACGGTGGACATCGTGAAGCTGCTCAAGGACACCAAGACCGACGTCGTCGTGAACTACCTGCCGGTGGGCTCCGAGGAGGCCACCAAGTGGTACGTCGAGCAGGTGCTCGAGGCCGGCTGCGCGTTCGTGAACTGCATCCCGGTGTTCATCGCGCGGGAGCCGTACTGGCAGGCGCGCTTCGAGAAGAAGGGGCTGCCGGTCATCGGCGACGACATCAAGTCGCAGGTCGGCGCCACCATCACGCATCGCGTGCTCGCGAACCTGTTCGTGGACCGCGGCGTGCGCATCGACCGCACCTACCAGCTGAACTTCGGCGGCAACACCGACTTCATGAACATGCTCGAGCGCGAGCGTCTGGAGTCCAAGAAGATCAGCAAGACGTCGGCGGTCACCAGCAACATCCCGTACGACCTGCCGGCCGAGGACGTGCACGTCGGTCCGTCGGACTACGTGCCGTGGCTCAAGGATCGCAAGTGGTGCCACATCCGCATGGAGGGCACGACGTTCGGCGACGTGCCGCTCAACCTCGAGATGAAGCTCGAGGTGTGGGACTCGCCCAACTCGGCCGGCATCGTGATCGATGCCGTGCGCTGCGCGAAGCTGGGTCTCGACCACGGCCTCAAGGGCGCGCTCATCGCCCCGTCGTCGTACTTCAAGAAGTCGCCGCCCGTGCAGATCCCGGACGACACCGCGCGCGAGCTGGTCGAGTCCTACATCCACGACCCGAAGGCGGTCGAGAAGCAGATGCGCATCGCGCCGCCGGTGCTCAAGCGCGAGGCCGCTCCGTCGCGCAAGCGCGCGCCGGGTGCCGACAAGCTCGTCCGCGCCACCACGCCCAAGGCCAAGCCGTCCGCGAACGGTTCGGCGCCCGCGGCGAAGGTGCGCCGCGCCAAGCCGGTGCGGAAGGCGGCCGGCCGGTCGCGCCGCTCGGCGGCGCGTTCGCGCTGAGCGAGGTCGGCATGCCCGGGCTGTTCGTCACCTTCGAGGGCGGCGAGGGCTCGGGCAAGAGCACGCAGGTCACCCGGCTCGCGGATCGTCTCCGCGAGTCGGGTCTCGACCCGTTCGTGACGCGTGAGCCGGGCGGGACCCCGCTCGCCGAGGCCATCCGCGGTCTGCTGCTCGACCGCACCCACCAGCCGCAGCCCGTCACCGAGGCGCTGCTCATGGTCGCGGCCCGCTCCGAACTCGTCGCCACCGCGGTGCGGCCCGCGCTCGCCGCGGGGCGCGTCGTGCTGTGCGACCGTTACGGCGACTCCACGCTCGCGTACCAGGGGGGCGGGCGTGGGCTCGATGCCGCCGCGCTCGCCGACTGGAACCGCATCGCCACCGGCGGTCTGGTGCCCGACCTCACGCTGCTGTTCGACGTCCCGCACGAACTCGGGCTCGCGCGCCGGGCCGGTGCCGCGGGCACCGCCAACCGGCTCGACCTCGAGGCGGCGTCGTTCCACGCGCGTGTGCGCACGCGCTACCTCGAGTTGGCGGCGGCCGAGCCCGAGCGATGGATCGTGCTCGACGCCTCGCGTGCGCCCGAGGTGCTCGAGGCCGAGGTCTGGGCCGCGGTCTCGGCCCGTCTGCCGGGTCGCGTCGCGCGTCCCTGAGCGCGCGTCGCGTGCTACACTCCCCGCCCCCGCCATGCCCCGCGCCACCGGTGCGCCCCGCGCGCCCACCCCGACCCCGGAGGACCCCGCCATGCGTCGTCGTGTGATGGTCGCCACCGTGCTCGGCGTCCTGTTCGCGATGGGCTGGTGGGCCGGTGGCAGCCGCGCCTCGCGCGACCTCTATGCGGGCCTCGACCTGTTCGTCGAGGTGCTCGAGTCGGTGCAGGACAACTACGTGGACGCGGTCGAGACCTCGAAGCTCGTCACCGGCGCGATGCGCGGCGTGGCGCACGGGCTCGACCCGTGGTCGCGCTACCTCGACGCCGAGGAGTTCCGCGCCGCACGCGGTTCCATCCAGGGCACGTTCGACGGCATCGGTGCGTCGGTGGACCAGCGCGACGGCTGGCCGGTGGTGGTCGCGCCCATCGAGGGCTCGCCGGCGTGGGACGCCGGGCTGCATCCGGGCGACGTCATCGTGCGAGTGGACGGCCGCGGCACCTACGGGTTGTCGCCCGACGAGGTCGCTGGGCGTCTGCGGGGTGAGGCCGGCACGCAGGTGAAGCTCGACCTCATGCGCGGGGACGACGAACTCGAGCTCGTGCTCGAGCGCCGGCGCGTGCAGGTGCGCAACGTGCCCTACGCGTTCGCGGTCGAACCCGGTGTGGGCTACCTGCGCCTGTCGCAGTTCTCGGTCGGGGCCGGCCGCGAGGTCGCCGCCGCGCTCGACACGCTGCGCGCGGCGGGTGCGCGCGCCGTGGTGCTCGACCTGCGCGGCAACCCCGGCGGCACCATGGACGAGGCGGTCGCCATCGCCGGTCTGTTCCTGCCCAACGGCGCCGAGGTCATGCGCACCGAGGGGCGTGCGGCCGGCGTGAGCCGCGACTACCGCGTCGAGTCGGCGCGCCCCGCGTTCGCGGGACCGCTCGCCGTGCTGGTGGACCGCGGCAGCGCCTCGGCGTCCGAGATCCTCGCCGGCGCGCTGCAGGACCACGATCGCGCCGTGCTGGTGGGCGACACCACCTACGGCAAGGGCGTGGCGCAGCAGATCTACCCGCTGCGCGGTTCGCAGGGCGCGGTGCAGATCACGGTCTCGCGCTACCGCACGCCGAGCGGCCGCACGCTGCACCGCGAGCGCACGGCCGCGGCCTTCGACCCCGAGTCCGACGAGGACGCCGGCGACGAGCGCGCCCCCGCACCCGAGGTGCGCGACACCGCGCGCACCTGGCGCACCGCCGCCGGTCGCCTCGTGCGCGGTGGGCGCGGGCTCGAGCCCGAGGCCGCGGTGGTCGCCGACAGCAGTGCGCTCCGCCTGCGCACCGACTCGCGTCATCCGGGTGGCCCGGCCGGGGCCGCGCGCGCCGCGCTCGCGATCGACCCGGTGTTCCAGCGCGCCCTCGCACTCGTGCGCGGCGCGGCCGACACGCGCGCGGTGTTCGCCGCCGCGGGCGCGCCCCTGCCCGGCGGCCCGCCCAAGAGGCGTTGATCGTGCCGATCGCGTACCTCTGCGACTTCGACGGGACGGTCTCGCCGCGCGACATCGGCGCGGCGTTCGCGGAGCGCTTCTCGCCCGAGGGTGCTGCGGCGCGCGTGCCCGAACTGCAGGCGTGGCTCGCGGGCGACATCGGGCATCGCGCCCTCACGCGCGCGCAGTGTGCGCAGGTGCGGGCCCTCGAGGCCGAGGCGCTCGAGTTCACGCGCGGGTTCCGGCTCGACCCGCGCTTCGCGCCGTTCGTGCGCGAGGCGCTCGGGCGCGGCGACGCGGTGATGGTGGTGTCCGAGGGCTTCGACTTCTACGTGCGCGACCAACTCGCGCGCGAGGGACTCGCCGACCTGCCGTGGGCCGCGAACCGCCTCGTGTTCGGCGACGACGGCGGGGTCGCGCCCGAGTTCCCGTTCGCCGACCCGGCGTGCGACGCGTGCGGCAACTGCAAGGCGCAGCACGTGCGCCGCTACCGCAGTCGCGGCTACTTCACCGTGCTGGTGGGCGACGGCACCAGCGACCGCCACGGCGCGCTCGCCGCCGACGCGGTGCTCGCGTGCCGTTCGCTGCGCGAGTGGTGCACCGCCGAGGGCGTGCCGCACACCGCGTTCGAGCACTTCGGCGACGTCGCCGAGTACGCCCGGCTGCAGGACGAGCTCGCCCGCCGTGGGCGGGGAGGGAACGCGTGAACCACGACAAGCCCGACACCCCGAGTGTCGCGGGTCTCGCGGCCGGCGACGCCACCACACCCGACGACCGTCCGGTGGTGAAGCCGTTCCGCATCGGGAACGTCACCATGGACTCGCCGTTCGTGCTCGCGCCGCTCGCGGGCGTGTCGGACTCGCCGTTCCGGCGGCTCGCGCGCGAGCAGGGTGCGTCGGCGGTGTACACCGAGATGGTTTCGTCCGACGGACTCGTGCGCGGCAGCGAGGCCACCATGGAGTACTGCGCGTTCGACCCGAGCGAGCGTCCCATCGGCATCCAGTTGTTCGGCAGCGACCCCGCCACCATGGCCGACGCCGCACGCGTGCTGCACGACCTGCCGCCCGAGCGCCGTCCCGACCTCATCGACATCAACATGGGCTGCCCGGTGCGCAAGGTGGTGAACCGTTGCGCGGGCGCGGCCCTGCTGCAGGACGTGCCGCGCATCGCGGCCATCGTGGAGGCCATGAGCGCCGTCACCGACCTGCCCGTGACCGCGAAGATCCGGCTCGGATGGGACGGCCACTCGCGCAACGTCGTCGAGGTCGCACGCGTGCTCGAGGCGTCCGGTGCGAAGGCCGTCGCGATCCACGCGCGCACGCGCGCCGAGAAGTTCGAGGGGCACGCGCACTGGGACATGATCGGCGAGGCCAAGGCCGCGGTCGCGATCCCCGTGATCGGCAACGGCGACGTGCGCAGCCCCGAGGACGCGGTCCGCATGCTGCGCCTGACCGGCTGCGACGGCGTCATGCTGGGGCGCGCCGCGTTCGGCGACCCGTGGGTGTTCCGCCGCATCCGCGCGCTGCTCGAGCACGGCGAGACGCTGCCGCCACCCACCGCGGCCGAGCGCCTCGAGGCCGGGGTGCGCCACCTCGGCATGATGGTGGAGTCGGTGGGGCCCGACCAGGCCGCGCGCGAGATGCGCAAGCACGTGGCGTGGTACGTGAAGGGCCTGCCCAACAGCCATCGCGTCCGCGAGCAGATCAACCACACGCGCGGCGCCGATGCGATGGCCGACCTGCTGCGACGCTACCTGGGCGACCTCGAGGCGCGCGGCTTCGCCGCGTTCACGCCCGACCCCTCGCCGATCACGGAGGTCCCGGGTGCGTCCGGCTGAACTGCGCGCGTTGCTCGCCGAGGTCCGTCGCGGCACCACCTCGCCGGCGCGTGCCGCGCGTCGCATCGTCGAGGCCCCGATCGAGCAGATGGGCTTCGCCACGCTCGACCACCAGCGTTCGTTGCGCACCGGGTTCCCCGAGGTGGTGTTCGGGCTCGGCAAGACGCCGGCGCAGGTCGTCGCCATCTGCCGCCGGCTGTACGAGCGCCACGGCGTGGTGCTGGCGACGCGCGTGGACGACGAGGCGCGTGCCCGCCTGGCGAACGAGTTCCCGAACGCCGAGGTGCACGACCTCGCGCGCTGCGTGGTCTTGCGCCGCCGCAGCCCCCGTCCGGTCGGGCGCGTGCTGGTGCTGTGCGCCGGCACCGCCGACCTGCCGGTCGCCGAGGAGGCGCTCGTCACACTGCGCGTCATGGGGAGTCGAGCCGAGCTCGTGGCCGACGTGGGCGTGGCCGGCCTGCATCGCCTGCTCGCGCATCGCGAGCGCCTGCGCGGTGCGCGCGCGCTGGTGGTGGTGGCCGGGCTCGAGGGCGCGCTGCCCAGCGTGGTCGGCGGGCTCACCGACCGACCGCTCATCGCCGTCCCCACCAGCGTGGGCTACGGCTCGCACCTGCGCGGGCTCGCGCCCCTGCTCTCCATGCTCAACTCGTGTGCGGCGGGCGTCACGGTGGTGAACATCGACAACGGTTTCGGTGCGGGCTACGCCGCGCACCTGATCAACGTGGGGGCGGGGAGGAAGCGATGAGGCACGCGCACTTCGACTGCGTCTCGGGGGTGGCCGGGGACATGACGTTGGCCGCGCTGGTCTCGGCCGGTTGGCCGGCTGCCGAACTCGAGGCGCTGCCCGCGCGACTCGGCCTCACGGGGGTGACGATCGCCATCACCCCGGTGCGTCGAGGACCGTTCGCCGCGGTGCACGTGGACGTGAGGTCCGACGAGCGCCAGCCGCATCGCCACCTGCATCACATCGACGCCATCCTCGATCGCGCCGATCTGCCGACCCACGTGCGCGACCAGGCCAAGGCGGTGTTCCGCCGACTCGCGGAAGCCGAGGCCGAGGTGCACGGCAGCACGGTGCAGAAGGTGCACTTCCACGAGGTCGGCGCGGTGGACGCCATCGTGGACATCGCCGGGGCCCTGCTGGGGCTCGACGCCCTGGGAGTGACGCGCGTGAGCGCGTCGGTGCTGCCGCTCGGGCGCGGGTCGGTGGACTCGCAGCACGGCCGCATCCCGGTACCCGCTCCTGCGACCGCCCTGCTGCTGCGCGGCGTGCCGGTGGTGGGCGGGCCCGTCGAGGGCGAACTCGTCACGCCGACCGGGGCCGCGTTGCTCGCCACGCTGGCGGGTTCGTGGGGCGACCCGCCGGCGATGCGCCTCGACGCGGTGGGGACGGGGGCGGGTACCAAGGACTTCCCCGACCACCCGAACATCCTGCGGCTCCTGATCGGTGACGTCGCCGGGGCCGCGTCCGACGAGCGCACGGTGACCGTGCTCGAGACCGCGCTCGACGACGCCAACCCCCAGTACGTCGCCGCTGCCGTCCAGGGCCTGCTCGCCGACGGGGCGCTGGACGCCATGGTGGCCCCGGTCACCATGAAGAAGGGGCGCACGGGGATGTGGTTGGTGGTGGTGGCCGAGCCGGGCGACGCCCGTCGGCTCGCCGACCGCTTGCTGCGCGAGACGCCCACGCTGGGCGTGCGCATGCGTGACGAACGCCGCGTGGAATTGCCGCGGCGCGCGGCCGAGGTGGACACACCCTACGGCCCGGTGCGGGTCAAGGTCGCCATTCTCCCTTCGGGGGCCGAGCGGGTGATGCCCGAGTTCGAGTCGGTCGCCGAGGTCGCCGCCCGTTCCGGGGTGCCGCTGCAGGATGTCTCGGTCGCCGTCCTGGGAGCCCATTCGGGGCCCGATCGCGCCTCCTGAAACCTATTCAGAGCGCGGAACCTGAACACGGTTGGGAGCGGCATTCGCTTGTGAAATCGACAGTTGGAAGTCGGTACCGGAAGCACTTTCCGACCCAGAAACGGATTGACACAGGCTTGAACCACGCCTAACCTTTGTCCCGTGCCGGGAAAACAGGGTTCATTCGCCCTTTCTCCCAACAGCACCAACACATCTACGCGGGTTCCCGTCGCACACGTGACGGTATCGCAGCGGTCACGCGATCGGGACACACGCATATGAATGGACACACATCACACTGGGTCGCTCGCATCCCGAACTGCCTAAAGGATGCGTGGGGCCGCGGAAGGGGGGATTCGTCAGTAGTCGTGCAGCCAAAGCCAGCGGAATGCTCAATGTGCAGCGTCCGCGGCGAGATTTTGGCGACACCTCGCTCGCAATCCGTACTTCGGAACACTTCGCATTGCCCATGCATTGCGACGATGGAGGTAGTCACATGAAGAAGCCGTTCGTCGCGCTCCTGTGCCTGATCGGTGCAGCCGCGATGGTGGCCAGCAGCGCGTTCGCCCAGACCGAGGATCTCGGTATCAAGCTGGTGAACGCGAAGATGGTGAAGGAGATGCTCAGCTCGCGTGCCGCGCGCCTCAGCGTGTCCGCGGGTCCTGACCCCGACTCGGTGTACGTCGGCAAGTCCTTCACCAATCACACGGCCGCCGATAACTATTGGAACATCTACACGGGTGTCTATCTTCCGGGTGTGAACGATCCCAACAACGCTTACTGGGATTGGGACAACTCGGTCGGCATCCAGGCCGCGGACTCGCTCCAGGGCTGGTGGCCGATGCACCGTCAGTGGAACTCGGCCGGCGGTCTGACGCTGGCGGATAACCTCCGCCCGTGGTGGGCCCTCGACCATGGCAACGTCGCCAACTACGTGCTCAGCCAGAACTCGGCTGCCAAGCGTACGTTCGGCATCGTTGGCATGTGGCACGCGGATCCGGGCAAGAACGCCGGCAACGCGGTGCCGTGGACGCCGCTCAGCGGCACCAAGTCGGCCTGGTGCGGTCTCCGTCAGCACGGCGACAACTCGGTCGTCGACGCGGTGACGGGCAACCCGTTCAACCAGTACGTCGTGTGGGGCCTGCACGATGCGACCACCACTGGCGGTGGCTCGGGCAACCGCTTCCCCGGCTACCCGGACCAGATCGACCAGATGCTCTATCGCGACATCGCGATCACGAGCAGCCAGTCGCTGACGGTCTCCTTCCTGTACCGCACGCGCATGTCGACCTCGTTCAGCACCACGGCCGCTAGCCGTACGGGTTGGTTCCACGGTGACCCGCTCGCCGTGACGGCCGGCAACTTCATCAGCAGCACCGCTGCTGGTGCGGCTGCGCCGCAGGACTCGTTCATGGTGTACGTCGGTGCGCCGGTGGACGACAACGCGGTCCAGTACTCGGACGGCGTCGTGCGTCCGGTGTACGACAAGCAGCGTCGCTGGTTCTCCGAGGTCATCAAGGTCTTCGGTGCCGGCAACACGCACTACCAGATCTTCGGCGCGACCGGCAACAACCCGGCCGACACCGCGGGCGCGACCCCGGCTCCGGTCTCGGTCACGGTCCCGTCGTCGAACATCGCGGCGATCCTCTCGCCGGCGGCCTCGGGCAACGTGCGCCTGGTCTTCCGCTGCAAGACGAACCGCGGCTTCGCGGATTCGGATTCGCGCGGCTCGGGCTACACGTCGTTCGGCTACGGCGCCGTCCTCATCGACGACGTCACGATCGACATCGGCGCTGGCCCTGTCGTCATCGGTGACTTCGAGGGTGCCGAGCAGAGCGGTCTCCACTCGATCGACAACCGGTTCGATGGTGCGGCGCCCGCGGGCGTGAACACCGTCAACAACTGGCGCTCGACGGGCAAGCCCCCGGGCGAGTACATGCACGTCGAGGCGCTGTCGAACCTCACGTACAACGACCTCTGTGGTCCGTCCAACTCGCCCGCCCGCATCTGCAACATCGGCGGTCTGGTGATCACGGTCGGCAACAAAGATGACGGCGAGAATGCCGGCGATTCGCGCTTCACGGCGTTCCGTGAGATCTCGCACAACATCATGTCGCCGACGATCAACCTGGTCCCCGGACCGGCTGGCGTCGCCAACTCGATGGGCATCTCGGCCACGATCCGTCAGGCCAGCGATGACATCGCGATTTGGTACGACATGTACGCGGGTATGTTCAACCTGCAGTTCCAGGGTAATACGTGGGCGTTCGGTTCGCAGGCCTACCCGGCCATCCAGCCGAACGGCGCGGAGATCTGGGGCCAGCCGAAGTACCCTGGCTTCATCGTCTTCAACCCCGAGCCGCAGTGCTTCACCGACTACGAGGGCTTCATCGGCAATGGTCAGCCGATCGCGACCTCGCGCGCCGGTGGCATCCCCGACTCGCTGCGCTTCTTCCTGGCGCACCAGCAGCAGTGCTTCCGCTTCGCGATCTCGCTCGGCTGCAACAGCAACGAGGGTGGTTACTTCGATAACGCCACGTTGGTGTTCATCGACATCCCGGGCGCGCCTGGCCAGGCCAGCGCCGGCTCGGGGGTCGCGCTCGGCGGTATCTCGGGCGACATCTGGCAGTTCGCCCACGACACGTTCCCGGCGAACGAGACGCCCGGCCTGCCCGGCACCGCCGCGTTCGACACCACCACCGGTCTCATCCGCACGGGCATCAACAACGCCCAGTCGACCGGTAACGTCCTCCGCTTCGACATCCCCGCCGACTCGACGGTCGTCGTGGGCGGCAACGCCACCGTCACCGCTCCTGACGATCCGGCGCTCGGCCCGGTCCGCGTGGACATGGTGTTCCGCATCCTCCCGGGTCCGGGTAACTACGACATCGCCTCGGGCCGCAGCATGGCTCCGGGTGGTGTGCCCTCGGGCACGCTGCTGAAGGTGCCGACCGTGCAGGGTGACTTCGCGGTCGCGGGCGACGCTTCGTTCTGGGGCCAGTTCATGGCCAACCCGGGCGAGGTCTCGGCCGGCACGCACAACGGCGGTCTCAGCTGGGATCCGCTCACGTGGAACTCGGCTCGCTGTGACACGGCGCAGCTGCGCATCTTCCCGGTCGGCGGCGCGCAGCCCACGGGCACGGGCCTCACCGCGGGTTCGTGGATGAGCATGCTGCACGAGGCCGATCCGAAGTACGCGACGCTCGGTGTCGCCAAGAACCAGTGCTTCGTGGTCGACACGACCAAGGCTGGCAGCGGCACCAACGTGACGTGCAACGGCACCGTGCCGGCGTGGCTCACCACCGTCCCCCAGACCCGCACGGGTTGGGATGGTCTGGCCACCACGCTCGAGTGCTCGAAGATCATCCCCGACGGTCTGCTCACGCCGGGTTCGCACGTGCAGTACTTCTTCCGCAAGTCGCACGCCATCGACCCGCTCGTGCGGTTCTCGATGGTGCCGGACACGAACTTCATCACGCCGCAGAACGGTGAGGGCAACAGCGATCAGCACCGTTGGCAGCAGTTCAGTGTCCTCCCGGATCGTTGGAAGGCCTCGGCCTTCGGCGGTGCGGGCGCGGCCTGCATGCTCTACATCGACCTGAACGACCGTCGTGGTAACGAGGGTCGCTTCGTGTCGACGATGGACTCGCTCGGCGCCACCGCGGCGGCGAAGCGTGGTTCGCACAACGGTTGGACGGCTCCGGGCACCACGCTCATCTCGAATCTCGACGTCCGTACCGACCTGACGGTCGCCGTGTCCAACAAGAACGCCCAGCCGGGTTCGACGTGGGACATGTACGGTGTGAAGGCGTCGGAGTCGCTCACGACCAGCGCCGGCGCCCCGGGCAGCCGTCTCGCCAACCGCACCGGCCTCGCGCTGGCGGCGGGCCGCGAGTCCAAGCAGGGTCCGACCCCGGAGATGCTCCGCACGTACTACCGTGTGGTGGCCGTCCTCTCGGGTGACCTGACCTCGGGCATCCTCGGTCCGTTCACCAACCGCAGCCAGGACGACATCGCCCTGTTCAGCGACTACCTCACGAATGCGACCGGTTCGGCGCAGCCGCGCGGTATGTTCATCCAGGGTGACGGCTTCGGTCAGTCGGAGGTCGCGGCGGCCGGTATCATCGCGTCGCACGGCACGTTCCTCACGGACCGTCTGGGCGCCGACTTCCGTAACCCGTCCTACCAGTCGATCTCGGGCAACACGAACGACTGTGCGGACATCCTGTCGACGACCAGCCTGACGAACAACACCGACATCTACGGTGTGTCGAACTTCTGCGTCTGGTCGAACGACGTGTGGCAGCGCAACCCGGCGTACGCCGAGACCATCGATGCCGCGTTCTATGAGAACGTGGGTATCAACGGTCCGTACGTGTCCGATGTCGTGAAGCCGGCGACCGCCCTCCGCAACTGGGTGGCGGGCACCAGTGGTTACGAGATCGAGCACCTCTACAGCCGGTACTGCGACACGAACAACGGTCGTCTCGCGTACTACTACCACATGCTCAACACGGTGTTCGGCGGCATCTGCCAGATCACGGGCGCTCCGTCCGCGACGCTGGACACGCCGCAGGGCAACCGCGCGTACACGAACTTCATGAAGATCGGCAACTCGGTCATGAAGCAGGGTACGTCGTCGGTCCGCCTGAGCGTCGCGAAGGCGGGTCGTGTGCAGGTGTCGATCTACGATGTCACCGGTCGTAAGATCCGCAACCTCGCCGACAAGGTCTTCAACGCCGGCGAGCACACGATCATGTGGGACGGCAGCGACGACAACGGCAGCAAGGTGGCGCGTGGCGTGTACTTCGTCCGCAGCAGCGTGGCGAAGGATGCCGGCCGCATCATCGTGCTGAACTGAAGTCGGTCGTAAAGCAGTCGCTGTGAATCGGCGGGCGGGGAGCGATCCCCGCCCGCCGGTCTTTTGTCCGCGCGATCACCCCTGCGGCAGGTCCGAGGAACGAACCTGTCGCGCCCCGCGGTCCTCGCACCGGGGCGGTCGGGCATCGGCCGCTACGGGGGGGCCGAGCCGGACGTGGCGATGTCAGGCTCTTCCGCTGCTCGCTTGTGGCCTCCGGGCAGCCCCTGCTTCGCACTCCAACTGGCCAACTCGTACACCGCTTGGCCACCCCGTGCCCCGCTTGGCCACGTCATGCTCCACCTGGCCACCTCGTGCCGCACTCCGCCACCTCGTGCCGCACTCGGTCGCCTCATGCTCCATTCGGAGATTGAAGTGGTGCAGGGAATCGCTTCTTCGGCCCATCCGGTTCGCGGCCTCGTCGCGTGACCCGGGGAAACCCTTCCGCACTAGGGCACGAAGGCTCGAACCGCCTGCGATCGCCATTCCACGGCGTCAGGGCTCTGGCCGTCCAAGTCTCTCCCGTTGCGCCGCTTGACGCCCCGGGACCGGGGCCGTAGCCTCCCCCGACTTCCTTCACCAACGACTGGGCGTGCTGGGGGGCGCGAATGCGCTTGCGTATCGGGGCTGTGCTTTGCCTTTTCATCGCTTTCTGGGGTGCCGGCTGCCGTAAGGCCGTGGCGCCCGTGGTGGACAATCAGGCGCCTGAGACTTGGATCGTCAGCGCGCCCCAGGACACCATCACCACCCGCGACGAGCTCAACCAGCCCGTCCGGCCGGGCATCGGTCGCATCCCGGTCCGCTTCCACCTCTACTGGGCGGGCTCCGACCGTGATGGTCAGGTCGCGGGCTACTACTACGCCGTGGTCGAGACCCTGCCGATCCCGCCCGAGGGCGCGATCGCGGTCCCGAACCTTCCCGGCCCGAAGGCGAGCGAGTACCGGTTCACCACCCGGACCGACTCGATCTTCGTGTTCCGTGCCTCGGAGGAGGTGAGCGAGCGCCAGCACGCGTTCTACATCTACGCCGTGGACAACAAGGGCCGACCCGACCCCACGCCCGCGCGCTTCATCTTCAGCTCCTACGACCGGTTCCCGCCGCTCGCCATCATCGAGGAGCTGCGTGCCGACGCCACCATCTTCACGCTGAACCCCGGTGGTGTGGCCACGCCCGTCACCCGCACCTACACGGTCCGGGACTCGTTCGAGGTTGGCAACGAGAACCACATCGCCCCGCGCGACACTGTCCCGAGCAGCGCGGTCCTCAACATGCGCTGGCGCGGTGAGATCACCTCGCCGACCGGGGCCGTCACCGGCTACCGCTACAAGCTCGACGAGTCGTCGTTCAACAACGCCGACTCCTCGGTCCGCAGCGCCACCTACAACACGGGCGTCGGCGTCGACCGTGTCACCCCGGGCCAGAAGATCTTCACGCTCCGCGCCTTGGGCGAGTCCGGCTGGCGCGGTGAGTCCACGCGTTGGTTCCAGATGAACTTCGCACCCGACACGTGGTTCGCCGGTCCGGACCCGTCCAACCTCGCCTCGGGTTGGCAGACCGTCGTGCGCAGCGGCAAGACCTACTACTTCAAGCGCGTCGCCCCGGGCGGTGGTTGGGGCGTGACGGGTACGCAGCTGAGTGGCGACTCGCTCAGCCTGCTGCCGCACCAGCGCACGCCGTTCCGCAGCTTCTTCGAGATCTTCGGCGACACCCTCTGGCTGCGGCAGGAGGGGGACACCGTGAACATGAACTCGTTCGTGGTCTTCCCGGCCGGCGGCTTCGACAAGGACTCACCCTACGCCATCAAGGTCATCCCCAGCCCGGCCGACTCGCTCGCCCTGGGCCAGCCGCTCACCACGCCCGGTCCTGCGAACGGTTCGCCCATCGGCTTCCGTCTGCAGGTGCGCGTGAAGCCCGGCACGCTCGCGAGCAACCGCGTGGATGCCAGCAGTGAGTCGTTCACCTACCCGCGCTTCGAGCCCGGCACGTTCCGCAACCCGGTCGTGAACGGCTACGCGGTCATGAACCTCTCGGGCAAGGCCTACGCGGCCGTGCGTGCCCAGGACGGCGATGGCGCCGCCGACCGCACGCTCGACGCCGGCGGTGGCTACCCCACGATCGCCGACAACGTGGATGCGGGCGGTGGCACCGCGGCCGAGCGCGCGCTCCGCTCCAAGATCCTCACGTTCTTCGTCAACCGCCCGCCGCAGCTCAATCGCGCGGCCGGTTCGGGCTTCGTGCCCGCGGCGAACGCCAACGTCACGAACCGCACCGTCACCGGCTGGAACATGCCGGCGGTGGACCCCGACGGCTACGACCCCGATCGCGTCCCGGCGCCCGGCTACTCCAGCACCACGAGCCCGCTCCGGCGCAAGCTCGCGATCCTCGGCAAGCTCGCGGGCAGCGGTGGCACGCGCGACACCTGCTACGTGGTGCCGACCGTGTTCTCGGCGGCCAACAACATCTCGTTCGTCATCCCGTCTTACATCGCGACGGGCCCGATCACGCTGCGCATCCGGCTGTGCGACTGCAAGGAGTGCGATGACCTCGACTGGCCGGCGGTCTGCGGTCGCGAGGTGAACATCGCCGAGCCGCGTCCCAGCACCGGCCGCTGCGTCGAGACGACCATCCCCTTGAATCTGACGGCGGCCGAGCCTGCGGCCATCGTCGGTCCGGATGCGGTGACCCAACGACCGGGGTCCTCGTCGGAAGGTAGGAGGCAGTGATGCGCAACCGTTCGCTCCGCGCCGCCCTCGTGGCGGGCGCGACCGCCGTCCTCGCCGCGCTCGCTCTGGTGGGCTGCAGCAAGGACAAGATCAGCACCACGCGATTCACCAACCAGCCGCCCACGGTCGAGCTCACGAACGCGCCGGTGTCGGCCGACCGCAGCAACCCCTACTTCTACGCCTACCGCGTGAACTGGGCCGGTAACGACCCCGACGGGCGCATCGACCGCTACGAGTACGCGATCGACCCGACCGCGACCGACACGGTGTGGATCAAGACCCAGAAGAACGAGGAGATCCTGTTCTTCCGGGCCACCCGTCCGGACTCGGTCATCGGCAACTCGCAGCCGACGTCGTCCGACTACCACGTGTTCGTGCTCAAGGCCGTGGACGACCAGGGCGCCGAGTCCCCGCGCCGCGTGCGAGCGTTCTACTCGTACACGATCGCGCCCACGGTGGCGATCCTCAATCCCACGCCGAGCAAGCTGCTGAGCCCGCAGGTCACCCCCTCGGTCCGCATGGACTGGACGGGCAACGACCCCGACGGCCAGTTCTCGCAGAAGCCGATCAAGTACAAGTACCGCCTGTTCGAGATGACCTCCGAGGTCCAGGAGGCGCTCACGAACCCCAACTCCCTGCGCATCCCGCAGGAGGCGTCGGGGTGGGCGGGCTGGGACTCGACCAGTTCGGACACGCAGTTCGTACAGTTCACCAACCTCACGCCCAACAAGAGCTACCTGTTCGTGGTGATCGGGTTCGACGAGGCCGGCGCGTACAACCCGGTCTGGGACCTCAACTCGAACATGTTGTTCTTCGGCGTCTCGTACGGCGTCGCGAACGGCCCCCGCATCCACTTCTACAACACGTTCGTGGACTACCGGTACGCCAGCGGCGGCTACTCGCTCGACCGCGCCCGCGAGGTGCCCATCGAGGTGCCCTCGGGCCGGCCCATCCCGGTGAATTGGGACGCCGACGCGCCGACCGGTGCCCGCATCCAGGGCTTCCGTTGGCGCCTGCACCGCGACGACGAGCAGTACGACCTCACCGACTACACGGCCCGTACCGATGAGGCCGCGGACTACTTCCGGTGGAGCCAGAGCAGCCCGACCATGCCGAACTCGGTCACGCTGCGGCCGCTCACCGACGGCGTCTACCGCTTCTTCCTCGAATGCACCGACAACAACGGTCAGAAGAGCCTCGGCATCCTGCGCCTCAGCGTGGTCACGCCGACGTTCGACAATGAACTCCTGATCGTCGACGACACCCGGCTCGAGGTCGAGAAGTGGGTCGTCGGCTCGAACCCGCTCACGACCTGCCCCGGCATCTACACCAAGCCGTGGCCCTCGGCCGCCGAGTTGGACACGTTCCTCTACGCGCGCGGCAACACACCGTGGCGCTGCGCGCGTGTCGCGAACTCCATCACCCCGCCGGGTCTGTTCGCCGGCTACTCGTTCGACACGCTCGGCACCCGTCTGGGTTACGAGGATCCGGCGCTCGGTACGCCGCTGTCGCTGCTCGGCAAGTACCGCAACATCGTCTGGCTGGTGGACGCCGACGGTGCCGGCTACACGCGTGACCTGAACCAGCAGCTCAATCCGGTCACGGTGCTCTACACGCTGTGCGCCCCCAACAAGTCGAGCGCGCTGGCCACCTACGTGCAGGCGGGTGGTCGCGTGTGGCTCGCGGGCGGCGGTGGCGCCTACGCCTCGCTCAAGAACTTCGACCGCGCCACGAACAACCAGGGCCAGACGACCGTCTGCGCCAACTCCACCGGCGAGTTGGTGCAGGGCCGCCTCATGTACGACGGTGCGCACTGGCGCTCGAGCATCGGCATCACCAAGAGCGGTATCACGACCTATCGCTACGACTTCCCGGTCTACACGCAGCCCGGCAACCAGGGCCTCGTGAACCGCGTCGTGGCGACGCCGTGGTCGCACCCGACCCGGTTCGGGACGCTGAGCTCGCCCAACTACAGCCGTCTGCCGGCCGAGATGCGCTGGAAGTCCGCGGCGACCGATCCGCTCCCGCCGACGCGCACCAACTCGTCGCAGTTCTACCAGACCAGCTATCCGAGCGAGTACCTGTTCCTCACCAACTCGATCCTCGAGGACGTGAACCCCGACCCCGAAGTGGTCGAGGAGCGCTCGGTGCTCGACACGCTCTACCAGTCGCAGGGCATCGTGCTCCTGACCGCGCCCAACCGCGCGCCCACCATGACCTACTACCACGGCAACGAGGCGAACCAGTTCGTGTTCTCGGGCTTCAGCATCTGGAGCTATGCCCGGCAGGACTGCATGGCGCTGGTGGACTTCGTGCTGCAGGACATCTGGGGCCTCTCGCGCCAGCCCGTGAGCCGCGGTAGCCAGCCCGCCGCCATGCCCGGTCGCGGGGCGCAGCCGAACCGCGTCGTGACCCCTGCCCAGCGAGCCATCAGCGCGAGCGTGCCCTCGGGCGCGCCGCGGGAGTGACCATGACCGTGACCTTCCCCGGCGGTGCGTTGCGCACCGCCGTGCTCGCTGTGACGCTGGCCCTCGTGGCCGGCGTCACAGCGCGTCCCGCCCACGCCGCCTCGAACTTCCCCGACATCCCCGTGTGGGCGCACGTCGGGGCGTGGCAGGACAGCACGCAGATCGTGAAGTCGCGTTGCGCGGGTGCGTTCCGTGGCCCGCTCGAGGACAGCCTTCGCCAGCAGCCGCGTGCCCTCACGCTGCGCTTCATGCGCGATCGGCGGGCCGAGGCGCGTCCGGACTTCGGCGGCTACCGCGTCTACCGCATGACGAACAACCCGGACAGCTCGAAGGCCGTGCTCATCCGGCGCTTCTCGCTCAACGCCGGGAGCGAGATCACGTGGCGCTTCTCGCGTCTCAACCCGACGACGATGAACTACAGCTGCAACGGCGCGGTCGTGCACGACAGCATCGTGACGTTCGTGGACCCGGATTCGAACGGCAACTACGTGAAGGTCTGCCGTCGTCCCGGCGTCATCGACGCCCGCTGCGAGACGCCCGGCGACTCCATCATGATCCTCGCCGCCCCGCCGGGCCCGCACGACGGCTTCCTGACCTGGTACTCGGTCACGATCGAGCGTCGCAACACCACCGACGCCGACTACGAGGACCTGTTCGTACCCGACACGCTCGACGCGTTCGCGCGTTGTGGCACGCCGGGCAACCGCAACACCTGCCCGAACCTCAACAACAAGCTGCGCAACCTCGCGGGACCGGTCGAGCCCACGGGTGGGCCCACGGCCGACCTCGAGCGCATCTACGCGGTCCCGAACCCGTATCGCGGCTCCGAGGTCTGGGACCAGCCGGGGCAGGGTGAGGTCCACTTCGTGAACCTGCCGTCGCGCGCGACCATCCGCATCTACACGCTCGCGGGTGACCTCGTGCGCGTGATCGAGCACTCCGACCAGGTGCGCGACTTCGCGCGCTGGGACCTGCGCAACGGCGCGGGACAGGCCATCGTGTCCGGCATCTACATGTACCGGATCGAAGCTGGCCGGTTCCAGTTCCAGAACCGCCTCGTCGTCATCCGCTGAGTCCACGAGGGCCCGCTTCCCGACGCGGGCCCTCGTCCTTTCCCGTCCGGACCCGAGCCGCATGCACCTGCAAGCCGAAGTGCTCGTCGTGCGCGGTGCGATCGTCGAATCGCGCCACCGCGTGCGGGTCGTGGCCGCGAGGCCCGAGGGCGACGCGCACACCGCGAGTGCCCACCCCGAGCGCGTCACGTCGTTCCGCTCGGCGGCGAAGCCGTTCCAGTTGCTGCCGTTCGTCGAACGCGGACACGCCGACGCGCTGAAGGTCACCGAGCGCGAACTCGCGATCATGGCCGCCTCGCACTCCGGCAGCCGGGCCCACCTCGCGATCGTGCGCGAACTGCTCGACCGGTTGGGCATCGCGCCCCACTTCCTCGCGTGCGGCTTCCATGACCCCATGGATGCCGAGTCGCTCGAGGACCTGCGTCGCGACCCCGCGCTCCGCGGGCCGCTCTACAACAACTGCTCGGGCAAGCACGCCGGCATGCTGGCCATGTGCCGAGCCGAGGGCTGGCCGCTCGAGGGTTACGAGCGACCCGAGCACCCGCTCCAGCGGTTGCTGCTACGCACCGTGGCCGAGTGCTGTGGGGTGACGCCCGAGAGCATCCTCACGGGCGTGGACGGCTGCAGCGTGCCCGTGTTCGGGCTGCCCCTGCAGGCCATGGCCACCGGCTACGCGCGCATCGCGCAGGCCATGGTGGGCGGCGGGTCGCCGCGCGCCACGGCCCTGCGCCGGATCGGGCGCGCCATGACCGCCCACCCGGTCGTGGTCGAGGGGGAGGGGCGCCTCGCCACCGACCTCATGCGGGTCACGGGCGGACGGGTGCTGGCCAAGAGCGGGGCCGAGGGGCTGCTGCTGCTGGCCGACCCGACCCGCAACGAGGGTATCGCCATCAAGTGCGAGGACGGCGCCATGCGGGCGCTGGGACCGGCCGCCGTGGAGCTGCTCGAGGTCCTGGGCACTCTGGACCGGGCCGAGTCGGAGGGCCTGTCGGCCCACCGTCGCCCCCCGGTCGCCAATGCCGCCGGGGCGGTGGTGGGGCATCTGGAGGCCCGGGTCCGAGCCGAGGTCGCGGGGGGCACGGAGCCCTGAATCCGGCCCGGAACCGTTGTATCATCAATGCCATGCGCCCCCGTCCGTTCGGCCTCGCCCTGCTCCTCGCGGCGCTCCTCGCACAGCCCGCCGCCTCCGTGGATCGTCTCGATCCCCGGCTCGCGCACGCCCTGACCGCGGATTCGCCCGAGGTCGCGGTCTGGGTGGAGTTCGCCGACAAGGGCGTCGCCGGCCCCGGCGACCTCGTACGCCGACTCGCCGAAGCCGAGGCCGCGCTCACGCCCGAGGCCCGTCGTCGTCGTGAGCGCGCGCGCGTCCGTCCGCTCGTGGACGAGCTCGACCTGCCCGTCGAACCCGCCTACCTGAACGCGCTCACCGACGCCGGCTTCGCGCCGTACGGCGTGTCGCGCTGGTTCAACCGCGCCGCGGTACGCGCGTCGGGTCCGGCGCTCGCCCGGCTCGCGACGTTCCCGTTCGTCGCGCGCGTGAGTCCGGTCGAGCTCGCGCTGCCGCGCGAGCGCGAGTCCGCGCTCGTCCACGACTCCGCGCCCGTGCCCGAGGCGCCCTCGCGCGCCGCGCTGCCGGCTGCGCTGCAGGCCAACTACGGGCAGTCGTACACGCAGTTGCAGCGGCTCAAGGTGCTCGCGGTGCACGACTCCGGCTACATCGGCACCGGCGTCAACGTCTGCATGCTCGACGACGGCTTCAACTGGTACCGCAAGCACGAGGCGCTGCGCACCATCCCGGTGGGCTCGGGGCGCACGCGCGACTTCATCCGCGGCACCACCGACGTGCAGGACACGGTCTCGCGTCCGTTCGACTTCCAGCACGGCACCACCACGCTCAGCGTGCTCGCGGGGCGCCGCACCGGCATCTATCGCGGCGCGGCCTATGGCTGCAACGTCGCGCTCGCGCGCACCGAGGACGGTGCGAGCGAGAAGCCCATCGAGATGGTGTACTGGGCACAGGGCGCCGAGTGGGCCGACTCGCTCGGCTGCGACGTCATCAGCTCCTCGCTCGGCTACAACCTGTTCCCCGACAGCGCCGGGACGGACATCACCTACCCGATGCTCGACGGCCGCACCACGATCGTCTCGCGTGCGGCCGCGATCGCCGCCGCGAAGGGCATCCTCGTGGTGGTGTCCGCGGGCAACGACGGCAACAACGCCCGCGTGGGACGCAAGATCTCGGCTCCGGCCGACGCGCACGGCGACAGCGTGCTCGCGATCGCGGCCGTGGACTCGTTCGGCGTGCGTGCGAGTTTCTCGTCGAAGGGCCCGTCCGCCGACGGACGCATCAAGCCCGACCTCGCCGCGCAGGGCGTCGCCGTGCTGCAGGCCGACCCGCTCACCGGCAACCCCAACGTGTACCGGCGCGCGAACGGCACCTCGTACTCGGCGCCCCTGGTCGCAGGGCTTGCCGCCTGCCTCATGCAGGCGCGCCCGAGCTGGCCGCCGGTGTGGATCGTCCAGGCGCTCAAGCGCACCGCGTCGCAGGCCTCGGCCCCCGACACGTTGCTCGGCTACGGCACCCCCGACGGTCTCGCCGCGCTGCGCTACGTCCCCGACACGCTCGGCGTGCCCGACGGCCCCGGGCCGCTCACGCTGTCGTTCGCCGGCCCGAACCCGCTGCGTGCGGGCACGGGTGGCGTGGTGCGCTTCGCGCTGCCCTCGGGCGCGCCGGCGTCTTCGTACCGTCTGCGCGTGCACGATGCGGCCGGTCGCGAGGTGACCGCGCTCGGGGACGGCACGCTCGCCTCGGGCGGAGCGTTGACCGTGGCGTGGAGCGGCACGGACACGCGTGGTCGCGCGCTCGCGCCGGGTCTGTACTTCCTCGTCCTCGATACCGCCGGTCGCCGTCACGCCACGCGCGTCGTGGTGCTGCGGTGAGCCCCGTCGTCCCCACCGTCCCGCAGGGTCCCCGCATGTCGTCGCTCCGACTCCCCGTGCTCGCGCTCGCGAGCCTGCTCGCTTTCCCGTGCCTCGCGCTCGCGGGGCCGTTCGACGCCACCCGCACCACGCTGCGCAACGGCATGCAGGTGGTGCTGTCGCCCGACTCGCTCGCGACCACCGTGGACGTGGCGCTGTGGTTCCCCGCGGGGTCGCGCCACGAGCGCGCCGGCCAGCAGGGTCTGGCGCTGCTCGCCGCGCAGGCCGCGTTCCGCAACGGCGCGAGTGACGTGCTCGCGCCGCTCGAGGCGGTGGGCGGTACGGGCGGACTCGTCACGACCGCCGACTACACGAGCTTCTCGGCGACGGTGCCCGCCGATGCGTTCGCCGGCGCGCTCGCGTTCGTGGCCGAGCGCACCGCAGGCCGCACCACGACCGCGAGCGACCTCGCCACCGAGCGTGCCGCGATCCGCGACGAGCGGGCGCGTGCGGAGCGCACGCCCGTGCAGCGCGCGCTCGCGCGTCTGTGGGCGGCCGCCTGGCCCGGTCACGCGTACGCGCGCATCGGTGCGCTGCCCGACGCCGGTTCGGACAAGCTCACGCCCGCCGACGTGGACGCGTGGCGTCGCACGCGACTCGCATCCTCGGCCGCGGTCATCACCGTGAGCGGCGCGTTCGAGCCCGCTGGCGCACTGGCCGCGGTGCGCGAGCGGTTCGAGGCACGCCCGCGCGTCGCGGTGCCCGTCGTCGCGCCGGTCGCGCCGCGTGCTCCGCTGCGCGCGACCGAGCGCATGGACGTGCCGGTGCGGCTGTGTCTCGTCGGTTGGCGCGCGCCCGGTGTGGGCGACCCCGACGCCGCGGCGCTCGAGTTGTTGGCCGCCTGGCTCGGCGGTAGCCCGCGCGCCCGGCTCGGTCGCGCGCTGGTCGAGGATTGGAAGCTCGCGGTCACCGCGCAGGCGGGACTCGTGAGCCAGCAGGAGGGCTCGTTGCTGTGGACGCTCGCGGTCGTCGCGCCCGATGCGGACTCGAGTGCGGTCGAGTCCACGCTGCTCGATGCGGTCGCGGGGGTCGCGCGCACCGCGCCCGAGGCGTTCGAGGTCGAGCGTGCGCGCCGTCAGGTGGAGTCCGCGCTCGGGTTCGCGTCGCAGACCTCGCGCCAGCGGGGACAGGCGATCGGCGAGGGCGAACGCCTGGTGGGAGCGGACGCCGCCGCCCGCCGCCTCGCCGCGCTGCGCGCCGTCACGGGTGCCGATCTGCAGCGCGTCGCCGCGCGCGTGCTGGTGCCCGCGGGTCGCGCCACGTTGTGGGTGATGCCCTCGACCGACGGAGGTGCCCGATGATCCGCCGCCTGCTGCGCCTCGTCGTGGTGGTGAGCGCGCTCGCCGCGCTCGGTGCGACCCCGCACCTGCCGCAGCCGCAGACGCGCACGCTCGCCAACGGTCTGCGCGTCGTGCTGCTCGAGCGTCCGGGCGCGGGCATCGTGCAGGTCCAGTTGCAGGTCCCGGCCGGTCTGTCGGCCGAGCCCGGGGCGCGCTCCGGCATCGCCTCGCTCACCGCGCAGTTGCTGCGGCAGGGCACCACGTCGCGCACCGCCGCCGAGATGGCGGCCGAGCTCGACACGCTCGGCGCCTCGTTCGTGGTCAACGTCACACGCGATGCCGCGCAGGTCGTCGCCGGTGCACGCACCGCCGAACTCGAGAGCGTGCTCGAGCTCGTGAGCGACGCCGTGGTCAATCCGCGCTTCGACGACGAGTCGTTCCAGTTGGCGCGTCGCCAGGTCGCGGGCCAGCTGGGGCAGATGGCGCGCATGCCGTCGGCGCTCGCCGACGAGCGGATCGCCGCACTGGTGTTCGGTTCGCATCCCTACGGTCGTCCGCTGCGCGGCGATCTCGAGTCGCTCGTCGGCGCGACGCGCGAGCAGGCCCGCGAGTTCCACCGCGACCACTGGCGTCCCGACCGTGCGGTGCTGGTGATCGCGGGCGACGTGGACCCCGTGCGCGCCTTCGCGGCCACGGCCGAGTGGTTCGAGCGCTGGAGCGGACGGTTCGTGGCCCCGCCGGCGGTGCCCGCACCCGCGGCGCGCAGCGGTCTGTGGCTGCAGGACCTCGACGGCGTGCCCATGGCCGAGGTGCGCATCGGTCTGCTCACGCCGGGCCGCAGCGACCCTGCGTTCCCGGCGTGGCTCGTGGCGCGCGAGGCGCTCGAGGGTGGTCGCCTGCCCGCGGCCGCGGCCGTGACGCTCAACGGCAGTCGCGACGCCGGTCTGCTGGTCGTCTCGGCGAGTGCGCGTCCTGAATCGGTGGGCGTGGTCGTGCGCCGTCTGCGCCGTTCGCTCGAGTCGTTGGCCTCGCTGCCCGCGTCCGACCTCGCCGCGGCGCGCCGCCGCGCGGCGGGCACGTGGGCGTTCTCGCTCGAGACCGCCGGTCAGCTCTCGGCGTCGTGGCTCGCGGGCGACCTCGCGGGCCAGCCGGCCACGCACCTCGCCACGCAGCGCGCCGCGCTCGCGCAGGTCCCGTTCGACGGTGTCGCGTCGGCGGTACGCGCCGGCGGCGTCACGCTGGTGGCGGGTCCCGCGGTGCGCATGAAGGGCCGTCTCGCGGGGCTCGGTCCCGTGGACACGGTGCGCGTGGGCGGTGCCGCCGACGAGTCGGGCCCGAGCACGCCGGTCACCGAGGAGCAGCGCAACGCCGGTCGTGCGCTCGTGCAGGCCGCGGTGCTCGCGCATGGTGGTCTACCGCGTCTCAAGTCGGTGTTCGTCTCGGAGGCCACGCACGAGCTGCAGTTGCTCGCCTCGGGTCGCGAGGTGACCGCCGAGGTCCGCACCATCCGTGTGGACCCCGACCGCTTCGTGCAGACGACGCGCATCCTCGACCTCGAGCAGCGTCAGGTGCTCGACGGTCGTCGCGGCTGGACGCTCACCACGGTCGGGGACTCGGCGCAGATCGCCGACGCCGACTCCATGGTGCTCTCGTCGTGGCGTGGCATCCGGGAGTCCGACGTGGTGCATCTGCTGCGCGCGGCGGCCGCTCCCGAGGCGGCGGCGTTCGAGGCCGGCAAGACGCGCGTCGCCGACCAAGCGGCCGATCGCGTGGAGTTCCGCTCCCCGCTGGGCCAGCGCGTGCGACTGTCGGTGGACGAGCGCACGCGCCGTGTGGTGGCGGTCGAGGCCGGGCCCACGCCGCAGGGGGAGTGGCGCGACCGCCGTCTGTGGTCGGCGTTCGTGCAGTTGGAGGGTGTGTGGTGGCCGAGCGAGGAGGTGCGCGAACTGGATGGACAGGTCGCCTCGCGCTCGCGCATGCGTCGCCTGCTCGTGAACGGTGACGTGGATACGACGTTGTTCCGCCGCCCGCTGGTGGTGCACGGTCAGATCCGGAATCTGGAGTGACCCCGGGGAGCGCGGAGGACAGGGTGTCCGGCGCGCGGGGGTCTGGCGATACAGGGAGGAGTGGACGATGAGCGCAACCGAGAGTGAGGTCGTGGTGGGTCGCAATGGTCGTGGGACGAACACGTCCTACGTGTACTTCTTCGGCGACGGCAAGGCCGAGGGCACGGGCGAGATGAAGGACGTGCTCGGTGGCAAGGGTGCCGGTCTGGCCGAGATGACGAACGCCGGGGTGCCGGTGCCGCCGGGCTTCACCATCACCACCGCGGTCTGCCGTCACTACCACGCGAACGGCCACCGTCTGCCGAGCGGGTTCGTGGACCAGCAGGCCGCGGCGCTCAAGCGCCTCGAGGCCTCGCTCGGCCGCCGCCTCGGCGACGCCAACGACCCGCTGCTCGTCTCGGTGCGCTCGGGCGCCAAGTTCTCCATGCCCGGCATGATGGACACCATCCTCAACCTGGGTCTCAACGACCGCTCGGTCGAGGGTCTGGCGCGCAAGACCGGCAACCCGCGCTTCGCGTGGGACTGCTACCGCCGCTTCATCCAGATGTTCTCGTCGGTCGTGATGGACCTGGAGAAGAGCGAGTTCGAGCACCTGATCGAGGCGCTCAAGCACAAGCGCAAGGTGCACCTCGACACCGACCTCACCGCGGCCGACCTGCAGACGCTGGTCGCCGACTTCAAGCGCCACATCCGCAAGCGCAAGAACGCGGACTTCCCGCAGGAGCCCCTGAAGCAGCTCGAGATGGCGCGCGACGCCGTGTTCCGCTCGTGGAACAACGACCGCGCGATCTACTACCGCCGCCAGAACGCCATCCCCGACGACATCGGCACGGCCGTGAACGTGCAGGCGATGGTGTTCGGCAACATGGGCGACACCTCGGGGACGGGCGTGGGCTTCACGCGCAACCCGTCCACCGGTGAGAACCACTTCTACGGCGAGTACCTCACCAACGCGCAGGGCGAGGACGTGGTCGCGGGCGTGCGCACGCCGCAGCCCATCGACCGTCTCGAGCAGGAGATGCCGAGCGTCTACCGCCAGCTCCACACCATCACCAAGCGCCTCGAGCAGCACTACCGCGACATCCAGGACTTCGAGTTCACCATCCAGGACGGCACGCTCTACCTGCTGCAGACGCGCAACGGCAAGCGTACCGCGCAGGCCGCCGTGCGCATCGCGGTGGACATGGTGAAGGAGAAGCTCATCACCGAGCAGGAGGCGGTGCTGCGCGTGGACGCCGCGTCGCTCGACCAGTTGCTCCACCCGCGCCTCGACCCCAAGGCCAAGGTGCAGGTCGTCGCGAAGGGCCTGTCGGCCTCGCCGGGCGCCGCGGTCGGCATTGCGGTGTTCGACGCCGACAAGGCGGCCGAGATGGGCCACGCGAAGCGCAAGGTCATCCTGGTCCGCAAGGAGACCACGCCCGACGACATCCACGGCATGGACGCGGCGCAGGGCATCCTGACAGCGACCGGCGGCATGACCTCGCACGCCGCCGTGGTCGCGCGTGGCATGGGCAAGCCGTGCGTCTCGGGTGCGAGCGCCATCCACGTCAACGACAAGGCGCGCCAGATGACGATCGGTAAGCTGGTCGTGAACGAGGGCGACTGGATCACGATCGACGGCTCGGCCGGCACCGTGATGCTGGGCGCGGTCCCCACGATCGACGCCGAGATCAGCGGCGAGTTCCAGCAGTTCATGGCGATCGCGGACAAGTACCGCAAGCTCCGCGTGCGCTCGAACTCGGACATCCCGCGCGACGCCATCAAGGCCCGCGAGTTCGGCGGTGAGGGCATCGGACTGTGCCGCACCGAGCACATGTTCTTCGCCGAGGATCGCCTGCCGCACGTGGTGCGCATGATCATGGCCGCCCCGGTCGTGAAGGCGCGCGCCGAGGAGTTGGTCGCGCGCGAGAAGGCGCTCGAGTCGCTCCTCGCCTCGCCGCCGGTCGAGGGCAAGGACGGTCCGGCCGCGCACAAGAAGGCGGTCGCCAAGCACCTGCAGGCGATCAAGGCCGTGAAGGCCGAGATCGCGACGCTCCGCAAGGAGCACGCGGCTGCGGACAAGGCCTACAAGGGCGCGCTCGCCAAGCTGCTGCCGTTCCAGCGCAAGGACTTCCACGGCCTGTTCAAGGCCATGAAGGGCTACCCGGTCACCATCCGCACGCTCGACCCGCCGCTGCACGAGTTCCTGCCCAAGCGCGAGGAGCTCATGGTGGACATCGCGCGCTTCCCGCGGGCCTCGGCCGCGGACAAGAAGGAGATGGCCAAGCGCTACCGGCTCACCGTCGCGCAGCTCAAGGCCGGCATGCCCGAGCTGCTCAAGCGCGTCGAGGAGCTGCACGAGTTCAACCCCATGCTGGGCCATCGCGGCTGTCGTCTCGGCATCACGTACCCCGAGATCACCGAGATGCAGGCGCGCGCCATCTTCGAGGCCGCCTGTCTGGTGGTGAAGGAGGGCGGCAACGTGGTCCCCGAGGTCATGATCCCGCTGGTGGGTACCGTGACCGAGCTGCAGGACCAGGCCGGCATCGTGCGTCGCGTGGCCGAGGAGACGCAGAAGGCCAAGGGCGTGAAGCTCGAGTATCTGGTGGGCACCATGATCGAGGTCCCGCGTGCGGCCATCACCGCGAAGCAGGTCGCCGAGGTCGCCGAGTTCTTCTCGTTCGGCACCAACGACCTCACGCAGATGACCTACGGCTTCTCGCGTGACGACGCCGGCAAGTTCCTGCCGGAGTACGTCAACCGCAACATCCTGGGCGGCGACCCGTTCGTGTCGGTGGACCAGGAGGGTGTCGGCATGCTCATGGAGTGGGCCGTCACGCAGGGCCGCAAGAGCCGTTCGAAGCTCAAGGTCGGCATCTGCGGCGAGCACGGCGGCGAGCCTGCGAGCGTGGAGTTCTGCCATCGTCTGGGTCTCGACTACGTGTCCTGTTCGCCGTTCCGTGTGCCGATCGCTCGGCTCGCGGCGGCGCAGGCCGCGGTGCGCGGCTCGGCGAAGGAGAGCGATCGCCGTTAGTCGTGGAAGGTGCGACATCGGACGCCCCCGGTGCGGCTCACGCCCGCCGGGGGCGTTCGTTCGTCCCGCCTCGCGGGTCTCGGTGCGTGTCGGCGATCGTCGCGCAGCCGGGTCGTGCGCGCCTCGCCTCGGTCGCCGGTGGCGTGCGTCTCCGGCAGCCCGACGCGCGCCGGGGGATTGTCGCCGCGCCACACTGGGCATAGGCTCGCCCCATGCTCACCCTCGACGTCCTCATCCCCGCCCGCGACGAGGAGCAGGCGCTCCCGCTCGTGCTCGCTGGCCTGCCGCGCGAGGGGCCGGGGTGGCGTGTGCGTCGCGTCGTGGTGGTGGACAACGGCTCGCGCGATCGCACCGCCATGGTGGCCCGACTCGCCGGTGCCGAGGTGGTGAGCGAGCCCGTGGCGGGCTACGGCAGGGCGTGCCTCGCGGGGCTCGCGCACCTCCGCCGTGACCCGCCCGACGTGGTGGCGTTCGTGGACGGCGACCACTCCGACGACCCGGCCGACCTCGCGGCGGTGATCGCGCCGCTCGCCGACGGACGGTGCGCGCTGGTGATCGGCTCGCGCGTGCTCGGACCTCGCGAGCCCGGGGCGTTCACCCCGGTGCAGGCGTTCGGCAACCGGCTCGCGCCGGCGCTCCTGCGTGCGCTGTGGGGCGTGGGCGCCACCGACCTCGGGCCGTTCCGCGCCATCCAGTGGGCCGTGCTCGAGGGGTTGGGGATGCGCGACCTCGACTTCGGGTGGACGGTCGAGATGCAGGCCCGCGCAGCCCGCGCGGGGGTGCCGACGCTCGAGGTCCCGGTCTCGTACCGCCGCCGTCGCCACGGGCGCAGCAAGATCGCGGGCACCCTCTCGGGCACCGTGCGGGCCGGGCTCAAGATCCTGTGGACGGTGGGGCGCGTCGCGCTCGAACCCCGGCGCTGAGTCGTCGCCGAGGGGCCACGGGCCCGGCGGACCCGGCCCCGGAGGTGATAGTCTCGCGCCGTCCGGCCCCCGCGTGCGTGCACGCCCCGCGGGGGTGCGGCGCCGTTCCCGCCCGGAGACCCGCCCGCCATGTTCATCGAGGAGTACCTCGTCGAGCTGCGCCGCGACCGCTACGCGCTCCCCGCCTGGGCGCGCTACGCGCGTCGCGTCGGTGAGCGCGTGCGCGCGGACTGGCTCGCGGCCCCCGGTGCGGTGCGCTCCATCTGGGCGGTGGCGCTCGCCTACTTCGCGGGGGCGTTCCTGCTCGCGGTCGCCATCTCGCTGGCGTGGGACCGTGCCTTCGCCGAGATCTTCTTCGTCGGCACCGCGCTGTGGATGCTGCCCTCGTTCGCGTTCGTGACCCTGTTCGTGGGGCAGTTGCGCGACGCCGACGGTCACCGCCTGTCGGGGCTCAACCTGCCCCTCATGCTCACGCTCGCGCGCGTCTCCCTGGTGCCCGGCATCGCGCTCGGACTCGTCGAGCGTCACTTCGGGTGGGCGCTCGGGCTGTACGTGTTCGCCTCGCTCACCGACGTGCTCGACGGTTGGCTCGCCCGGCGCTGGCGTCAGACCACGCCGCTCGGCACCGTGCTCGACCCCGTCGTGGACATCGTCTTCAACCTCACCATGCTCGCGGGCCTGTCGGCGGCGGGTCTGCTCGCGCCCTGGGTGTTCCACGTCGCGGTCCTGCGCTACGGCGTGCTGCTGGTGGGCGGTGCGGGGCTCTACCTGTTCGTGGGTCCCATCCGCATCCGGCCGACCGGGTTCGGGCGCATGACGGGCGTGGTCATGACCACGCTCATCGCGCTCTTCACGCTGCTCGTCGCGGTGCGCGGGCCGATCGGCGAGGGGCTCACGCGGCTCACCGAGGTCGCACTCGGCCTGCTGCTGTCGGCCACCGTGGTGCAGGTCGTGGCACTCGGCTGGTACAACCTGCGCGTGCTCACCGGCGCGGCCCAGCGTGCCGAGAAGGTGGTGCACGACGTGAAGTGGGGGGCATGAGCATGGGTCCGGCTTCGCTCGAGGGCGATCTCGCGCACTTCTTCCCGTCCGAGGTGTTGCAGCTGCTGCAGCTCGCGCAGGCGCAGGGCCGACTCGAGTTCGCGCGCGGCACCGAGCGCGTGGACCTGTGGTTCGACCGCGGCCGTCCCGTGTTCGCGCGCACGAGCGGTGCCGGGGTGCGCGCCGGCGAGTTGCTCGCGCACCGCGGCGCGGTGTCCGCCGACGCGGTCGCGCGCGCGCTCGACCGCCAGCGCCACGAGCCCGGCCGCCGCGTGGGCGAGATCCTCGTCGCGCAGGGCGACGCCACCCGCGAGCAGGTCGAGGACGCGGTCCGCGAGGTGCTGCGGCGCATCGTGTACGGCGTGCTGCTGTGGCGCGACGGACGGTTCCGGTTCGTACCCGGGGACCCGCACGACCGCGAGGACATCACGCTCGACCTCGACCTCGACCGCCTCATCCTCGAGGGCCTGCGGCTCGCCGACCAGGAGCGCGCGGCGCGCACGCCGGAGTCCGCTGGCGCGTGAACGGGCTCTCGCTGCACCTCTCCCCGAACGCGCCGTGGCCGTGGCTCGCGCTCGTCGCACTCGCGCTGATCGCGCTCGCGGTCTGGATGTACGCGTTCCGCGTCCCGCCCATGAACGCGCTCGCTCGCCGCACGCTCATGCTGCTGCGCGCCGTCGCACTCGTCCTCCTCGTGGGCTGGCTCGCCATGCCGGCACTCGAGCGCGCACGCCCGGGCGCGGACACGCGCGTCGCGGTGCTCGTGGACCGCTCGCTCAGCATGGAGCAGGCCGAGCGCCCCGGGGGCGGCACGCGCGCCGACGCCGCCGCGCGCGCGGTCGAGCGCCTGCAGGGCGCACTCCGCGGCCGGGCCCGTGTCGAGGTGGTGGGGTTCGCCTCCACGCTCCTCGCCGACACCGTGCGCGACGAGGGCGCGCGCTCCTCGAGTGCGCCCGGGACCGCGCTGGCCGCGCTCGCGCGTCGTCCCGCGGGACAGCGGCCCGACGGCGTCATCGTGGTGAGCGACGGTGGCGTGAACGCCGGTGACGACCCCGTCGCCCTCGCGCGCCGCATGGGGGTGCCCGTGCACACGGTGCTCGTGGGCGAGCGCGCGGGGCTCGATCGCGGCATCGCGGGCGTCGAGGCGTCGTCCGAGGCGCGCGTGGGCGAGCCCACGCCGGTGCGCGTGCGCGTGGTGAGCGACGAGGAGCGCGGCACGCCCATCGGCGTGTCGCTGCGCGACGGCGATCGCGTGCTCGCCACCGCCACCGTGCCCGCGCCGGGTCCCGGGGCCGAGGCGGTCGCGGAGTTGCGCGTCACACCCGCGCGCGCGGGCCTCGCGTTGTGGAGCGCGCGCGTGGATTCGCTCGCGGGCGACGTCTCGCCGCTCGACGACGCGCACGGCGTCGCGGTGCCGGTGGCGCCGGGCCGTCTCGGCGTGCTCGTGGTCTCGGCGGGACCCCACTGGGACCTCACGTTCCTGCGCCGCGCGCTCGCGGGCGACTCCACGCTCGCGCTCGAGACGCGCGTGCGCGAGGGCGGCGGATGGCGCTCGCTCGAACGGGGTCGCGGGGTGCCGCTCGCCCCCGGTGACCTCGCCACGCGCGCGGTCGTGGTGCTCGACGGCGTGTCGCCCGCCGAACTCGGCCCGGCGTTCGACGCCGCCCGGGGCGCGTTCGTGCGCGGCGGCGGTGGGCTGGTGATCCTGCCCGGGGGCGGCGGCGGACTCGTGCGCTACGCGCGCGGCGCGCTCGCGGGCGACCTCACGTTCGCGACCGGCGCGTTCGCGGCCGAGCAGGTCGCGCCCGAGCCGCAGCCGGCGGGCGCCGAGGTGCACGCGTGGGACGACGACCCGCTGCGCGGCGCGCGCGCCTGGCGCGAGGCCGCACCGCTGCGCGACGTGGCCGCGATCGTGCCCGGCGGTGCCGACCGAGTGCTCGTGGCGGGGCGCGACGGTGCGGCCCCGCTCTGGCTCGCGCGCACGGTCGGACGCGGACAGGTGCTGCTCGTGAACGGTACCGGCCTGTGGCGCTGGTCGCTCTCGTCGCACGACGACCTTGCGGCCGAGCGCGGACGGCGGCTGTGGCGGCGCGCGGTGCGCTGGGTCTCGCAGCCCGTGGGCGGCGAGCCGTTGCGCGTCACGCCCGAGCGCCGGTTGTTCGCGGGCGGCGAGCCCGTCCGGCTCGACGCCATCCTGCAGGACGAGGCGTTCCGCCCCGTCACGGGTGCGGAGTTGCGCGGCGAGGCCACCGACCCGGGCGGCGCACTGCGGCGGTTCGCGTTCGTGCCCGGCGGTGCGGGTGCCTACACCGCCACCCTGCCGTCACCGGGCCCGGGGCGCTGGCAGGTGACGGTGCGTGCCGAGCGCGCGGGCCGCGAGCCCGTGCGGGCGCGGAGCGAGTTCGTGGTGGACCGCTGGACGCTCGAGGGCCTGCGTCCGCAGCCCGACAGCGCCGCGCTCGCCGCCCTCGCGGGTGCGAGCGGGGGATCGGCCACGCGCGCGGACGGCGTGGAGGGCTGGGCGCGGGCGCTCGACCCGCGTGCGCTCGCGCGTCCGCAACGTGACACGGTGCGGCTGTGGGAGTCGCCGTGGCTGTTCGCGCTCGTGGTCGCCCTGCTGAGCGTGGAGTGGATGTGGCGGAGGCGTCGCGGCCTCATGTAGGAGCGGCACGCGGGTTGCGAGACGCGTCCGCGACCGTCGCCCCCGCGCAGTGATCCTCGCCCCCGCGTGGAGCGGCCATGTCCGCCTTCCCGCTCGTGCTCGCCGCGCTCGTCGCGTGCGTGCCGCCGTCCCGTCCCCGGCTCAACGAGGTGTTGTACGACGCGGCCGGTGACGACACCGGACGCGAGTACGTCGAACTGCTGAACACCGGTGACGCGGTGGCGTCGCTCGCCGGGCTGCGCATCGAGGCGGGCGACGGCTCGGCGCCGGGCCGTTGGACGCTGCGCTGGACCGGGGGCGCGCGCGACTCGCTCGCGCCCGGGGCGCGGTTCGTGGTCGGGGGGGCGGCGGTGACGCCCGCGCCCAATCGCGTCGCGACGCTCGACCTGCAGAACGGTCCCGACGCGGTGCGTCTGGTGTGGCCCGACGGCGGCATCGAGACGCTCGGTTGGGGCGCACTCGAGCACGCCGACTACTTCTGCGGAGCACCCGCGCCCGACGTGCCCGGGGGCCGCGCACTCGCGCGCCTCGACGAGTCCGCGCCCGCGCTCGACAACGCCAGCGACTTCCGCGAGGCCGACCCGTCGCCGGGGTCGCCCAACCGTCGCACGCACGACGCGGCGCTCGTGCGTGGCTCGCTGCGACTCGCGCCCGCGCAACCCGCACCCGGTGGTACCGCTACGCTCGCGCTCGCGCTCGCCAACGTGGGCGCGACCGACTGGCCCGCGGGTGCGTGCGTGCTGCGCATCGACGGCGACGTCGTGCCTCGTGCACTCGAGCAGGTCGCCCCGGCGCTCGCCGCCGGCGAGACCACGCGCGTGGAGGTGTCGCTCGCCGACCTGCCCCGTGGACGCGGGCGGGTCGTCGCGCGCGCCGTGCTCACCGCCGACGGCGCGCCCGCCAACGACGCCGACACGCTGCTCGCGCGCGTCGGGCCGGGGCCGCTCGCGATCGTCGAGGTGCAGTTCCATCCCACGGCGGGCGAGGGCGAGTGGGTCGAGGTGCGCAACGTCGCCGGCGTGCCGCTGGCCCTCGACGCGTTCCGTCTGGGCGATCGCTCGGGTGCGACCGGCGCCCTCGAGCCCGGTCCCGCGCTGCCGCCCGACAGCCTCGCGGTGCTCGCGCAGGACGCGGTCGCGCTGCGTGCGCGCTGGCCGGGGATCGATCCCGCGCGCGTGCGACGCGTGCAGCCGTGGAGCGCGCTCAACAACACCGACGATGCGGCGGGGGTGGCCGACGAGGTCGTGATCGTCGAGCGCGACGGTGTGCCGGTGGAACGCATCGCGTATTCCGCCTCGGGCGTGGCCTCGGGCGTGACGCTGGAGCGCATCGGCGACACGTGGCGGCCGGGGCCGCTCCCCGACGGCACCCCGCTCGCGGCGCCCCGGCCCGCCGACGCGGTGCCGGGCGGCTTCCGCGTCGAACCGCGCCGGCTCGCGCATGGCGAGGGGACGATGCGGTTCGCGTGGGAGCTGCCGTGGCCCGAGTCGCGCGTCACGCTCGAGCTCTACGACCTCGACGGTCGTCGCACGCGCCGTCTCGTGGGGCCGCTCGCCTCGGGCGCGCAGGGCGAGCGCCGCCTGTCGCTGGGCATGCTCGAGCCCGGCATCCACCTGGCCGTGTTGCGTGCCGAGTCCGACGCCGGCGCGCTCACGCGCGTCGCGCCGTTCCGTGTCGAGGACCGGCCGTGAGGGCGTGGCTGCTGGTGATGCTGCTGGGGCTCGCGGCGCCGTGCGCGGCGCAGGAGTTCGGGGGCGCACGCCCCGCGGCCGGACCCGACGGTGCTGCGCGGCTGCTCGAGCACGCGCTGCCCGACCGCGCGCGCGGCCTCGAGGGCATGGTCGCCGAGACCACGTGGTGGGGGCTCGAGGCGTTGCGCACGCGCACGGCCGTGGTCGGGGGTGGCGTGGGCAGCGCGCGCTTCGCGCTGGGGCTGTCGCAGACCGGCGACCCGGCGCTGGGCTGGACCGCGCTCGCGCTCGCGGCCGGCGCGGCTTCGGCGCGTGCGGGCGCCGGCGTGCGTGCGGTCGCACGCCTCGATCGCGACGCGCCGTGGGCGGTGCCGCGCGCGCTCGCGAGTTCGGCGCACGAGCTCGGTGCCGGCGCGTGGGTCGAGCCGGTGCCGGGGTGGCGCGTGTGGGCCAGCGCCCCGGGGTGGGCGCAACGAGGCGCCCCGCCGCTCGAGCGCCCGTTCGCGTGCGGTGTGCGTGTGGGTGAGGGGAGCGCGCTGTGGTTCGCGCTGCGCGCGCCGCGTGCGGGCGACGATGGCGAGCGTGCCTGCGGCGTGGTGCTGGCGGTCGCGCCGCTCGAGGTGTGGGGCGAGCTGCGCGACGCCCCGATGCGCGCGGCGGTGGGCGTGCGAGCCGAGTGGCGGGCGTGTGCGCTCGCGGTCCGCGTGGACCCGCATCCCGCACTCGGCGAGACCGTGCGGTTGGAACTCGTGGGCCGTCTCGCGCGGGGGGGCTCGTGACGCGCGCGCTCGCGGGCGTGGCGTTGTGTTTGGCGTGCACCGTGGTGCGCGCGCAGGTGCCCGAGCCGCCCCCCGAGGCGGGCGAGGGCGACTACACGCTCGAGCGCGCCGACTCGGTCGCGGCGGGCGAGGTCGAGGTGGTGGTGGGTGCGGCGGGGGCCGGGGGCGCACGTGCGCGCGGTTCGCAGCGCGTGAGCTTCCGCGGGGGCGGCGCGTCGGGCACGATCCGCGACGGCGACGATGCGCTCGCGGGTGGACGCGTCGCGGCCCCGTTCGCGCGCGGCACGCTGGTCGCGGGCCGACTCGCACCGCGCTGGGGTCAGGGACTGCTGCTCGGCGGGGCGGCGGATCCGTGGGCGCGCGCCGCCCTCGATCGCGGGACGCGCGCGCGCTTCCGCGGGCGCGCGGGCGAGGGACTGGCGTACGAGTCGGGTACGGTCGCGGGGGTCGCCGGTCGCTTCGACGGGGCCGCGCTCGCGGGCGTGCGCGGGCGTGCGGGGCGGTTCGGGGCGGGCGTGGTCGTGGCGCGCGCCCAGGCGCAGTGGACCGCGTCGTTCGAGCAGCCGGCGTCCGCGTTCGAGTTGGCGCTCGCACGCGGCGGGGGGTGGCGCGCCGAGGGTGCGATGGCCGAGCGCGACGGCGCATTCGAGGCCACGTTGCGTGCTCGGGCGGGGACGCGCGGGTTCCGCCCGCTCGCCGAGCCGCGGCGCGCGGGGCCGGCGCATGCGCTCGCGTTCTCGGTCGCGCGTCCGGGGGAGCGCGTGCGGACCGAGGCGTTCGGCGCCGCGTGGCGCTGGGCGGGGGGCCGCACGGGCGCGCGGGCCGCGCTTGAAGTGGGTGCGGGCATGGGACAACATGGGTCGTTCGCGGTCGGGCTCGAGCAACAGCACGGGGCCCGGCGCGAGCCCTCGCCGCGCACGCGGCCCGGGGGCGTCCGGCAGGGCGTCTGGGCCGAGTGGCGGGGCGGGTCACCCGCGGCGCGGTTGTCGCTGCGCCACGAGCTGTGGGGTGCGCGGGCTTTCGCCCGCGACGCCGTGCGGCGTGCGGTGGTGGCCCGTTTCGAGGGGGCCGTGCCCATGGGCGGTCGCGTCGCGGTCACGCACGCGGTCTGGTCCGTGCGCCGCGGCGAGACGTTGTACCTGCCGGAACCCGCCGCCGATCGGCTCGTGCTGCGCTCGCTCGCGGGGTCCGCTGCCCGGACCCGCAGCGAACTCGCGCTCCCGATCGCGGGTGGGGAGGTCCGTCTGGCGCTGGTCTGGCGTTCGGGCGGCACGCGCGACGGCACGACGCCGCCGACGTGGACGGTGGAGTGGTCGCGCCGATCGCGACTCGCGCAGGCGCGAGCGGACGACGGCGGAGGAGGCGGGGATGCGCTTCGCGGAGCGGATGGGACGACTCACGACCGCGGCGTCGTTCGACATGCTCGCGCGCGGCAAGGCGCTCGAGGCGCAGGGCCGTGACATCGTGCACCTCGGGATCGGCGAGCCCGACTTCGACACGCCCGCGTTCATCCGGCGCGCGGCCGCCGAGGCGCTCGAGGCGGGCTGGACGCACTACTCGCCCACCCCGGGACTGCCCTCGTTCCGCGAGGCGATCGCCCAGCGTTGGAGCGAGCGGCGCGCCATCCCGTGCACCGCCGCGAACGTGGTGGTCACGCCGGGCGCCAAGCCGATCCTGTTCTACGCCATGCTCGCGCTGCTCGAGCCCGGGGACGAGGTGCTCGTGCCGAGCCCCGCGTTCCCCAACTACGTCTCGATCGCGCGCTTCCTCGGGGCGCGCGTCGTGCCCGTGCCGATGCTGCCCGAGCGCGGTTTCGACCTCGACCTCGAGGCGCTGCGCGCGCGCACCGGTCCGCGCACGCGGCTGCTGCTGCTCAACTCGCCGCACAACCCCACCGGGGGCGTGCTGCCGCTGTCCACGCTGCACGCGGTCGCCGAGCACGCGCGCACGCACGACCTCGCGGTGCTCTCGGACGAGATCTACGCCGGCATGCTGTACGAGGGTGAGAGTCCGTCCATCGCCTCGCTGCCCGGGATGGCCGAGCGCACGATCGTGGTGGACGGGTTCTCGAAGACCTGGGCCATGACCGGGTGGCGGCTCGGGTTCGGCATCGCGCCCGAGCCCATGGCCAAGCACATGGCCGCGCTCATGAACAACACCGTCTCGTGCACCGCGACGTTCGTGCAGAAGGCGGGCGAGGCGGCGCTGTCGGGGCCGCAGGACGAGGTGGACGCGATGGTGGCCGAGTTCCGCGCCCGCCGCGACCTCGTGGTGGACGGGCTCAACGCCATCCCCGGCGTGTGCTGCGGTCGCCCGCCGGGGGCGTTCTACGCGTTCCCGAGCATCGCGGTGCCGGGACTCACCTCGGCGCAACTCGCCGATCGCCTGCTCGACGAGGCGGGAGTGGTGACGCTGCCGGGGACCGCGTTCGGCCCCGAGGGCGAGGGCTACCTGCGCCTGTCGTACGCCGCCTCGCGCGAGCGACTCGCCGAGGGCCTGCGCCGCATCGCGGGGTTCGTGGGCACGCTCTGCCGCGGCTGACGCTGTCCCGGTTCGTGTACCGCATCGCGGGAGTCATGGGCATGCTCCGCCGCGGCTGACGCCGACCGCGTGTCGAGCGCCTGCGTCCGGTGTCGGTCGCGCGGCACGGGCGTCGAGCACGCGTCGCGTCACCGCGCGCGTGCGCTTGCAGGCACGCGCGTTCGCGTTCGGCACGACTCGTGCGAACGAGCGTCGCGCGCACCTCCGCGCGCGTCACCCACACCCGCCCCCGCGAGGTGGTCCATGACCGCTCCGCGACCCCGCCGCATCCGTTCGACCCCCTTCACCCTGCTCGTCCTGCTCGTCGGGTTGGCGTCCGCGCCGCGCACGGCCATGGCGCAGCTCGCCTCGTCGCTCCGGCTCAACGAGATCCTGGCTGCCCCTGCGCGCGACTGGGACGGCAGCGGCACGTTCAGTTCGCGCGACGACGAGTGGATCGAGCTCGTCAACACGGGGTCCGTCCCGCTCGACCTCGCGCCGTGGTTCGTCACCGACGGCGACTCCGTCCCGCGCATGGGCTTCAGCGGCACGCTCGCACCGGGTGCCGTGTTGCTCGTGACGGGCGCGGCGTCGGTGGCGTGGGAGCGCGCGAACAGGCATCCGGTGTTCGGGCTCTCGCTCGGCAACACGGGGGACCGCGTGCTGCTGTGGCGCGTGACGGGCGCCGACACGGTGCTGGTGGACGAGTACGCCTACCGCGCGCACGAGTGCGCCGCCGACCGTGCCGTGGGTCGCGGTCCCGATGGCGTGTGGCGACTCGAGGACGCCCTCAATCCCTACACGGGCACCGCGCTGCCCGGTCCCACCGGCTGTGCGCCCACGCCGGGTGCGCCCAACTCGTGCGGCACGGTGGACGCGGTGCGCACCACCTGGACACGGCTCAAGCGTCGTTGGCGGTGAGCGCGCGAGCGAGCGCGCCCGGACCGAGCTGCCGCGATCGCACCACGACACGGCACCTCGGCCGGGCGCGCCCAAGCGCATCCGGCCGAAAGGATCAGGCCGCGCCGCGCGCGTCGCGCGGGACCGGCACCGCCACCGGTGCCGACGACGCCATGGGGTAGCGCCGCACCAGCGAGGGCTCCAGTTCGGCCAGCGTGCGGGCGCCGCACTGCGCCATCGCCTGTTCGAACTCCATCGCCAACATGCGCACCACGCGTCGCACGCCACCCGCCCCGCTCACCGCCAGGCCCCACACGTAGGGACGGCCCAGCATGACCGCGGTCGCCCCGAGCGCGAGCGCCTTCACCACGTCCACGCCGCGGCGCACGCCGCTGTCGAACAACACGGGGACGCGACCCTCGACCACCTCGACCACCTCGGGCAGCACGTCGATGCTGGCCGGTAGCGTGTCGAGCACCCGGCCGCCGTGGTTGCTCACCACCACCGCGGACGCGCCGCGCGAGACGGCCAGCACGGCGTCGTCGGCGCGCAGCACGCCCTTGAGCACGATCGGCAGCGAGGTCTTGCTGCGCAGCCAACGCAGCACCTCCCAGTCGGCGGACGGGTCGAGGTAGGGGTTGTTGGCGCCCGGCATGAAGATCGGGGTGCCGGGCTCCACGTCGGGGTGGTCGGCGAGGTTCGCCAGTTCGAGCTCGGCCGGCAGCGACAGTCCGATCCGGCGCTCGCGGTCGTGCACCCCGAACAGCGGTGTGTCCACCGTGAGCACGATCGCGCTGTAGCCCGCGCTCTCGGCGCGGCGGATCAGTTCCACGGTGAAGTCGCGATTGCGCTGCACGTGCAACTGGAACCAGAGCGGGCCGCAGGCGACCTCGGCGATCGCCTCGAGTCGCGTGGTCGAGGCCGTGCTCGCGGTGTAGAGCGTGCCCGCCTCGCCGGCGCCGAGCGCGGTCGCGCACTCGCCTTCGGGGTGGAACAGACGGTGGCAGCCGGTGGGCGCCAGGACGATCGGGAACGGCAGTTCCACACCGAGCAGGGTGAGGCGCGTGTCCACGTGGCTCACGTCGCGCAGGATGCGCGGCATCAGGGCGATCGCGTCGAGCCGCTCGCGGTTCCAGGCGAGCGTGCGCTCGTCGCCGCCACCGCCCTCGAGGTACTCCCACGCGGACCTCGACACCAACTCGCGCGCGAGCTCGCGGTACTCCTGCAGATTGACCGGGATGGGACGGTCCATGTGGGCTGCCTCCTGGGATGCGATCCGACGCGACATGACTCGCCGGTAGTATCTGATGGGGTTGTCGGGACATGAGGTGGCGGGGACCACCCCGATGCGCGGGAATGGTGCTGGTTCGTCCCCGCGGACGTCGGAACGGTGCAGGGCGCGATGCGCTGGGTGGCTACGCCCGAACCCGATGTGCCGACATGGGTTCGGGCGTGGTCCGAAGGTCGCCTCGGGGGCGCATGGAGGGGCTCCCGAGGGCCCATGCCGGCGCGCGGGATCGGTCACCCCGCCCGGGGGCGGTCGCGTATTGACGGCGCGGCCCGGACGCCCTAGTTTCCTCGGCCCGACTGTGTGCGGAAGTGGCGGAACTGGCAGACGCACTAGATTCAGGTTCTAGCGCCCGCAAGGGTGTGGGGGTTCAAATCCCCCCTTCCGCACCATCACCCT
>JBJTRI010000062.1:0-12995 GCA_046076045.1 bacterium
TGGCCACGACCTCGTCCTGCCTCGACCCGTGGGCCAGCAACGCGACTGCCGCCTCAGCCGGTTGGCAGGGCCTGCCCGGGCTCCTGGGACTCGCCCGTGGACGCCTGCGCGTGGTGGTGGCCGCGCTCCCCGGACAGACGCTCTCCCTGCCCGCCGACCAACCCCTCGCGCTGGCCCGCGTGGCCCTGCGCACGGACAACCCACTCGCATGTTCCGGTTGCGCCACCCCCGCCTGTCTGGTGTTCAATTCCGTGGTGATCCGCCGACTGCCCGGTAGCGTCCCCGAGGACGTTTTCGTGAGTGCCGAGGAGGTCGCCGGCTCGGCGCGCGTTCAGTGGCAGGGTGGGGCCGGCGTGGATTGTCAGGCCGTGCCCGCGCGCCGCTCCACGTGGTCGGCCGTGAAGTCGCTCTACCGATGATCCGTATCCCTCGTCCCGTTCCACCGCACAGGATCCCCGTGACGCCTCTCGCTCGTCGTCTCCGGTTCGTCGTCCCGTGTCTCGTGCTCGTCGCCCTCGCATGCCCTTCCGTGTGCGCGTATGCCGACGGTGCGCCCGCTCGCCCCGCGGCTGCGGAGACCCTTCGCGCGGCCCCGCCCGCTGCGCCCTCGGGCAACATCCAGCGCCTGCTCGCGGAAGCCGACAGCATGCTGAAGGTGCGCGGGGGATCGCATGCCGCCGAGGCGCAGTTGTTCCTGTCGTGGGGAGCCCCGTGGGGATCCCCGGGAGCACGCACCTCGTTCGTGCCCGTGTGCTCGGACACGCTCGCGGTGGACACGCTGTACCTGTCGTTCGTGCCCGGACGTGAAGCGGTGCGGTTCGCAGGCTTCACCGCCGACCTCGCGTTCCACGCGCCCGCCACGGATACGCTGGGCTTGTGGTGGCACATGGAGAGCAAGGGCGGTGCGAACGGCGGCAACCTGCTGGTGGAGTTCGGCCCCTGGGGCGAGGCGGGGCCGGCGCAGCCGTGGCGTGCGGGGGGGCAGGGGTTCACCCAGCTCGAGCGCCGCCCCGGCGAGATGCGGCTGCGCATCCTGTTCGCGGTCAGCCAGGCCGTGGCCGGCCCGGTCGTCTCGGACTCCATGTACTCGCTGTGCCGGGTGCTCGTGCGGCACCGGCGCACCGACCGGCTCGCGGGCTGCGGTCAGCCCGTGTGCGTGGAGTGGGTGAGGGGCACGCTGGCGTTCGCGCTCAAGGACGCGCCCGAGGTACGGCGTGGGGAGCGGTTCGTGTCGTGGGGCCGTGGCGCGTGCGAGTCGTTCCGCGGGCCCCGGGTGCCCACATGGGAGCCCCCCAAGCGCCCCTCGAGGCCCTGAGCTTGTGCTTCGAAGATTGTGGGTGTGCCTCAGGCCTGCCCGGCCGCGGGGTGGCCCCCGCGGAATGACAACGACTTAGGCCGACGGGACCCACCCGGACGGGACGCGATCCGGGGCACCCACAATCTTCGAAGCACAACCTACCTAGCACGACGCCCGCCCGGACCAGCGGTCCAGGCGGGCGTTCACACTCCCCGTTCGATCAGAGACCGAGCGGGTCCACCAGTCGGATCCACATCAGACGCTCCGGGTGCATCTCGATGGTGCAGCGGGCCGCGAAGCGCTCGATCATCGCGTTCAGGGCCTGCTCCTCGCGCTGGTTCTGCATCGACTCCATGATCATCGGGTCGCTCTCCTTGAACGACAATTGACGACCCGGGTCGAACTCCAGCAGCTTGATGACGATGTAGTCACCCTGCTTGTCGGGGCCGCTCATCGTGACGTCGCCCGGGCGCAGCTCCTCGAAGACGATCTTCTTGTGGGGGAAGTTCTCGTTCTGCTGACGCTGGTGGAACGCCCCCGACGTGAGCCCCGTCAACGAGTCGGCGTGCAGGATGGCCGCCGGGTCCTCGCCGGCCTTCAGGCGCGCCTGGAGCGAGTCCGCGCCGGCCTTCGTCGGGCGCCACATCGCCACGTACCGCACCGCGGGATACGTGATGAACGACTCCATGTTCGCCTTGTAGTAGGCCTCGCGGTCGGCGCGGCTCACCCACACGCGCGACTGGATCGAGTCCGCGTACATGGCCTCGGTGAGGCGCTGCTCGGTCTTGCGACGCACCGCGAGCGTGACGAGCGAGTCGCTCTCGAGTCCGTTCAGCATGCCGTGCTCGGCGATGAACGGCTCCAGCGCGACGCTCTCGGCGAAGTGCAGGATCAGGTCCATGCGCGTGAGCGCCGGGCGCATGACCGGCGGGATGGCGCCGTACGACACGAGCAGGTCGCGGATCGTGAAGCGCCCGCCCTTCCAGCGCAGCAGCACGCGCGCGGTGTCCGCGGCGTCGAACTCGGGCATGCTCGCGTCGATCTCGAGCGTGGCGCTGAACGTCTCCTGCTTGAGGTCGGTGGTCTTCGTGAAGCGCGACGCGGCGAACAGGGCGTTGGTCGAGTCCTGCACCACGCCGTGTCGGGCACGGATGGTCGCCATGATCTCCTCGGCCATCTCGGTCTCGCGCTGGCTGCGGATCATGTGCTCGATGGGGCGTCGCAGGAAGCTGTAGTCGGGCACGTTGTTCATGGGCCGGCGTTCGGTCGCCTGCACGATGTGCCAGCCACGGACGTCCTGCACGGGCAGCGAGGTCTCGCCCGGCTTGAGGCGGTAGATGCCGTACGTGATCTTGGGGTCGAGCTTGTCGGGCGAGACCCAGCCGAGGTCGCCGTTCGAGTCGTCCTTGTTGTCGGCGAGCGAGTACTTCTTCACCGCCGCCGCCCATGTGATGCGGCCCGAGACCAGCTCGCGCCGGACGCGTTCGGCCGCGTTGCGGTCGGCGACCAGGATGTGACGCAGGTGGAGGCTCCACTGGTAGGCGTCGTAGTAGGAGCGGATCTCCTCCTCCGAGACGGCCACCTTGTCCTGGATGAGGCGGGTGTGCACCGTGCTCGTGAGCGAGCCCTGCTTGGTCTTGCGGATCTCGAGGCGGTCCTCGAACGTCTGCGGGCGGTTCATAGCGAGCACGCCGATGCCAAGAACCTCGCGGTTCCTCAGCGTCATCATGAACGCGTGCCGTCCCGCACTGTCCTGCGCCGGGCGGTACTCGGGGTACGACGTGAAGTACTCGTGGATGTAGTCACGTACCCGGATGACGCGGTCGTTGACACGCAGGATCACCGTGGTGTCGGGCAGGAACTGACCCGTGTCGGGCACGCCGTTGATCCAGCCGCGCAGCTTGGGGCTGGTGAAGTTCTCGGGCGTGAGCACCTGCGACTGCGCGCTCGCCGTGGTACCGCCGAGCGCGAGTGCCAGCGCCAGCAGGGTGCCGAGGGCGTACTTCAGGACGGCCGTGAACCGGGACGCAGGACGCTTCATGGGGTCCTCGAGGGATGGCTCGTGTGCGCGGGGAGCGCGCCGGGGATGGGGAGACTCTCCCGTTGAGCGTAAGAACGCGGTTCGGAGGGGTCAAGAAACCCCGGGGTCATCGGCCCGTTCGCGGCCCGAATTGACCCCCGGTTGACCGCCCGCGCCCCGAGCGGGCGGAACGCCCTGCGGTCAGTTGCCGCCGCCCGTGCGACGCTCGGCGAAGCCCAGCACGATGCGCTGCACGTCGGGCTTGCGCAGCGGGCGCGGTTCGTTGGGGCTCAGGCGGGTCTCCACGGCCAACCCCTTCGCGCGCCGGGCCGCCTCGTAGGCCGCCGCCGGTCCCGTGTCGGCGGGGCGCGCCTCGCCGCTCTGGACCAGCAACACGGGCACGGTGGGACGAGCGGCCACCGCGATCGGCGAGCGCGCCTTCCACGCTGCGCTGTCGGAACCCGCGCTGGCGCGGAACGCGCGCTGGCCGGCGTCGTCGAGCGTGCGGTACGCGGCCCACGGGTCGAGCCACGCGTCCACCGCGACCACGCCCTGCACGGGCAGCTTCGAGTCGGCAGCGAGCAGCGCGGTGGTGCCGCCCTCGCGCTCGCCCCACAGCACGATGCGCGCGGGGTCCACGCCCGTGGTGCGCGCGAGTTCGCGCACCGCGGCCCCCACCAGCCCCACGCTTGCGGGCCCGGCCCCGTCGCTCTCGCCCTTGGAACGGCCCGAGCCCGGCAGGCTCACCACACCCACGTTCCAGCCGCGTGCCGCCACGCCCGCGCCCCATCGCATGAGCGAGCGCGCGGGCACGCCGGCCGGCGGTACGAACAGCAGCGTGCGGGTGGGTCCGCTCGCCTCGCGCGCGGGCAGCACCACCATGTCGGTGCGCTGCGTGCCGACCTGCAACACCACCGGCGGGTGCGACTCGGAGAACGCGCTGCCCACCACGCGCACCGAGGACTCGAGCACGTACGAGTGGTCGTTGTCGTGGCCCACGAACCGGAACACGAGCGTGCCGCGGTCGAACGTGGCCGGTGCGCTGTAGGTGATGCCGTTGCGCTCGCCCGCGCCCGCGGGCGGGATCATGCGCCCGAGCGCGTCGAGTTCGTAGCCGCCCTGCGCGGGCTGCGGCGAGCGGTCCGGGTCGTCGTTGCGGAAGCGCACCGACAGGCTGTCGGCGTACACGCCCAGCGTGCCGGACTCGTTGGCGACCTCGATCCACAGGTTCCACGTGCCGTCGGCGTCGGCGCGCAGCGTGTCGGGCGTGACGCGGAACGAGGGCGCGGCGAGCGCGGGGGCGGCGAGCACGACGCACAGCAGGGCCGCGAGCAGGTGCGGACGGGGCATGGCGGATCTCCGGGGTGGGGGCGCTCCCTCGATGCTAGCGAGGGCGTGCGTCCGGCGACAAGACAATGGCGCGCAAAGCCCGCTCGTTGCGGCGCACGCCCGTGCGTCGTGCGAGGTCGTCCAGGCGGTCGCGGATGCGGCGCTCGCTCTCGGTCTCCAGCCAGTCGCGCCCGACCGCGTCGCGCACCGCTTCGAACGGCGGGCTCTCGCGCGGCGTGAGCGAGCGCACCTGCATGACGCGCCAACCGTCGTCGGTGCGGTCCGGACCCACCACGCCGTTCACGCCCACCGCGGCCGCGGCCTCGTACAGGCGATCGGGCTCGCCCTCGACGACCTCGTACACCCAGTACGCGCCGTCGCGCTGGGCGCGGAACGCCAGGCTCTCGGCCTCGCCAGGCACGCGGAACCGCGCGGCCATGGCGCGCGCCGCCGACTCGTCCTCGAGCGCCACCAGCACCACCAGCGCGCGCGGGGCGCGCGTGAAGCGGGCGCGCTCGCGCTCCCAGTGGCGGCGCAGCGTGAGCGAGTCGGTGGGGATGCGCGCGACCACGTCGCGCTGCAACCAGTTCGAGGCCGCGTGGTACTCGCGGCGATCCTCGATCGCGGCGCGCACCTCGGGGCGCGCCGCGGTCTCGGGGCGCTCGGCGCGCGTGCGCAGGTGGCGCTCGAACAGCACGTTGCTCGCCAGTGCGCGCACGCCCTCGGCGTCGCTCACGCGCGGGCGGTAGGCGAGCGGCACCTGGTCCCACGCCGCGAGCACGTCACGCACGCGCACGGTCTCGCCCTCGGACGCGACCAGCGCACGGGCCGAGTCGGCGGGGGCGATCGCGGGCGGGAGGGCGCGCATGCGCAACTGCTCCGCTGCCGAGCGCGCCGCGTCGGGTTCGGGCAGGGCCGCGAACGCCGCCGCCACGCGCGCCACCAGCGCGTCGTCCCACACGGCCGCCACGCGGGTCGCGAGCGACTCGCGCGCCGCGATCCCCATGGCGTTCGCGTCCAGGTCGGGCCGTCCCTGGGCGCGCCGGCGCGCCTCGAGCGAATCGAACTCCAGCGCGAGCGCGGCGCTCATGCGGATGTGGTCGCACTCGCCCGCGAAGCGCACCGAGTCCTCGGCGCTCCACGGCAGGTTCGCTCGCAGCGCGGCCGATGCGAGCAGGCGCTGCTCGACGATGCGCTGCAGGAACGCCTCGCGGCTCGGGGCGGTGAGCGTGTCGGGGTCGGCCCCCAGCACGCGCACGGCGCGCCGGAACCGGCGCACGGTCACGTCCTCGCCGTTGCCCAGCCGCACCAGTACCGAGTCGGGCAGGGGCAGGTCGTACCGGCGCGGCAGGCCCACGTTGAGCCCCGGCAGCTTCTGGGCCACGGAGGGGGCCACGGCGGGGGCCGTGGCGGGGGGCGGCGGGGTGGGGTCGGCCGTGCGCAGCCCGGGGCCCGTGCCCGCCTGGGCCCACGCGTCCGGGACCGGCCCCGGGTGGGGGCCGACCGCCGCGCACAGCACGGTCAGCAGGAGGGCGGCGGGCAGGATGCGACGGTGGGACATGGGCGGGTGGGTCCGGGGTATGGGAGGGCGTGCAGCCCGGGGTCGGCGGTGCCGATGCCCTCGGGACGGATCCGCATCCTAACGGGTCCACGCGGTGCCCGCAGGCCCGGGGCCGCGTTTGCCGTCACCCACACCCCTCCCTAGACTCAACCGCCCATGCGCGTCCCCACCCGCTGGACCCCGATCGCCATCCTGCTCGCCCTGTTCGCCGCGGTGCTCGCGCCCGCGACCGCCCGCGCGAGCGGGGTTCGCGTGCTCGCGACCGACGCCCGCGGCGTCACGCTCGAGCTCACGGTGGGCGCGTGGTCGCTGTCGGCACCCGACGCCGCCGGGCGCGTGACGGTGGAGGGTCTCGCGGGCGCGTACGCGCTCGCCGAGCCCGGTCGCCCCATGTTGCCCGCGTGGGCGGCCACGTTGGCGCTGCCGCCCGGCTCGCGCCCGAGCGTGCGGGTGCTCGCGAGCGGTGTCGAGGACGCGCGCACCGGCGTGCGCCCGGTGGTCGCCGGGCGTCCCGCGTTCCGCGACGACCCCTCGGGCCGACTCGGCGCGCAGCCCATCCGCGAGGAGGTGCCCGCGATCGAGGACGGGGCGTGGCCGCGGTCGCCGATCTCGCTCGACGCGCCGTTCGCGTTCCGCGGCCGCCGACTGGTGCATCTCGAGTTCCGTCCGTTCCGTCACGAGCCCGGCGAGGGCCGACTCGTCGCGCCGCGCACGCTGACCGTGCGCGTGGACTTCAACCGTCCTGCGGGCGCGGCCGCGCAGGCCGCGACCACCGCCGAGCCCGACCCGCACGCCGACGCGGTGCTCGAGGGCTCGATCGTCAACTGGGCGCAGGGACGCGGTTGGCGCGTGCCGCCCGCACCGCTCACCGAGCGCGGTACGCGCGTGGGCGCCGCTCCCGCCGGCGGGGCCAACGCGAACGCGTTCGACGAGTCGTTCCCCGAGGTGCGCGTGCGACTCGACGAGACCGCGCTCCACCGGCTCGCCTACGACCAGCTCGCGCCGCACGGGTTCCCGGTCGGCCTGCCGGTGGGCGAGGTGAGCGTGCACCGCCACGAATACGTGGCCAACGCCTCGCCGCCGTTCGTCACGATCGAGCTGCCGTGCGAGGTCGAGGACGCCAACGCGAACGGCGTGTTCGACGCCGGCGACGGCATCTGGCTGTGGGCGCGCAAGTGGTCCGAGCGCACCAATGCCACCAACATCCGCCGCTGGTGGGGCGACTCCGAGGTCGTGTTCGTGACGCGCAAGCCCGGGGGCGGCCTGCGCGTGTCGCAGCGCTCCGGCTGGAACGGGCTCGCCGGGCTCACGCCGCCCACGAGCTTCCCGTTCACCAAGCACTTCGAGCGCGACTCCGCGCCCATGATGCAGTTCGTGATCTCGGTCGGCGACACCAACATCGGGTTGTGGCAGTGGACCGACGCGTCGTCCTACTACAACCGGCCCGACACCCTCCGCGTGGACACGCAGGGGCTCGACACCACGCGCACCGCGTCGCTCACCGTGCGGTTCGTGGGCCGCAAGTTCGACACGCATGTCATGTGGGCGGCGATCCGCAACGGCGCGAACCGCGTCACCACCGTGGTGGACTCGGTGTTCTGGTTCGGCAAGGCGGCGAACACGCGCACCGTGTCGTTCCCGGGCAGCGTGCTCACCGAGGGGGCGACCAACTTCCTGCGCCTGTGGGGCAAGAACGACCTGTCGCCTCCCGACCCGGTGAACAACGCGGTCGTGTTCGCCGGGCTCGACTGGTTCGACCTCACCTATTGGCGACGCTACCGCGCGGAGTCGTCGTACCTGCGCTTCAACTCGGGCACGCAGGCGACCGACTTCCAGTTGCGCGTGGACAACTTCGACTCCGACTCCATCCGCGTCTACGACGTCACCGACCCCGACCGCCCGGTGCGCCTGGTGCTGCCCGCCGACCGCGTGCGGCTGGGGGCGACCGGGTACGAGTTCGACCTGCAGGACGTGGTGACCGGGCCGCGCCGCGAGTACGTGGCGGCGGCGCAGATCGCGCCGCTCGAGCCCGGGTTCGGTCCGCGCGTGCCGCTGGCGTCGGCCTACTCGCGCGTCGTGCGCCGCGACCTGTGGAACGCCCCGCAGGCCGACCACCTCATCGTGTTCCCCGAGGCGTTCGGTTCGGCGGTCCCGCTGCTCGCGGCCCTGCGGCGCTCGCAGGGCCTGTCGGTGCTCGAGGCCCCGGTCGAGTCCATCTACGACGAGTTCGGTGACGGTCGCAAGGGCGGCATCGCGATCGAGCGGTTCGTGGAGTACGCGTACCGCCGCTGGAACTCGCGCTTCCTGCTGCTCGTCGGGGACGGTTCCCTCGACCCCAACGGCAACCGCCGCACCTCGGGGCGCGACTGGATCCCCGCGCTCCCCACGCCGGGCCCGGTGGGCGCGGGCGAGGGGCTCGAGATCACCGTGAGCGACAACCGCTACGCGTTCGTGACCGGCAACGAGGACCCCATCTCGTCCCCGGACTCGAACCGCGTGGTGCCCGAACTCATGGTGGGCCGCCTCACGGTGAACTCGCTCGCCGAAGCGCAGACCGTCATCTCCAAGATCGTCGCGTACGAGGACCACGCGGGCGACGTGGATTGGCGCCGGCGCGTGCTGCTGTCGTCCGACGACGCGTTCTCGGGCGAGACCACGTTCGGCGGCGGTGGTTCCACCAGCGGCTACTGCCACCGCTCGTACGAGGAATTGTTCGTGGACCTCGCCGAGACCATGCGCGGCTACATCCAGAGCGACTCCGGTGTGGCGGGCCTCGACGTGGACGTGTTCAACCTGAGGTCTTACCTGCAGATCGACAACATCTCGTTCGACGGCCTGGGCGACACCTGCCGCGTCTCGCGCGACGAGGCGCGCCAGAAGTGCCACGCCTCGGTGACGCCGCAGTTGATCGGCAAGCTCAACGCCGGGCAGTTGCTGTGGAACTACCAGGGGCACGCCAACGAGTTCGTGCTCACGCACGAAGACCTGTGGATCAACTCGGGCAACGGCCCCGGCGACGACGCCACGCGCCTCGCCAACGACGGCAAACCGTTCCTGTTCGCGGCGTTCTCGTGCCACGCCAACATGTTCGCGCGCCCCGAGCACCAGTTGAACGCCGCGGTCGGCCCGTGTCTGGGCGAGGACCTGCTCGCGCAGCCGAACGGCCGTGGTGCGATCGGCAGTTGGGCGTCGTCGTGCTACGAGGTCGTGCCGCGCAACGGTCGCGACCACATCAACGTCGAGTTGATCCGCAGCATGTTCGTGAACCCGCCGCGCGACGTCTCGCTCGGTCCCGAGGACCGCGGTTCGCGCGTCATCCTGGGCGAGGTCATCCTGGCCGCGCTGTTCCGCTACCTCGGCACGGTGCAGAGCTACGCCCCCGAGCGCGGGCTGGCCACCACCTACGTGCTGCTCGGCGACCCCGCCACGCGTCTGTCCATCGGCCGCCCGTTGCAGAGCCTGACCGCCAACGGCGTGCCGGTGCCCGACGCCTCGCCGGTCCGCCTGCACACGCCGGGCGACTCGGTGCGGATCGAGGCCGACGTGGTGACCACGGTGCGGCTCGACAGCCTTGCGCTGCACGTGGACCGCGGTGCCGGGGTCGAGGCCGTGACGAGCTGGACGTCCACGCCGACGTTCCCCGACACCGCGGTCGGCAGCGTCTCGGGTGGCCGCCGCTTCCGCCTCGCCTACACCGCGCCGCTCGAGGCGCGCACCACCGAGTACACGGTCACCGCGCGCGACCGCGACGGACTCGTGCGCCGCAGCACGCTGCGCCTGCAGCTCGACGCGGTGTTGCGCTCGGCCGGTACGCCCATCGCCGACGGTGACGAGGTGCCGCCGAGCGCGGCGCTCTCGGTGCTGCTGCTCTCGCCCAAGCCGCTCGTCACGCCCGCCTCGCTGGTCACGGCGACGCTCAACGGCCAGCCGCTCGCGATCACCGCGACCCCGGTGGCCACCGACACCACGGCGAGCGGGGTGCACTCCGGGCGCGAGTGGGTGCTGACGTGGTCCACCGCGGCGTATCCGGTGGACGACTACGAGTTGGTGGTCGCCATCGCCGGTGGCGGCACGGTGACGCGCCGGTTCCAGGTCGGGGAGTCGGCGGGGCGTCTCGCGTTCCGCGACCTCATCCCGTTCCCGAACCCGTTCGACGCCTCGGGCACGCACTTCTCGTTCATGCTGCTCGGGTCCGAGCCCGCCGACGTGCGGTTGTCGGTGTACACGCTGAGCGGGCGGCTCATCCTCACGCGCACCGAGCGCTCGCTCGTGCCCGGCTACCACCAGGTCGCGTGGGATGGTCGCGATGCCGAGGGCGACGAGTTGGCCAACGGCGTGTACCTGTTCCGAATGAACGCCCGCACCGCCGGTGGCGAGTCGATCACCGAGACCGGGCGTCTGGTGAAGCTGCGTCGTCCGCGCCGCGTCGAGGAACCGCTCGTCCCCTGAACCGCCCCGGTCGCTCGCACGGCGCGCCCGCGCCCCGTGCCCGACCGTCCCCGCCGGAGGTCCGCGTGATGCCGTCGCACGTCCCGTCGCGTCCGTCCCTCATGCTCGCGCTGCTCGCCTCCCTCGTGCTGCCGTGCGCCGCGCGTGCGGCCACCGCGCCCCGCGAGGCGGTGCTGCGCGCGGTGGTGCTCGCCGAGGATCGTCGCGACTGGGCGGGGGGTGAGCTCGCGCGCGCGCTCGCACACCCCGACGCCGAGGTGCGAGTGCGTGCAGCCCTCGCGGTGGGTCGCGTGCAGGATTCGACCAGCGTGTCCGCGTTGATCGCGGTGCTCGCCGACCGCGACGTGCGCGTGCGTCGTGAGGGGGCGTTCGCGCTCGGGCAGGTCGGGCACCGTTCGGCGCGCCCGGTGCTCGAGCGCGCGCTCACCGATCGCGACCCCGAGGTGGTGGCGCTCGCGGTCGAGGCGTTGGGCAAGTGCGGCGACCCCGCGGCGACCGCGGCCGTGCTGCCGTTCGTGCGCCGCGGCACGCCCGAGCAGCGCATGCGCGCGTGCGAGTCGCTGTGGCGGCTCGCCGACACCAGCGCCACCTCGACGCTGCTGGCCGCGCTCGGCGAGCGCGACCCGGCGGTGCGCTGGCGGGTCGTGTACGCGCTCGAGCGCCTCATGGTGCCCGAACGCATCGTGCCGGCGGTGATCCCCGTGCTCGCCGATCCCGACCCGCTCGTGCGTGCGCACGCGGCGCGCACGCTGGGCCGGCTCAAGTCGCGTGCGGCCAAACGCGCGCTCGTGGACGCGCTCACCGACCCCGACCCCGTGGTGGTGGTGCACGCCATCCGCGCGCTGCAACTCGTGGCCGACGGCGAGGGCGCGCCCGGGGCGCGCATCGCGCGCCTGCTCGCGCATCGCGACCCGGCCGTGCGCGTCACCGCGGCCACCGCGCTCGCCGACACGTTCGCGTGGGTGGGGGCGCGGACCGACAGCGTCACCGTGATCTCGGCCCTGCGCTCGGGTGTGCTCGATGGCGACCCCGCCACGCGCGGCGCGGCCGGACGTGCGCTGCTCGTGCGCACGCGCCGTGCGGCACTCGACACCGCGCGCCCGCTGTTCTCGGACAGCGTGGCCTACGTGCGGAGCGCAGTGGTGGACGGTCTGCGCGGCATGGGGCCCGACGACCTCGAGCAGCGCCCGCCGCGCGTGGTGAACGCGATCGCGGGTGCGTTCCAGGTGGACGGCCACCCGCTCGTGCGCATGACCGCGGCCGAGGTCGCGGGCGCACTGCTCGCACGCCTGCGGCACCCGGCGCTCGAGCCGCTGCGCGAGTCGTTGCGGCGCGGGCTCGGGCATCCCAACCTGCTCGTGGTCGCGGCCTCGGCCGGGGCCCTCGCCGAGGCGGGCGACAGCGTGAGCGTGCCGCGGCTGGCCGCGGCCTACGCCGAGCGTGCGGCCGACGCCGACGCCGACGCACGCCTGGCGATCCGCGACGCGCTCCGCACGCTCGCCGGACGCGCCTATGCCGACAGCGTCGAGCGCGCGCACCCGGCGGCGGTTCCGCCCGCGCCCACCGACGCCGAACTGCTCGCCGCGCCCGACGTCCGCCGCGCGATCGTGCGCACGAGCGCGGGCGAGATGGAGTGGGAGTTCCTCGGCGCCGACGCCCCGGGCACGGTGCGCAACTTCGCGCGGCTCGCGCGCCGCGGCTACTTCGACAGCCTGCGCGTGCATCGCGTGGTGCCGGACTTCGTCATCCAGGACGGCGACCCCACCGGCACCGGGTCGGGTGGACCGGGCTGGACCATCCGTTGCGAGTACAACCGCCAGCGCTACGAGGCCGGCATGGTGGGCATGGCGCTCTCGGGCAAGGACACCGGTGGCAGCCAGTGGTTCGTCACGCTCTCGCCGCAGCCGCACCTGAACGGGCGCTACACCATCTTCGCGCGCGTCACGCGCGGCCTCGACGTGGCGCGGCGCGTGGTGCAGGGCGAGACCGTGCTCGGCGTCACCGTGCTGCCCTAGCCCGCGGCGCGGGTCCAGCGGCGAGTCGCGTCGCCTCGCGAGTCGCGTCGCCTCGCGAGTCGCGTCGCACCGCGAGTCGCGTCGCACCGCGAGTCGCGTCGCACCGCGAGTCGTGTCGCCTCGCGAGTCGTAGTCGCCTCGCGAGTCACGCCATACCGCGAGTCGTGCCGTATCGCGAGTCGCGCCGTACCGCGAGTCGCGCCGTACCGCGAGTCGCGCCGTACCGCGAGTCTTGCCGCATCGCGAGTCGCGTTGGCTCGCGCGCCCGATCCCACCGCGCGCGTGCGGGGGCATGCTCGCATGAACGCGCGACGCCGCGTCCCG
>JBJTRI010000063.1:0-7441 GCA_046076045.1 bacterium
GCCTCGGCATGCACGTCGTGGCCGACGGGGACCGCGGTCGTCGGCAGATGGTTCGCCCCGAGATGGGCGAGGCCCACCACCGCCACGACCGCGACCGCCACCACGAGCTCGCGCACACGACCGTCGTGCGAACGCGTCTCGCGCGCGATCACCGCGGGCCCAGGCCCCTGGCCGGGGTCGCGACGCCCCGCGAACTCCAACCAATGCGCCTCCATCATGCGGTTCAGCGACTCGTACGCCTCGAACTCGACGAGCGGTGCGGCCTCGACGACCTCGGCTACCGTGCGCTGCCCGTCCACGATCGAGAACAGCTCGCGCTCCTCGTCCGAGAGCGGCTCCTCGGTCGACGGCACGTCCTTGACCGCGAGGATGGCATGCGGGTCCTTGAACACGCTCACGAACCGACGCTGCTCGTCGGTGCGACGAGCGGCCTCCATGAGGCCACTCTCGACGCTGAGCGAGGCGAGCGGCGGGTGCGGCCACCGGGTCGCGGGGTCGAATCGGTAGGTGCCGTTCTCCCAGCGCACCATGCGCGTGAGGTCGTCGAGGATCTGGCGCTCGACCAGCATGCCGAGCGTCTCCTCGTCGACGTAGCGCCCCTTGAGGAGCAGGTCCTCGAGGTCGCGCTTGGTCTCGGCGTTGAGCGCGAGCAGGCTATTGAACTGCTCGTCCGAGAGCCGATGGACCTTGCGCATGAAGAGCGCGAGCGAGTCGTCCTTGAGCGGGCCCAGCGTGCGCGTGGAGACGATGCGCCCGTCGAGCACCCAGACGAGGAATCGCTCGGCGCCCCACTCCATCACGAGGCAGCCCGACTTCCGCTGGGTGCCGACGAGCTGCAGGATCTCCATCGCGGAGAAGTCGCGGAGGTTGCCTTGGAGTGCCATGGGGACCTCAGGCCGCCAGCCCGGTGGTGCGGGCGGTCGACTGCGTGATGCGGCCACGGCTGGCCGCTTCGAGCTGCGCCTCGCGACGACGGTCGCGGGCCATGACGACGAGGTAGGCGGTCAGCGACCAGAGCTGGACGACGACCAGCGCCACGAGCAGGAACTGCGGCGGCAACTCGGACCCCGGCAGCGAGAGCCGCGGGGTGAGCGAGTACGGCATCGGGGCGCCCGCGAGCAGCCGCCCGAGGAACCAGGTGGTGGCGAGGATCACCGCGGGACCGAAGACGCGGTGGTGCGCCACGAGCCCGTAGCCGGGCACGAGCGTGGCCAGCGCGGTGCGACCGAGCCGACGACGGTCGCGGTGCTGGTTGCGATGGCGCTGCAGCAGCGACTTCGAGAACTCCACCGTCGTCGCGCCCGCGGCGATGCGGTCGCACGCGGGGCAGAGCATGGTCTCGCGGCGGCGACGCGCGCAGCGTCGGCACACCACCACCGCGCAGTTGTTGCACTGCCGCAGGGGCAGCCGGCGCATCTGCCAGCGACCGAGCAGCACGAACCCCAGCACGACGGCGAGCGTGGCGACCGAGAACGGCCAGCCGGAGGCCTCGATGCGGCCGCGCAGCAGCAGCGGCAGGGGCGTCGTGCCGGCCGCGATCGGGGTGCGCGCGAGCGTGCCCCAGAACAGCTGGGGTGCGGGCCATGCATCCACGAGCGGGAGCAAGCCGGAGGCGCCCGTGCGCGACTGGTAGCGGTTCACCAAGTCGAAGTCGAGCGCCGAGGCGGCGCGCAGTTCGCGGTTGGCATCCTCGTACTCGAAGCGGCGCAGGTGGAGCTGCGAGGCGTTGAAGTGCGCCGGCGCGCTGCTCGGGTCGTGACGCAGGGCCTCGCGGTACGACTCCAGCGCGGCGTCGGTGCGCCCGCGCATGGCCTCGACGTTGCCCAGGTTGACCCACACCGACGGTTCGGCGGGCCAGGTCCGGAGCGCGCTCCGGTAGGCACGCTCGGCGGTCACGAGGTCACCGCCACGTCGCGCGTGCCAGCCGAGCGCGAACCACGCGAAGCCGTCGTCGGGGTGACGCGCCGCGTTGTCCGCGATGCGCTGCTGGCGCTCGGCGTCGAACGGCGTGTCCCGCACGAGCAGGGTCTCGTGGAAGGGGGCCGCGTCGGTGCGCAGTGCCTGCGTGAAGCGATCGAGGGCGCCGGTCGCGAAGGGTGCGGTCACGGCGACGAGGGTGAGCGCCACGGTGAGCGCACGCTCGCGCACGCGCAACACGCTCCACAGGAAAGCGAGCAGCGCCAGCACCGGCAGCGTGATGCCCAGGCCGGCGAGGAACGGCAGCACGACCACGACCGGCGCCCACCAATGCGCCGTGCGGCGCGAGATGACGCGCGACAACTCCTCGTGGACGGTGTGCGCCAGCTCGTGACGCCGACGCACCAGCACGAACAACGCGGTGAGCAGGAGGCCCGCGAACAGAGCCTCGAGTCCCAGCGTGATCGCGTTGGCGACCACCGCCAACTGGAGCTGGAAGTCGCTCCGCACCAGGGCCGCGACGGCGCCGAGGTGCGCGAGGACCTGCGCGGGGTCGGCGGGGAACGCCCAGCCGGCAAGCGTCAGGTGCGGCTCGACGAAGGACGGGTCGAGTTCGATCGCCCCACGCAGGTAGGCGATGGCCTCGGCCGACTGCCCCGACTGCTGGGCCATGAGACCGCGCCGGTAGAACAACCGCGCCTCGATCGGGAGCGCATCGACCTGCCGGTCGCGCTTCCACCGTACCCAGTCCTCGACGTCACGCAGCTCGGGCGTCGCGGCAGGAGGGGTGGCCGCGGTCGTCGCGCTGTCGGTCGGCACGACCACGGGCGGGACGGACCCGGTCTCGTCGCTCGCCCACGCGAGCGTGGAGAGGGTGATGAGCACGAGCAGCGTCAGTGACGCGAGGAGACCGCGATGGGGAAGGCGCACCCCAGCGTGGCGGGGGGCCGTCGTGGCTCGGTTCATGGCGTGCATTCCCTTGACACTCCGAGGGTTCGGTCCGTACCGTCCGGTTCGTCGGCGTTATCGGCACCCCGCCCTGACGCCTTGAGAGCCTTGCGGTCCCGCGGCCCGCCCCCCGGGTGGGCCTTTCGCTGGGGCTCGGACCCGCACCGCCCCTCCGCGCGCGCGCCGGTCCGTCCCCGGGAGCCCCTGACATGTCCCTGCCCGAGACGCCCTCGACCCCCTGGATCCGGATCCGCGAAGCGGGTGGCCGGGTCGGTCAGTCCGTGGAGATCCGCGGCTGGCTCACCCATCGTCGCTCGAGCGGGAAGGTGCAGTTCCTCGTCCTGCGCGACGGCAGCGGCTCGATCCAGTGCGTGGCCGGCGTGAAGGACCTGCCGGCCGAGCAGTGGGCGGCCAGCGAGGCCCTCACGCAGGAGAGCGCGGTCATCGTGCGCGGCACCGTGAAGGCCGACACGCGGCAGGTGGGTGGGGTCGAACTCGGGATCTCCCACCTCGAGGTGGTCTCGGTGGCGGCCGAGTACCCGATCACGCCGAAGGAGCACGGCGTGGACTTCCTCATGGACCACCGCCACCTCTGGCTGCGCGCCCCGCGCCAGCAGGCCATCCTGCGCGTGCGCGCCGAGATCATCGCGGCGTTCCGCGACTTCATGGACACCGAGGGCTTCACGCTGGTGGACGCGCCCATCTTCACGCCGAACGCGTGCGAGGGCACCACCACGCTGTTCGAGACGCAGTACTTCGACGACAAGGCGTACCTGTCCCAGAGCGGCCAGTTGTACATGGAGGCTGCGGCCATGGCGCTCGGGCGCGTGTACTGCCTGGGCCCCGCGTTCCGCGCCGAGAAGAGCAAGACCCGCCGGCACCTCATCGAGTTCTGGATGATGGAGCCCGAGTGGGCGTGGGCGAAGCTCGACGACATCATCGCGCTCGAGGAGCGCCTGCTCGTCTCGACCGTGGCCCGCGTGCTCGACCGCTGCCGCGAGGACCTCAAGGTGATCGAGCGCGACACCACCAAGCTCGAGCGCGTGACGGGGCCGTTCCCGCGCATCCACTACAACGACGCGGTGCGCATGCTGCACGAGGCGGGACGCGAGTTCGAGTGGGGCAGCGACTTCGGCGCCCCCGACGAGACCGAGCTCTCGCAGCGCTACGACACGCCCATCTTCGTCACGAACTACCCGGCCGCGGTGAAGGCGTTCTACATGGAGCCCGATCCGGCCGACGAGCGGCTCTGCCTGTCGTGCGACTGCCTGGCCCCCGAGGGCTATGGCGAGATCATCGGCAGCGGGCAGCGCATGTCGAGTCTGTCCCTGCTCGAGCAGCGCATCGACGAGCACGGCCTGCCGCACGCCGCGTTCGAGTGGTACAAGGACCTGCGCCGTTACGGGTCGGTGCCGCACTCGGGGTTCGGGATCGGGGTGGAGCGCACCCTGTGCTGGATCGCCGGGCTCGACCATGTCCGCGAGAGCGCGGCGTTCGCCCGGATGCTCTACCGACTGGCGCCCTGACGTCGTCCGGCCCGGGTCGCCGGTTCTTGACACCCCCGGGACCGCTCCCTAGTGTCCCCCGGCTGCCGTCCCCCGGTAGCAGGACCGCCCTGTGGCTCCCCACAGGTGACCGAGGCCCCCGGGTTCCCGTTGACATGCTCGGACACCGCTCACTAGGATTCAGCCACTTCGTTGGCCCGGGCCCGCGCCGTTCTCGGCTGCCGGTGGTCCGTGGTCTCGTCGTGTCCCTTGTGGGCGTCCTCCTGGTGGGAGGGTGCCAGCCCCGGGACACCGCCCCGTCGGTGGAAGATTCCGAGACGAGCGGGCGTATCTCGATCGTCGCGGCCCCGGACGTGCGGGCCATGGTGGCGGTGCAGGCGGACTCCTTCCGGACTCTCTACCCGCAGGCGGTACTGGAGTTGCGGGAGCCCGAGTCGTCGTCCGCGGTCATCGCGGCACTGCTCGGCGGGCATGCGGACGTGGCCGCGGCAGCACGGGAACTCGAACCGGAGGAGCGCGAGATGGCGAGACAGGGCGGCATCGCGGTGGACGGGCATCGCATCGCGCAGGACGCGATGGTGCTCGTAGTCGCGGCCGCGAACCCGGTCCGCAACCTCACGGTGGACGACCTCGCGAACATCTGGCGGGGCGAGCTCACCGACTGGTCCGCCGTGGGTGGGCGCTCGGCCCGCATCGTCCCGGTGCTGCCCCCGCTGTCGTCCGACCTCGCGCGCGCGTTCGTGCAGCGCGTGCTCCCGGGCGAGCCCATGCGCGCCGCGTCCATGCTCGAGGCCTCGGACTCCGCGGTCGCGGCCCGCGTGGCCGCCGTGCCGGGGGCGATCGGACTCGTCTCGCTGCCACTCGCGAACGCCCCGGGCGTGCGCGCCCTCGCGCTCGCGCCGCTCGCAGGGACGCCCTACGTGGAGCCCGACATGCAGACCGTGCACGAGGGCTCGTACCCGCTGCCTCGTTTCGTGAACCTCTACATCCGTGCCCAGGGCGTCCGGCTCGCCGGGGGCTTCGTCACCTATGCCTCGAGCGAACCCGGTCAGCGTCTCGTGCTCGCGCACGGACGCGTGCCCACGGCCGTCCCCATCCGTTTCGTCCATCGCTCCCCGATGCTGGGTTCCCACTGACCGGAGAGAAGACCCCGATCCCATGACGACCCCGATCCGTTCCCTCGTTCGCGCCGCGCTCGTGACCGTCCTCGCGACGGTGGCCATCCTCGGCGATGCCCGCATGGCCCGAGCCGACCTCAAGGAGGCGCGTGCCGCACTCGCCGCCGGGCGCTACGACGACGCGCTCGCGCTCTACGAGCGCGCCGCCGAGCAGGGCTTCGCCGAGGGCCGCGCCGGCATGGGGCAGGTCTACCTGCGCCGCCGCAACGACGAGAAGGCGCTCGAGATGTTCCAGATGGCGCAGCGCATGGACGCCAACTTCGCCATGGGCCACTGGGGCGAGGGCGAGGTCGCACGCCATCGCGAGGACTGGACGGGTGCGCTCCCCAGCTACCAGCGCGCCGTCTCGCTCGATCGCAAGTACCCCGAGGCGCAGCTCGCGCTCGGCGACTGCTTCACGCAGCTCGGCCGCTTCGACGAGGCCATCGGCGCGCTCAACCCCGGCCTCAACTGGGGCACGCGCTGGCGCCCGCGCTTCCTGGTCGCACTGGGCAACGTCGAGATGGCGCGCGACTCGCTGCGCGACGCCGGCATCTACTTCACGCAGGCCCGCGAGGCCGCACCCGAGGACCCGATCACCAATCGCGCGCTCGGCGACTTCTACCTGCGTCGCGGCATCCCGTCGCTGGCCCTGCCCGAGTACGAGAAGGCCGTCGCCCTCGACTCGACCGACATCGACCTGCGTTTCGCGCTCGGTCGCGCGTTGGCGTCGGACCAGCGTTACGACGAGGCGATCCTGCAGTACCGCTGGGTGGCCGAGCGCAACCCCGAGTTCGCGGGCGCGCAGCTCGCGCTCGGCGACATCTTCTACCGCGCCGGGCAGGCGCGGTCGTCGTACTACGCCGAGGCGCGGCCCTACCTGGAGCGCTACACCCAGCTCGTGCCCAACGATGCCCGCGGCTGGTCGCTACTCGGGCGCACCTACTACTTCCTCCGCATGCGCGACGAGGCGGCGCCCGCCCTGCAGAAGGCCCAGGACCTGGGCGACAGGTCGAAGGACATGTACGCGGTGCTGTTCCGGCTCTCGGTCGAGCGCAAGGAGTGGCAGAAGGCGCTCGACGCGGCCGGCAAGGCGGACCTGAGCAACGCGCAGATGGTGCAGTTGGCGCAGGTGTACGCGTTCATGGGCAACCCGGGTGCCGCCGACTCGACGTACCGCGCGATCATCGAGCGCGACTCGCTCTCGAGCGACGGCCGTTTCGCCATGCTCGAGATGGCCAAGATGCAGTACCGGGCCAAGGACTATCCGGTCGCCATCGGCACGCTCCAGCGCCGGATCGCGCTTGACGGGACCTCGGGTGAGGCCTACTACTTCCTCGGTTTGTCCCACAAGGAGTTGAAGCAATTCCCGGAGGCCATCGCCGCGCTCCGTCAGTCCGCCACCCTCGAGCCGACCAAGGGCGACCGGCACTTCTGGCTCGCCGTCACCCTGACGCAGGCCGACTCGATCGACGCCGGCCTCGACGCGTTCCGGGCGGCGGTGGCGGTGGACTCGACCAGCAAGAACTCGGCGGTCGCCCGCCAGCAGTTGGGGTACCGGGCCCTGCTCAAGAAGGATTGGGGGAGTGCGATCGACGACCTCGAGCGTTCGGTCGCCATCGACCCCCGCAACGTGCAGTCGTTGATCTGGTTGGCGCAGGCGTACCAGAACTCGGGCAATCGGGCGAAGGCGACGGAGTACTACCGGCGCGTGCTCGAGGTCCAGCCGGGCCAGCCGGACGCCGTGAAGGGTTTGAAGACGCTCGGGTTGTAAGGAGGGCGCGCTCGCGCCGACCACAGGAGGCCGCATGTCCGCATTGAAGCAGCGCCAGGTCGGGGACATCCACATCCTCACGCCCAAGGGCTACCTGACCGGCGGCGAGGAGACGGAGGCGCTCGAGCAGGCGCTCAAGA
>JBJTRI010000064.1:0-21706 GCA_046076045.1 bacterium
CCCATGGGCCGGAAGGAGAAGTCATGAAGCCGCAACGCATCCTCGTCACCGGGGCGACGGGCTACATCGGTAGCGCCGTCGCCGAACGACTCGTCCGTCGGGGCCATCAGGTCTTCGGCCTCACGCGCGAGCAGGACAGCACGCGCTCCCTCGCCGCCCTGGGCATCACGCCCGTGGTCGGGGACCTCGGCGTGCCTGGCGGGGAGTGGCGCGGCATCCTGCAGAACTGCGACGCTGCCGTGCACACCGCGTTCGACGCGCAGAACGGCGCCGCCGACGTGGACCTGTGCGCGCTCGACGCGCTGCGCACCGCGGCACTCGACGGCCGCATGCGCAAGGTGCTCTACACGAGCGGCATCTGGGTGCACGGTCGGGGCGACCACGGTCGCGCCGACGAGAACACCCCGATCGCCCCTCTGCCCGTGGTGCAGTGGCGCGCGGTGCACGAGGAGATCGTGCTCGACCTCACCGAACACGAGGTCGCCGTGGTCATCCTGCGACCCGGCATGGTCTACGGCGAGCAGCGCGGCATCCTGGGCGGCTGGTTCGCCGAGGCGCACGAGCATCACACCGTGACCTACCCGGGCGACGGCACCCAGCACTGGAACCTCGTGCATCGCGACGATCTCGCCGACGCCTACGTGCTGGCGCTCGAGAACGGCGCCTCGGGCACGCGCTACCTCATCGCCGACGAGGCGCCGCACACGGTGCGCCAGATGGCCGAGGCGGTCGCCACCACCACGGGCTCGCGCGCGGTGTCGTGGCCGGCCGAGGAGCTCATCCGCTCGCATGGCGGTTACGGCGAGGCCCTGCTCAACGACCTCACCGTCTCGACCGCCAAGGCCCGTCGCGAGTTGGGATGGTCGCCGAGGCACCCGTCGTTCGTGGCCGAGGTCGAGACGCTGTGGCGCGACTGGCAAGGCGCGCGCGTCGCCACCGTGCGCTGATCGCATCCGCTTCCGCACACGGCCGCGTCCCCGCCCGGGACGCGGCCGTTCGCATGACCGGGTGGCGCCCCGTGCAGGGCGTGCGTACCCTCGCACGGTGCTCCTGACCCCGTGGTCCCCTCGTGCGCGCCGGCTCGCGCTCGCCACCGCGCTCGCGCTCGTCGTGGTCGCACTCGCCCTGCCGCCGCTCATCGCACCCGGGATCGGGCAGCGCCTGCGCGCCGAGGCCACCGCGCGCGGGTTCGAGGCGCGCTGGGGAGCGCTGTCGTTCGCATGGCCCGCGCACCTCGAACTGCGCGACCTCGCGCTCACGCGCCCCGACGGCCGCGGCGCAACCGTGGCGCATCTGCGCGCCGACCTCGGCCTGCGCGGCTTCCCACCCCGTCCGCGCCTCGCGCGCCTTGCCGCCGAAGACGTGCGCATCGCGCTGCCCGCCACAGCGGCGACCGACGACGAGGCCGCGCCCGCCGACGATCGCCCGCAGCGGGGCGCCCCCGCGGCTCCGCGCGTGCGCGCGGCGGCCTCGCAACTCGTCGAGGCCGCACTGCTGCCCGCGCGCCGACTGCCCGAACTGTCGCTCACGCGCCTCGTGGTGACGCGCGGCGACTCGTCGTTCGCGCGCCTCGACGCGTTCACGCTGTCGCGGGTGCAGGGCGGCGTGCAGTTGGCGGCCACCGGCGCGTTCACGAGCGAACGCATCGTACCGTTCTCGATCGCGATGCAGTGGCACGCCGACGACCGCCTGCAGGGCCGCATGGCGTTCGACGTGCCCGACCCCGCCGGCGACGCACACCCGCTCACCCTCGCGGTGGACGGCCGCCTCACGCAGGACCGCCGCGCCGGTCGCGTGCGCCTGGCCGACGGCACGCGCGTCGAGGTGGGCGGCGTACCGCTCCTGATGGGCGCCACGCTGGATCGCGACGGTCCGCGCTTCTCGGGCGCGATCGAGGTCGAGGGCGCGACCGCTGCGGGCGTGCAGCGCGCGCTGCCGCGTCCGATGCTGGGCCCGCTCGCCGACCTGCCCGTGGCAGGGTCGTGGGATTGGCGCGCGAGCCTCGTGCTCGACGTGGGCGCACCCGACAGCTGTCGCTTCACCGCCGACGTGGTCCCGCACGGCCTCGCGATCGCCGGGAGCGACGCGAACCTGCGGCTGGCGCGGCTCGCGGGCCCGTTCGTGGCCACGCTGCACGTGCCGCGCGGCACCGTCATGCGCGACCTGTCGCCCGCGAACCCGCACTTCCGCACGCTCGACCGCATCGCGCCGGCGTTGCGGGATGCGGTCGTCACCAACGAGGACGGCGGCTTCCACCGCCACCGCGGCTTCAACACCGCCGCCCTCGAGGGCGCGCTGGCGGCCAACCTGCGCGCGGGTCGGTTCGAACGCGGCGCCGGCACCATCACCATGCAGCTCGCGCGCAACCTGTTCCTGGGCCATCGCCGCACGCTGTCGCGCAAGGGCCAGGAGGTGGTGCTGGCGTGGGTGATCGAGCACCTCACCCCGCTCACCAAGGACCGCCTGCTCGAGATCTACCTCAACATCATCGAGTGGGGACCGGGCGTGCACGGCGCCGACGAGGGCGCGCGGTTCTACTTCGACAAGGACGCCGCCGAGCTCACGCTCGACGAGGCGTTGTTCATGACCGTGGTGGTGCCCAGTCCGTCGCGCTGGCGCAGCCGCCTGGCCGCCGACGGCACGCTGCGGCCATGGGCGCGCGCGCAGATGGCGTTCATCGCCCGCAAGATGGCCGAGCGCGGCGTGCTCGACCCCGCGCGGGTGCCGGTGGCGGATTCGCTGCGCGTCACCCTGCGCGGCGAGGCCGCGCGCGCCTTCGCGCCCACCGCCGACAGCGCGCTCGCGAGCCCCACGGACCCGCTCTGAGCGCGGTCCGCAACGCCTCCGGGCGCCTGCTACACTCGCGGACCGCATGACCACCCGACGCCCGCCCGTCCTACCGTGCGAGTTCCACGTCTCGCGCGAGGCCCGTGACCGTTGCGCGTTCGACGAGACGCTGTTCGCCTCGTCGGGCCGCGTCGTGCTCGCGCGCCCGGCCGCCGCACACCGCTTCGCGGGCGCGCTCGATCGCGCCCGCGGCGGTGCACCGCGGGCCTCGGCCGCCGAGCTGTTCGCCCTCGGGCTGCTCGACGAGGCCGCGCACCTCGCGATCGCACACTGGCGCGCGCACCGCGACCCGCGCGGGCTCGCCGACGCACTCGCGCACCTCGAGGGGTCGTTCGGCCCGGCGGCGGTGGACCGCCTGCTGCTCGCGTTCGCCGACCGCTTCCCCACCGTGGCCGTGTATCGCGGCGAGCGAACCGCGGCCGAGTGGTTGGCGGGTGCCAGCGACGGGCGCTCGCACCGCGAGGTGGCGCTCGAGGAGTGGTTGCTGCTCTCGCTCACCAACACCAATCCCGCGGCAGCCGCGTACCGCGACCTGTTCGACGACTCCGCGCTCGCGCTCGGCACCGTGGCGCGCGCCGCGGCCACCGAACTCGCGCGCTTCCTCGACGGTCGCCCCGGCGTGGGTCCCGGCGGGGAGCCGCTGCTCGACTTCCTGCGCGCCCCCATGCGCGCCGCCCCGCACTCGCTGGTCGCACAGCTCGAGTGGGTGCAGCACGAGTGGGGTTGGCTGGTGGGCGACCTCGTGGAGCGCATGCGGCTCGCGTTCGACTTGCGCCGCGAGGAGGAGCGCTGGCTCGCCGCGCGCCACGGTGTCGCGGGCGCGCACGACGGCCCCGAGGCCCGCGTGCCCGACTACTCGGGAGCCGACGACGAGTCCGAGCGGTTCAGCGACGACGCCGACTGGATGCCGCGCACGGTGATGATCGCCAAGAGCACGCTGGTGTGGCTCGACCAGCTCTCGCGCCGCCACGGCCATTCCATCACGCGTCTCGATCAGGTGCCCGACAGCGAGCTCGACCGCATGGCGGCGTTCGGCATCACCGCGCTCTGGTTGATCGGCGTCTGGGAGCGCAGCCGTGCCTCGGCCCGCATCAAGCAGCACGCCGGCAACCCCGATGCCGCACCGTCGGCCTACGCGGTGCACGACTACGTCATCGCGCACGAGCTGGGCGGCGAGGAGGCGTGGTACGACCTCAGTGAGCGCGCCGGACGGCGCGGCATCCGGTTGGCGAGCGACATGGTGCCGAACCATATGGGCCTCGACTCGCGCTGGATGGTCGAGCACCCCGACTGGTTCCTGCAGCGCCGCGACTGCCCGTACCCCGCCTACACGTTCGACGGCCCCGAGTTGTCCGACGACGAGCGCGTCTCGGTGCGCATCGAGGACCACTACTGGGATCGCAGCGACGCGGCCGTGGTGTTCCGGCGCGTGGACCGCCACACCGGCGACACGCGCTACGTCTACCACGGCAACGACGGCACCAGCATCCCGTGGAACGACACCGCACAGCTCGACTACCTCAACCCGGCCGCGCGCGAAGCGGTCATGCAGGCCATCCTCGCGGTCGCGCGGCGCTTCCCCATCATCCGCTTCGACGCCGCCATGACGCTCGCGAAGCGTCACATCCAGCGGCTGTGGTTCCCCGAACCCGGCCACGGCGGTGCGATCGCGTCGCGCGCGGGCCTGGGCGTGACGCGTGCCGAACTCGACCGCCTGCTGCCGCGCGAGTTCTGGCGCGAGGTGGTGGACCGCGTCGCCGTGGAGGCCCCCGGCACGCTGCTGCTGGCCGAGGCGTTCTGGATGATGGAGGGCTACTTCGTCCGCACGCTCGGCATGCACCGCGTGTACAACAGCGCGTTCATGGTGATGCTGCGCGACGAACGCAACGCCGACTACCGGCGCGTGCTGCGCGACACGCTCGAGTTCGACCCCGACATCCTGCAGCGCTGGGTGAACTTCCTGAACAACCCCGACGAGCGCACCGCGGTGGACCAGTTCGGGCGCGGCGAGAAGTACTTCGGCGTCTGCACGCTCATGGCCACCCTGCCCGGCCTGCCCATGTTCGGCCACGGCCAGGTCGAGGGGTTCGAGGAGCGCTACGGCATGGAGTTCCGCCGCGCGCTGCGCGACGAGCCCGTGGACGAGGGGCTCGAGCGCGAGCACTGGCGCCGCATCGTGCCGTTGCTGCATCGCCGCCGCATGTTCGCGGGTGCGCGCGAGTTCCGGCTCTACGACCTCCGCGACGCGGGTGGGCACGTGCACGAGGACGTGTTCGCGTACTCCAACCGCGACGCGAGCGGTGCCGCGCTGGTGCTCTACCACAACCGCTACGCCGAGGTGGGCGGCCGCTTGCGCGACTCGGTGCCGTTCGCCGAGAAGCACGCCGACGGCTCGCGCCCGCTGCGACGCGCCACGCTGCTCGAGGGCCTGGGCCTCGCACACCTGCCGGGCGACGCGCTCGTGCGCGCGCGCGACCTCGTCGCGGGCGAGGAGTACCTGTGGCGCGTCTCGCACCTGCGCGACGCCGGGCTGCCGGTCACGCTCGGGCCGTTCGCCTCGCGCGTGCTGCTCGACTGGTGCGAGGTCGCGCGCGACGGTCGCCCTTGGGACGTGCTCTGCGACCGGCTCGGCGGCCGCGGTGCGCCCGACCTCGAGTCGGCGCTCTGGGACCTCGCGGTGGAGCCCGTGCATCGTGAGTTCGGGGGCTGGCTCGCACAGCCGATCGAGGCCACGAGCGCGACCTGGCGCGACTCCGGTGCGCGCGCGCTCGAGCGCGTGCTGCACGATGCCACGCGTCTGCTCACGCGCCCCGCACCGGACCCGACCGCACCCGACGCGCTGCGGGCGCGGCTCGCGGCCCCGAGTCCGCCCGTGACCACACCCGCCGAGGCGGCGGCCGAGGCCGCGTGGGCGTTCGTCGCGACCGCCGGAGCGGCCTACGACCGTTCGGGACCGCTCGGCGCGCTGCGGCTCTTCGACGACCTGCGCCTGCGTTCGGTGATCGCAGCCGGAGCGCGCGCGCACGGCGCCGAGACCGAGTACGCGTGGCGACTCGCGGCACGCGTGCGCGCACGCCTCGCGCACAGCGGGGCGACGAGCGACCCCGAACGTTGGGCGGCGTTCCTCGCCGACCCCGATGCGCGCTGGGCCGCGGGCCTCGGTGCCGACGCCACGCCCGCCGACGCACCCGCGTGGCTCGCCGCGCCCGAGCGCACCGAGGCGGCCGGACGCGACGACGCCGCGCCTAGCGCTTCACGATCTCGCCGTCGTCCGTGAGGTCGAAGCGCGAGGCCTGAGGTTCCCGCGGGAGCCCCGGCATGCGCATGATCTCGCCGGTGATGGGCACCACGAACCCGGCCCCGGCCGCGAGCTGGATCTCGCGCACCGTGATCGTGAACCCGGTCGGACGACCGAAACGCGCCGGGTCGTCGGACAGCGACGACTGCGTCTTGGCCATGCACACCGGCAGCTTGCCGAAGCCCAGCTTCTCGAGCTGGTCGCGATCGCGCCGACCCTTGGCCGTGTACTCCACGCCGTCGGCGCCGTACATGCGCGTGGCGATGGCGTGGATCTTGTCCTCGAGGCTCGACTCCCAGTCGTAGAGCGGCTCGAACCCGGGCGTGCTGCGGGCCACGAGGTCGCGCACGACCTCGGCCAGCTCCACACAACCCGCGCCGCCCTCGCCGAAGCCCTTGTGCGGGACCGCGGTCACCCCGAGCTTCGCGCAGTGCTCGCGCAGCGCGGCCAGCTCCTCGGGCGAGTCGGTGGGGAAGTGGTTGATCGCGACCACGGCCGGCTGGCCGAACTGCGCGATGTTCTCGAGGTGCTTCTCCATGTTGCCGAAGCCGCGCTTCATGGCCTCGACGTCGGTGCGGTTGACGTCGGCCACCTTGACGCCGCCGTGCATCTTGAGCGCGCGGATGGTGACGACGAGCACCGTACAGGCCGGCGCGAGCCCACCGTAGCGGCAGTTGATGTCGAAGAACTTCTCGGCGCCCAGCTCGAACGCGAACCCGGCCTCGGTGACCACGATGTCGGCGTAGGCGAGCGCGGCCTTGGTGGCCACGATGCTGTTGGTGCCGTGCGCGATGTTCGCGAACGGACCGCCGTGCAGCACGGCCGGCACACCCTCGGTGGTCTGCACCAGATTGGGCTTGGTCGCGTCGCGCAGCAGCGTCGCCATGGCGCCCACCGCGCCGAGGTCGCCCGCCGTCACCGGCGTGCCGTCGGTGCGGTAGCCAACCACGATGCGCGTGAGGCGCGCCTTGAGGTCGGGGATGTCCGCGGCCAGACAGAGCACCGCCATGACCTCGCTCGCGGCCGTGATGTCGAACCCGGTCTCGCGCGGCACACCCTCGGTGGCCCCGCCCAGCCCCACCACGATGTCGCGCAGCGAGCGGTCGTTCATGTCGATCACGCGCTTCCAGCGCGTGCGGCGCGGATCGAGCCCCGCGGCGGTGCCGAAGTGGAGACCGTTGTCCACCAGCGCGGCGAGCAGGTTGTGCGCGCTCGAGACGGCGTGGAAGTCGCCGTTGAAGTGCAGGTTGATGTCGTCCACCGGCAGGACCTCGGAGGCCCCACCACCCGCACCGCCGCCCTTGACGCCGAACGTCGGCCCCAGACTGGGCTCGCGCAGCGCGACCGCGGCGTTCACCCCGATGCGCGACAGACCCTGGGCCAGCCCGATGCTGGTCGTGGTCTTGCCCTCGCCCGCCGGGGTCGGGGTGATGGCCGAGACGAGCACGAGCTTGCCCTTGGCGGGTCGGCCCATGAACGCCTCGTGCGAGATCTTCGCCTTCCAGTGACCGTAGGGTTCCAGGTGCGCGGGGTCGAGCCCCAGCGCGCGCGCGACTTCGTTGATGGGTCTCATGGGTGGCGACGATAGGACGGACCCCGAGCCGGTGTCGAACCACGCGAACCGGTCCGATGGTGGGGTGCCATCCGCTCCGTGCGGCGGGGAGCCGGTGCGCCGCGCGGCCCGCCCTCCGGAAACCGGGACTTCAGTCGGAGGGCCGGTCGGCCGATGAACCTTGGGACGGTTTCCCTTCCCCTGACCGGCGCGGGTCGCACCCCGCGTGAGGTGACGCATTGGACGCACCGCTCCCCAACCGACCCTGGACCGACACGGGCGAGGACGCCACGCTGCTCACCGCAGCGCGCATGGGCGACCTCGACGCTTGGCTGCGGCTGGTGCGCACGCACCGGGCCGCGCTGTGGCGCGCCTGCATGGCGATCACCCGGCAGCGGGGCGATGCGGAGATCCTGTTCCAGGAGACGCTCGCGCAGGCGACGCGCGACCTCGCCGAGGCGCCGAGCGACGCACCCGTGCTGCCGTGGCTGGTCGCGATCGCGCGTCGGCTCGACCGCTCGCGCACGCGCGGCCGCGGCATGCGTCCCACCGTGGGCGCGCGCCGTCCGAGCGGTGAGGACTGGCTGGCGGGCGCGCGCGGCGCGCACTGGGTGGACGACGAGAAGCACGCACTCCACGCCTACGCGCTGCTGCAGTCCGACGACCAGTTCCTGCTCGCGCTCCGCCTGTTCGAGCGCCTGTCGTACGCCGAGATCGCGCAGGTCACCGGCATCCCGGTGCCGCGCGTGCTCTACCGCCTCGCGCTCGCGCGCGACTACGTGCAGCCGGTGACCGACGAGGGGCGTGCGGCATGATCCACCTGACCGTGCAGCAACTCTCGGCCTCGCTCGACGGCGCGCTCCGCGGCCCGTCGCTCGACCTCGTGACGCGCCACCTCGCCGCGTGCCACCGCTGTCGCGACCGGCAGGCGCGACTCGCGCGCACCGACGACGCGCTGCGCCGCCTGCTCGCCTCCGCCACCGACGAGGCGTTCCTCGACGACCTGAGCGCGCGCAGCGAGGCGTGGATCACCGCCATCGCGCACGGTCTGCCCGAGCCGCGTCCGCACGCGTCCGCACCGCTCTCGCACGAGGAGGGCGCCGGCGAGTTGCCGCCCAAGCGCGTGCTCCCGGGCGAGACCCCCGCGGTCGTGGACCCGGTCGCCGCCGCCGGTTGGGGCCGCATCGGCGTGCGTCCCACCGCGCCCACCACCGCACCCGTCTCCGACACGGACGCCGCACAGCGCGCACTCGAGGAGAGCGAGCGCGTGGCGTTCGGGACCGAGGCACCGGTCGAGGACTCGCCGTCGGACCTCACCGCATGGCTGCGCGAACAGGCGCGGCGCGCGGCCGAGGCCGGCACGTCGCAGCCCGAGCCCACGCCCGAGGCGATGCCCTACCGACCGCTCACCGCCGACCTCGTGCAGCCGCTGCACTCGTCGCCCGAGCCCACGCCGTCGTACGCACCGCCGACGCCCGACGCACCGGCCGATGCGACGCCGCGCTTCGCCGTGCCCGCGGAGCATCACCCGTTCGCCCCGCCCGCCTGGCGCACGCCGGTCGAGTCCGCGCCCGTGTCGCACGAGCACGCGTGGACGCCGCCCGCCACGCCCGAACCCGTGTCGCACGAGCCCGCGTGGGCGCCGCCGGCCACGCCCGAGCCCGTGTCGCACGCGACACCGTCGGCGACCGATCCGCTCCACGATGCGAACGAGTGGCCCGAGCCGATCGCCGACATCGTCACCGCACCGGTCGAGGCGTCCTCGCTCGCCGAGGTGGTGCCGCCGCGCGAGCGCTACGTCACCATGCCCGGTGCGACCCCGCCGTCCACGCCTGCTCGCACCACGCCGGGACGCCGTCCCACCACGGCCTCGGTCGCCGCCCTGGTGGTGGTCGGTGTGCTCATGGTGGTGATGACCGTGCTGTGGGTGCTGCCGCCGGATCGCACCGGTATCGCCGGTTGGGGCGGGCCGCGTGAGGACTCCACCACGCACACCACGCCCCCCACGAGTCAGGCGGGCACCGCGCCCGCGGCCGTGCCCGTGCCCGTCGAGGAGGTCGTGACGCCCGACGCGCCGCGCCTGCCCGAGACGCCCGAGACCCGGGCCGCAACCCCGACGCCGACCGCACGCTGGTACTCGGTGTGCGGTGTGGTCTCGGCGCCCGACGGTTCGCCGATCGCCGACGCCCGACTCACCGTGGAGTCGATCGGGCTCAAGCTGCACACCGACGCGCAGGGACACTTCTGCCTCTCCGCGCCCGAGGGCGCGCAACTGGTGCACGTCGAGGCCCGCGGTTACGAGGGCACGCACGAGCGCCTGCGCGTCTCGCGCACCTCGCCCGCGATGCGCGTCTCGCTGCGCCCCAAGCGCTGACGCCCGAGCGCTCGCTCGGCGCGCATTGCGATCGGCAACGCTCCGCCTGACGACTTGGCGGCTCGCGCCCCGGAACCTGTTCTAGTGGTCGTCATCGCAGTCGTGTTCGCGCGCGTGGACGAGAGCCCGCATGGATTCCGAATGAATACCTCGACGTCGGGACCCTTCAGTCGTCGAACGGGGTGGGGATACTCCTTTCGTACCCCTTCGCGCTCCCTCCGACCCGGCGGGTGAGGCGAAGGTGGACAGGACCCATCCCCCGTCCAAGGCCCCTCGCTTGAACCCTCATCCCGACGACCCTCGCATGGCGGACCTCGTGTCCCATGCCGAGCCCGCGACTCACCCCCGGTCACCCGGCGAACCGAGCGAACCGTCCGTGCGTGGGATCCGCATGGACGTGGATCGTCTCGATCGACTGGTGGACCTGGTGGGTGAGCTCGTCCTCGCGCGCAATCACCTGCTGCGAGCCGGGCACGAAGCCGCGAGCCGCGAGGGGCGCGTCGTGGGTCTGCGCATCGACCGCGTCACGAACCAGCTCCAGGATGCGGTCATGCACCTGCGCATGCAGCGCTGTGCGGTCCTGTTCGAACCCCTGGCCGAGGTCGTGCGTGCGAGCGCGCAGGCCCGCGGACTCGTCGCGCACCTCCGGCTCGAGGGGCACGACACCGAACTCGACCGGACCCTCGTCGAAGCACTCGGCCCTTCGGTCACGGACCTCGTACGCGCGGTGATCGCCCAGCCCCTCACCGGACCCGACGGGGCGGGCGAACTCCACCTGCACCTACGCGCCTTCCAGCAGGGCGGGGACGTGCATCTGGAGCTGCTCTCGCAGGGTTCGGCCATGGACCCCGCGGCGCTCCCGGAGGGACTCGAGTCCACGCTCCATCGCCTCGGCGGGCGCCTGCAGGTCGACCGCGATCCCCAGGACCGCCTGCGCCTGCGACTCGTCGTGCCCCTCACGATCGCCATCCTGTCCGCGCTCACCGTGGTGGACGACGGCCAGTGCTATGCGATCCCCCGCGGTGGGGTCGAGGAGGTCGTGCGGCCCAGCGAGGCTCCCCTCGTCGACCGTCTCGAGCGCGTCGGTGACCACCTCGTCTATCGGTTGCGCGGCCGACTACTGCACGTCCTCCACCTCGGGGAGCGTCTGCGCGGAGCCGCGCCCGGCCCCGACGTGAAGGACACCCAGCGACTGCTGGTGCTGCGCACGCCGAACGGTCACTTCGGCCTCGTCGTGGATGCACTGCTCGACTCCGAGGAGATCGTCGTCCGGCCGCTCGGCCGGAGACTCCGGGGCGTTCCCCACTACACCGGTGCCGCGGTGCGCGGCGACGGCCGCGTCGCGTTGGTACTCGACGTGAACGCACTGGGCGAGCGAATCGCTTGTGAACCCGAGGCACAGGTCCCTCCGAGCACGACCTCACAGAGCGCCACACAGAGTCGCATGATGCTGGTTCGCCTACGGCCGGGGCGTCGCGCACTCGTGCCCGTCGAACAGGTGCGCCACATCGCCCGGTTCCCGTCCCGCCTCATCGAGCACCGCGTCGACCGGTATCTGGCGCGCGACGAGGAGGGCTCGCTCCCGGTCCGCACGCTGGCGGGTGCGACCGCCCGGGAGGACTGGAGCCCGCTCACCACCGAGCGGGACTGCCCGACCCTGATCGTCCATCACGGCCATGGCCGGATCGGCTTCCTCGTGGATGCCGTCGAGGACATCGTTCGCGTGTCCACCGAACCGCACGAGTCGGGTGCGATCGTCGGTGGCGAGGTGGTCGAGGTCGTGGACCTGCTCGCACTGATCCCCACGGCGACGCTGGAGGCCGCATGAACGGCAGCCGTGGATGGTGCTCGTTCCGCATCGCCGGGACGCTGTTCGGCGTCCCGGTCGAGCAGGTCGTCGGCATCGTGCGTCGAACGGAGGTCTCGCCGGTCCCGGGCGCGCGCCCCTCGCTGGCGGGACTCATGCACCTCCGCGGGCGCGTCGTGCCGGTCGTGGACCTGCGTGCGGTGCTCGGAGGCAACCCCCTCGCACGCGAAGCTGAGCACGTCCACGTCATCGTGCGCGACGGCCGTGACGAGGTGAGCCTGATCGCCGATCGCATCGGCGACTTCGTGCGCACGCAGGGTGCCGCTCTCGACCCCACCCCCGAGACGCTGGGGGCGCCGTACACCGAACTCGTCCCCCATGTCGTGCGCATGCCCGAGGACCTGCTCCTGGCGCTCGACACCGAACTCGTCCTGGACCACGCCTTTCCCGACACGCCTCGTCACTGAACCCTCCCATCGCCCCGCCCGGGGCGCGTCATAGGAGTACGACCATGCACTGGAACGTCCGCACCCGGCTCACCGCGCTGGGGATCCTCGGTATCGCACTGCTGCTCGCGGTCGGAGCCGCAGGGGGCTGGACGCTCTGGCGTGTGGTCGTCGCGCACGAGGCCACCGAGGTCCACTCGCAGGCGGCGCGTCACCATCTCGAGATGGACATGATGCACGACGCGCTCCACTCCGACGTCCTCACGCTGCTCGCCGCCACGACCCCCGAGGAGGTCGCCGAGGCGCGCAGCGGCATGTCCGAGCACATCGAACGCCTGCAGCACCACATGGGTGCCAACCGCGAGCTGCGAGCCCAGCTCGAACCCGCGATCGGACGCATGCTCGAGGAGCTCGCCCCCGAGTTCGAGGCCTATGCCGCGCAGGCGAGCACGGTCGGCGAACGCATCGCGCGCGGCGACCGCGCGGGAGCGCGCGCAGCCATGGGCTCGTTCCTCGAGCGCTTCGAACGCATCGAGCCGATCGCCGAACGCGGCAGCGACCTCATCGAGCGCTCCAATGCCGAGGCCGGCGAGCGCATGGCCGCCACCTCGCGCCTCGGTGCGATCGTCATGGCGACCATCGGCGTGTTCGCGATCCTCGTGCTGCTGTTCGCTGCGAACCGCGTGACGAACAGCATCGTGATCCCGCTCTCGGAGACGGTGGCGGTCATGGACGAGGTGGCCGCCGGCAATCTCGACGCCCGGAGCCGCCTGCGGACGCAGGATGAGCTCGGACGGCTCGGCGACTCGGTGAACCGGGCCATGATCGGCCTGTCGCGTGCCTTCGCCGGTGTCGCGCGGAGCGCACATGCGGTGGAGCAGTCCGCCGCCGACCTCACCCGTGTCAGCCACGACATGGGCCAGAGCGCCGACGAGACCTCGTCGCGCTCGCAGCAGGCCTCGGCGGCCGCCGAACAGGTGGATGCCAGCGTGCGCATGGTGGCGGGCTCGTCCCAGCAGGTGAGCCAGAGCATCCGTGAGGTCACGCAGAGCACCCACGAGTCGGCCACGGTCGCCATGACCGCGACCCGCTTGGCCGGCGAGGCCAACGCCAACGTCCGCCAGCTCGGCGAGAGCAGCGACCAGATCGAACACGTCGTCCGTGTCATCTCGTCCATCGCCGAGCAGACCAACATCCTGGCGCTCAACGCCGAGATCGAGGCCGCCCGCGCCGGTGAGGCCGGCAAGGGCTTCTCGGTCGTGGCCAACGAGGTCAAGGATCTCGCCAAGGAGACCGCCCGCGCGACCGAGGACATCGCGCGCCGCATCTCCGCGATCCGCTCCGACAGTCGGGCCGCGGTGCAGTCGATCGGTGAGATCGTGAACATCGTCGAACGCATCGGGGCGGCCCAGCAGGGCATCGCCGAACGGATGAAGGAGCAGAACTCGGGCATCGTCGAGATCACGCGCAGCATGGGCGAGGCCTCGGTCGGCACCGCCGAGATCGCCGAGAACATCACCGCCGTCGCGGCGGTGGCCGAGCGCGGGGCCGCGAGTGCCCACGAGACCCGCCGGGCCGCCGAGGAGCTGTCCGAGAAGGCGGTCGAGTTGCGCACCTGGGTGGACGGGTTCCGCTTCACCGCCCCCGAGGAGTCCGGGGCCGGGGTGTCGGGCCCGTCGCGATCCGGACTCAGGCGGGCGGCCTGAACGGCCGATGACTCCGGGGGCGGACCTGACCGCCCCCGGACCCGTCCGGCCGACGGGGACAGCACGGACCGGAGACGCTCATGAAGGCCCTCGTGGTGGACGACTCGGACGCGGTGCGCGGGATGCTCGCCGACCACCTCGCGCGCATCGGCTTCGAGGTGGCCCAGGCCGCGGACGGGTTCGAGGCGATCGCGCAGGCGGCCGACCCGGTGCGCCCCGACGTGGTGCTGCTCGACTGGGACCTGCCGTTCATGGACGGCGTCGAGGTGCTGCGTCGGCTGCGGGCCGAGAGTCGCACCGCCACCGTGCCCGTCATCATGGTGGCCACCGAGCACGAGTTGCCGTTCCTTGACCGCGCGCTCGACGCCGGTGCGAACGAGTGGCTCGTGAAGCCGTTCGACGCGCAGGCCCTGCTCGAGCGCCTGCTTCTGCTCGGCCTCGACCCCGAGGGTCGGCGCGCAGCCTGAGGCTCGGGTTGCCGGGTGAGAGCCGGGCATCACGCGCGGGCGGCCGTACGCGTGCCCTCGTGCGGGCTTCGTCCTAGACTGGGGTGGCGTCTCGTCGCCACTCACGTCACCGGAGGCCCGCCATGCCCGATACCTATCGTTTCCTGCACGTGCTGTTCGCGTTCGCCTGGTTCGCCGCGGTGTTCGCCGCGCACTGGAACACGCTGCGCGCCCGCCGCACCGCCGACTGGTCGGCCCGCGCCGCGCTGTTCGACGCCAACCGCGCCATGTCGGCCATGGTCGGACTGCCCGCGTTGCTCGCGCTCGGCATCGTCGGCAACCTGTACGCCATGCAGATGGGCTACAGCATGAAGACCACGTTCTCGTTCATGCTCGCCAACGGGCTGTGGACGCTCGTGGTGCTGGCCACGCTGGTCGTCGAGATCCCGGCCGCGGGCGCCCTGGGGGCCCTGTCGCACGCCGGAGCCGAGGCTGCGGCCAAGGGCACCCCGGCCGAGCCGGCGGGCTGGGGCCGCGAACTGGGCCGCTGGCGGGCCGCCAACGCCGTCCAGTTGCTGGGGTTCCTCGTGCTTCTCGCACTCATGATCGCGCCCTGGGTCAAGGCCGGCTGAAACCCGGACGAAGAGTTGACGCCCGCGGGCCGATAACCGCATCCAACCCCTACTACCTTCCGGAGACCCGCTTCCATGACCCCGCTCGTCCGCACCTGCGTTCGGCTGATCGCCGTCGCCCTCCTGCTCGTCCTCGCCGCTCCCGTCCTGCACGCGGCGGAGACGGCGACGCGGGTGCATCCGTGGAAAGCAGCGCTCGCGCGGCGCATGGCGCAGGAGCGGTTCGAGCAGCGCGACCGACGGGAGCGGCGCGAGGAGGGACTCAAGCGCCTCGCTCGCGAGCAGCGCCGGGCCGCCCGCACCGGCGTGCCCGTGAAGCCGCGCACCGAGCGCGCGCGTCCGGCCCGACCCGACGACATGACGCCCGTCGTCGGCGGTGGCGTGCAGGCGCTCCAGCGGCAGGCCGAACCCATGCGCGCCCAGGCGCTGGTCGGCACCCCCAACCGGCTCGTGAACGACCCCGCGGGCGACGTGGGTGATGCCGGACAGAGCGAGACCGCGATCGTCGGGATCGGCGACCGCATGGTCGCGGCGTGGAACGACGGTCAGGGCTTCCAGGTGTTCGGCGACACGCAGGGTTGGGCGATCTCGGTGGACGGCGGCGAGACATGGCAGGACCGCGGCACCCCGCCGCGTCCCACCGGCGTCAACGGCTTCGTGTGGACGAGCGACCCCGTGCTCACGCTCAACGAGCGCACGGGCGCGGTGTACTACGCCGGCCTGTGCGACTTCACCGATCCCGTCAACGGCTCGCGCAGCGGCGTGGCACTCATCCAGGGCACGTGGAGCGGCAACACCTTCACGTGGGGCACGCCGGTCATCGCACGCAGCGTCTCGGCGTTCGCCGACTTCGTGGACAAGCAGTGGATCGCAGCCGACTCGGTCTCGGGTCGCGTGCACCTCGTGTACACGCGCTTCCCCGCGAGCCTGTCGCGCATCGAGCACCAGTGGGCCGACGCCAACCTCGGAACGTTCTCGGCCCCGCGCGCCATCTCGCTCGACACCCCGACCGAGAACGGCTGGGTGCAGGCCGGGCGCGTCGCGGTGGACGGCGACGGCCGCGTGTTCGTGATGTACCACCTCATCGGTCAGGGCGAACAGGACTTCTACCGCCTGTGCCGCTCCACCGACCTCGGCAACACCTTCAGCGCGCCCGCCACCATCCAGACGCTGTACACGAACTTCGGCACCGGCACGCCGGGCTTCAACCGTCCGATCGGCATCCAGTTCGCGAGCCTCGCGGTGGACCGCAGCCACGGCCCCGAGCGCGGCCGCCTCTACCTGTCGTGGGCGGAATCCATCAACTGGCTCGACGACCTCGTGGGCCTGGGCGGCGCCGGCTCGCGCCCCGAAGCCGAGGGCAACGGCACCGCGCCGGTCGCCACGCCGTTCACGGTGGGACAGACGCTGCGCGGTTCGCTCTCGAGCTCGGGCGACGTGGACTTCTGGTCGTTCCCGCTCGCGGCCGGCCAGCACCTCATCGCGGCCGCCGACTCGGTCGCCTCGGGCACCGAGTTCTCGCTGCGCGCGATCGCCGGCGACGGCACCACGGCGCTCACGTTCACCACGTTCGACGCCACCATCAACCCCTCGGTGCAGAACCCCGACGGGTTCCCCTCGGGCTGGATGTTCACCGCCCCGGTCACCGGCACCTACTTCCTGCGCATCGGCTCGCGCCTCGGCACCGGCGCCTACCGCCTGCGCACCGGGTTCGCGGACCGCACCACCGAGCGCGGTCGCGACCAGCGCGACGTGTTCGTGTCGTGGTCCGACGACGGCGTCACGTGGAGCGCCCCGACCGCGCTGTCCGACGACGCGGTCGGGCTCGACTCGTTCGTGCCCGAGGTCGCGGTCACCGCCGACGGTGGCGCGTACTGCGCGTGGTTCGACTACCGCGACGCCGCGCCCGCCACCAACGGCGGGCAGGCCGCCGTGTACGTGGCGCGCAGCGACGACGGCGGCCGCACGTGGGCGACGCTCGGCGCCATGACCGACTCGCTGTCGCAGTGGTCGGGCACGCCCAGCAACATCGAGCCCAACCAGGGCGACTACCTCGCGCTGTTCGCCAACGACGTCGGCGTGTGGTCGGCGTGGGCCGACGCCCGCCGCGGCAACCCCGACGTGTTCGTCTCGCGCCTGCCGATCGGCACGCGCATCGTGCTGCAGTCCTCGGGCCTCGCACCCGGTCGCATCTCGCTCGCTTGGCGTGCGCTGCCCGCCGACACGCTCACCGCGCGGCTCTACCGCGCCATCGGCGACGGGGCGTACGAGTACCGCGACGTCGCGCGCTTCGACGCGACGGGCTCGTTCGCGCTGGTGGACACCAACGTCACGCCGGGCGTCACCTACTCGTACCGCCTCGGCCGCTTCCGCAACGGCGTCGAGGTGTTCTCGGGTCAGGTCCGCGTCCTGCTGCCGTCCGAGTTCCCGCTCCGGTTGGCGCGCGTGCGCCCCAACCCCGTGGTCGCGTCCTCGTTCGAGGCCTACGTCTCGCTCGCGGTGGACGCCCCGGCGGAGCTGCTGCTGTACGACATCACCGGCCGCGAGGTGGCCCGGCGCGAGGTGAGCGCCGGCCTGGGCGACCGGCTCGTGCCGTTCCCGCTCGGCGCCGACGTGCGCTCGGGCCTGTACCTGCTTCGACTGCGTCAGGGTTCGCGCAGCTCCACCACGCGCGTGCTCATCACCCGCTAGTCCCGGACGCGCCGTCCCCCGGCGCGACCGTCCCATTCCCGATCCTCCGCACCGACCGGCCCGCACGGGTCGGCCGTACGACCACGCCCATCCCGACAAGGTCCTTCCACCATGCGACCGACGCTCACGAGCCTCCTCACCACGCTCGCCCTCGCGACCACGCTGGTCCCTGCCGCGCTCGCGGCACCAGTGTTCTCGCGCCTGAGCGACACGGGCACGCGCATGCTCGCGGCCACGACCGCCGTGAACGGCACGCTCGTGCGCGAGCGCCCCGGGGCCACGCTGCTGCTCGTGGACGCCGACGCCATGGGCGCGTTCCGCGAGGCCGGCGGCGGCACGCTGTCGGTGCCCGACGCCATGGGCGGCACGCTCGACCTCGAACTCGAGCCGTACTCCATCATGGGCCCCGACGCCACGCCCACCTACACCGACGCCACCGGACGCCACGCGTTCGTGCCCGACGTCTCGCTGTTCCGCGGTCACGTGGCGGGGGAGGCCGACAGCTGGGCCGTGGTCGCGCTGAGCGGGGTGGGCGTGATCGGCACCGTGGAGCGCGGCGGCCGCCGCCTCACGCTGGGCCCCGCGCAGGGGTTCGCGCCCGAGGGCACCGCCGCGCTCGGCGTGCACGCACTCGCGCCCGAGGACGCGGAGTCCATCGCCGCGGCCGCGTCGCGCTGGGAGTGCGGCATCAACGCCGGCAACGAGTTCGAGTACGGCCTGCGGCCGCGCGGGCTCGACGGCCTCGAGCAGGGCATGACGCTGGCGCCCGACGAGACCCGACTCAACGCCACGCGCATGAACTTCACGGTCGCGATCGACTGCGACCAGGAGATCGTGGTCAACAAGTTCGCCGGCAACGTCACCGCGGCGACCGCCTACATCATGACGCTGCTCGGCACCGTGAACCTCATCTACGAGCGCGACCTCGAGGCGACCCTCGTCTACAACTACGTCAACCTGTGGACGGTGGCCGACCCCTACACGGCCGTGAACACCTCGCAGCAGCTCACCGAGTTCCGCACGTACTGGGTGAACAACATGGCGACCACGGTGAACGTGCAGATGAAGCACCTCATCTCGGGCCGCTCGCTCGGCGGCGGCATCGCCTACCTCGACGCGGTGTGCAGCAACAGCTACGCCGTGAGCGCGATCGACGCCGCGTACACCTACCCCACCACCACCACGACGTGGGACGTGGTCGTGGTGTCGCACGAGTTCGGCCACAACCTGGGCTCGCCGCACACGCACAGCTGCACCTGGCAGGCCGAGGGCCGCTGGACCGGCACGCTCGACTCGTGCGTGGCCGCCGAGGGCGGTTGCGCCACGTACAGCAACCGGGTGCCGCCCGACAAGGGCACCATCATGAGCTACTGCCACCTCACGGGTGGCACCGCGAACGGCGTCCGGCTCGACTTCCATCCGGTCGGCGTCACGCGCATGCGCTCCATCATGGCGAGCTGCGGGGCTATCCAGGGCCTCGGCGGCACGGTCGCACCGCCGCGCAACCCCATCGCCACCAACATCGCCACCGGCGTGCGCCTGTCGTGGATCTCGGGTGGCGGCTCGGGGATCCAGCGCTACAGCGTGTATCGCAGCCGTCTGCCCCTCAACCTCAACGCCACGTACCTCGGCAGCACGACCGGGTTGTCCTACGACACCCCGGGGCTCGGCACCTACTACTACCGCATGCGTGCGGTGCGCAGCGCGGACTCGTCGGCCACGAGCGGCGAGCTCAAGGTGACCGTGTGCGCGTTCGGCTCGGCCGCACCCGTCACCGTGGGCTCGCAGCCGACCGCCGCGACCACGGCCGACGTGAACGAGGACGGCATCACCGACGTGGTGCTCGTCACCACCGGCGGTGGCAACCTCGTCACCCTGATCGGGCAAGGTAGCGCCGGGGTGGGCAACGGCTCGTTCGCCGCGCCCGCGAACGTCGCGACCGGCGGCTCGCCGGCCTGCCTCGCGCTGCACGACGTGAACGGCGACGGCATCCTCGACGCGATCGTCGGGGCGCAGGCCGACCTGTCGCTGCAGCTCCACCTCGGCAATGGCACCGGCGGGGTCGGCAACGGCACGTTCACCGCGCCCACGCCCCTCGTGACGTTCGGGTTCGCGCCCACCGCCATCGAGGTCGCCGACTTCGACGAGGACGGCATCGCCGACCTCGCGGTCGCGGGTGGCGCGAGCTCGGTGAGCATCCTGCGCGGCCTCGGCACGGGCGGCGTGCCCAACGGCACGTTCGCCGCGCCGGTCGTGGTGAGCACCGTCTCGACCTCGCGCGGGCTGCTCGCGCACGACTGGAACGGGGACGGCATCACCGACCTCGCGGTCACCGGCAGCGCGGTGCGCCTGCTGTTCGGCAATGGCACGGGCGGGCATGGCGACGGCACCTTCACGCTCGGGGCGACCGCGTACGTGGTGGGCTCCACGCCGTACCACATGGCCACGGGCGACTTCGACGCCGACGGCATCACCGACCTCGCGGTCGCCAACACCGGCAGCAACACGGTGAGCGTGCTGCTGGGCAACGACACGGGCGGGGTGCCCAATGGCACGTTCGCCACCGCGGTCAACGTCACCGCCGGCAGCGGCCCCAACACGCCGGTGGTCGGCGACTGGGACCAGAACGGCCTGCCCGACATCGCGATCGCCAACAACAGCACGAGCAACGTCACCTCGGTGCTGCTCAACTCGGGTGGCGGCGCGTTCGAGTCCGCGCAGACGTTCGCCACGGGCGGCACCAACCCGGCGGCCATCGCCGCGGGCGACTTCAACGAGGACGGCGCACCCGACCTGCTGGCCTGCAACCGCCTGTCGCAGAGCACCACGCGCCAGCTGGCCGGTTGCCCGTCGTCGCTGTCGCGCGCCCTCCAGCTCGTCTCGCCCAACGGCGGCGAGGTCTGGAACGACAGCACCGAGCAGGTCATCACGTGGACGCGCGGTGCGGGCATCCTCAAGGTGGACCTGCAGCGCTCGAACGACGGTGGCGTCAACTGGCGCACGATCGCGCGCGGCCTCACCGGCACGTCGTACGCGTACTCGGTGACGCTGCCCATGTCGAGCACGGTGCGGTTCCGTGTCGTGGACAGCCACGCCGCGCAGTACGCCGACGGCAGCGACGCCGACCTGTCGGTGATGGACCCCTCGGTGCTCGGCGTGGACGACGGCACGCCGCGCCTGGCGCTGCTCGGCGCGTGGCCCAACCCGGCGCGCCGCGACCTCGCGGTCTCGCTCGCGCTGCCCACCGCCACGAGCGGCGGCGTGCTCGAGCTGGTGGACCTCGCGGGCCGTCGCGTCGCGGCGGCCGACCTAGGCGGGCTCGGAGCGGGCCGCCACCGCGTCACGCTGCTCGACGGCCGCACCGTGGCGCCGGGGCTCTACCTGGTGCGCCTCACGCACGGTGGCGAGGTGCGCAGCCTCAAGGTGGCCGTGCTGCGCTGACGCGATCCCCGCGGGCCTCCGCCCGCGCTTCACATCCTCCGAACGACTCCGGGCCCGGCGGCCGAACGCCGGGCCCGGATTTTTTTCCCGCAGGGGTCACAATTGGCTTGCGCCCCCGCGCAGATGGTGTATTTATACACCCCCTCGCATAGTTATGCAGCGCGCGAGGACCCCGGTCGCCACCTCGCCCCGCGCGGGCCGCCCACGCTCCGCGCACCACCGCTCCGCCCGCCCGCGCTCCACCCGCCATGAGTCCCTCGGGGATCCGCATGTCCCGCACCGACCGCCTCACCCACATCGCCCGGCTGCTCTCGGGCCGCCGCTTCTCCAGTCAGGAGGAGTTGGCGGGGGCGCTGTCGCGCGCCGGGATCGAGGCCACGCAGGCCACGCTCTCGCGCGACCTGCGCAGCCTCGGGGTGGCGAAGCGCTCGGGACCGGACGGCCACAGCTGGTACGAGTTGCCCAC
>JBJTRI010000065.1:0-27217 GCA_046076045.1 bacterium
GGGGCGCGCTCCGCATGCGCGTGCCGCTCGAACCGCTGGTGCTGCTCTACGCCGCGACCGGGCTCGCGCACCTGCTGTGGCGGGCACGCGCGCGCCGCGCGGGTCTGGCGCTCATCGCCTCGACCCGGCGCTGACGCGCGAACGGTCCGCCCGCGCAACGCGCGCCGCGCCCACACAGGACCGCTTCCCGGTCGCAGCGTGCCGGGCGTTGCATCGCGCACGCCCTGCGCGGTCCGGACGGAGCCCACCCCTCTCGTGCCTCGCACGAGCGACCGAGACCTACGACACCCCCGAGTCCACCGTTCGTCCCGAACCTCAACCGAGGGTGTCCCGCCATGCCCGTTCGCTCGTCTCAGCGTCTCCCGCTCGTCCTCGTCGCCCTGCTCGTCGCGGTCGCGCCCGCCCATGCGGAGTCGGCGGCCGCACTCACCGGCGACTGGTACGGGCTCCGTTCGCGCCTCGAGGCACGCGGCGTCGCGGTGACGATCGCGAGCACGCACGAGTGGATGCGCAACCTGCGCGGGGGCGCGGCGGTGGGCAGCGCGTCGCTCGAGAACGAGGACCTGCAGGTCACGGTGGACGCCGAGCGACTCGTGGGCTGGCCCGGCGCGACATGGTTCGTGTACGGACTACGCGACCATGGCCACAGCCCCAGCGAGTACGCGGGCGACGCGCAGGTGGTGAGCAACATCGACGCGCCCGACGCCATGAAGGTGTTCGAGGCGTGGCTCGACCAGGGCTTCGGCGAGCGCGTGTCGGTGCGCGCAGGGCTCTACAACGTGAACAGCGAGTTCGACTCGAAGGACGCGGCCAAGCCGTTCCTCAACAGTTCGCACGGCATCGGCAAGGACTGGTCGCAGGCGGGCGCGAACGGCCCCTCGATCTTCCCCACCACGTCGCTCGCCGCGCGCCTGCGCGTGCAGGGTCCGGGAACGACCTCGGCACTGGTGCTCGTGGCCGACGGCGTCCCCGGCGATCCCGAGGACCCGCACGGTACGCACATCCACCTTTCCCGTGAGGACGGTGCCCTGCTCGCGAGCGAGTTCGGTTGGGCGCGCGCCGGCGGCACCGGCGGCCACGGCGCACGCCTCGGCGTGGGCGCGTGGCGCTTCACGGGCACGTTCGACCACGTCGAGCGCACCGACGCGGTGGGCGCACCGGAGCGCGTGACCGGCAACTCGGGCGTCTATGCGTTCGTGGAGGGCGCACTCCTCGCGCGCGGCGCGCGCTCGCTCTCGGGCTACGCGCGCACCGGCGTCGCTGACGGGCGCGTGAACCCGTTCCGCGCGTTCCACGGCGGCGGGCTGGTCGGCGAGGGCTGGGTGCCGGGTCGTCCCGACGACCGCATCGCCGCAGGGGTCGCCATCGCGGTACCCAGCCGACACGCCACGCGTGCGCTGCGCGCCCAAGGCGTCGAGACGTTCCCGGAGCTGGCGTTCGAGTTCACGTGGCTCGCGCGCGTGACGCCGTGGCTCACGCTGCAGCCCGACGTGCAGTTCGTGTCGAACCCGGGCGCGGTCGCGGGCGGCCGCACCGCCGCGGTGTTCGGCGTGCGCACGATCGTGAACTACTGACCCACGACCGCTCACGACCGAGGGCCGGTGCGCCGCGCGCGCACCGGCCCTCGGTCGTCCATGCGACTCGCCTCACCGCGGAGCGGCCGGTGGGCCCCAGCGATTGGACCGGGACTGCGACGGGATGAGGGCGACCACGAGCGAGAACAGGCTGCCCAACCACGGCACGAAGTTGATGAGGTAGCACCAGCCCGACAGTCCCACGTCGTGCAGGCGGCGGATCGAGACCTTGAGCCCCGCCGGCACCATGGCGAGGGCCAGCACGATGAGCGGCAGGAACAGCACCCAGTCGCCACCGTCGTCGTCGTAGGCGGCCAGCGGCAGGCACGCGACGAGCAGGACGACGCACGCGAACAGGCTGAACGCCCAGTACTCCTTGCGGCGCGCCCGCCCCTTCCAGCCGCCCCTCATCGTGAGCACGTGCACGAACCAGCCCCACAGGCTGCGATCCGTGGGTGCAGCAGCCATGCCGTCCGCCACCGCTGCGGCGGACGCGAGCACGAACACCTGCCGCGCCTCGTCGCCCACGGGCACGAAGTCCACGGCGTCGCCGACTCTCACCGGCACCGGCGCACGCAGTTCAGCGGCGACGAAGCGGTAGCGCACCGTCATCGCCACTGATCAGACCACTGTTGCTCATGCGATCGAACTCGAGCACCAGACCGCGCATGGCATCCTCCTCGTCCCACGGAGTTGGACAGGCCCACTCGGATGTGAATATCGCACAGCGCCGCGCCCCGTCGCACCCGCGCACCCGTCCGAGTGCGCATGAGGGGTGTGCATGGCCTCGCACCGTCGCGCCGTTGCGCCCGTCCGAGTCCCGGGCTGCGGAGCGCGGACCACCGCATGCCGGCGGCAGGCGAGCCGCGGACCGGGTCCCAACCCTCTCACCCGCGCGCCCGTCGAACCCGGGGCAGCGCCCGTCCTGTCAGGGCAGCCGGGGGTGCGGCGGCGGTTTGGGCCCGATACCCGGGTGCCGTAGTCTTGCCGTCCCCTCAGGTCCGCCCCGTGCGGACCCGACCGGGCTCCCGCTCGGGAGCCGTCGTCACCCACCCACTGCGCGGCCCGTGGCCGCGCCGAGGAGTTCCCGACACCATGCGATCCCGATTCCCCGTGGGACCGTCGCTCGCGCTCGCGCTGCTGCTTCTGGCCGCGCCCGTGCTGGCGGCCGATGCGAAGAACCCCGGCCCGTCCGGTCGTCCGGGCGGCGGCAAGGGTGGCCCCCCTTCCGGAGCACCCGCAGCCGCAGCGCCGAGCGACAAGCCGTTCGGTGACTGGTCGAAGGTCACCAAGGATGCCGAGAGGAAGAAGGGCTTCTTCACGCTCTGGAGGAAGCGCGACAACCTGTGGCTCGAGATCGGGCGCGAGCAGCTGAACCAGCCCTTCCTCTACATCGTGAGCCTGTCGCGCGGCATCGGCTCCAACTACACGCTCGGCGGTCTGCCGCTCGACGATCGCATGCTGCAGTGGGAGCGCCACGGTGACCGCATCATGCTGGTGCAGGTGAATACGCAGTTCACCACGCCGGCCGGCACGCCCATCGACAAGGCGCGCGAGATCTCGATCCCGAACTCGATCGTGCAGTCCTTCAAGATCGAGGCCGAGCACGACTCGACGAAGGCCGTGCTCGTGGACCTGGGCGCACTCGTGCTGTCCGACGTCACCGACCTGTCCGAGCAGATGAAGGGTGCGCTCGGCGGCGTCGGCGTGCGCTTCGACAAGGAGCGTTCGATCCTCAACGGGTCGAAGACGTTCCCGGACAATGCCGAGGTCGAGGTGACGCTCACCTACTCGCCGCTCGACCGCTCGCGCCTGATGCTCGAGTCGGTGCCCGACAACCGCTACATCCCGGTCGGCGTGCACTACTCGTTCACGCGCCTGCCGGCCACGCCCATGGCGCGGCGCTGGGCCGACAACCGCGTCGGCTACTTCCTCACCGCGACCAAGGACTTCGCGCGCGACGACCAGGAGAACTTCTGGCTGCGCCACATCCACCGCTGGCGCCTCGAGAAGAAGGACACCACCGCAGCGCTGTCGGAGCCGGTCAAGCCGATCGTGTACTACATCGACTGGACGGTGCCGGACAAGTTCCGCCCGTGGGTGAAGCGCGGCGTCGAGAAGTGGCAGGCCGCGTTCGAGGAGGCCGGCTTCAAGAACGCCATCGTCGCCATGGACCCGCCCAAGGATGACGCGGACTGGGATCCCGAGGATGCGCGCTACAGCACCATCCGCTGGATCACCTCGCACGAGCCGAGCTTCGGCGCGATCGGACCGTCGCGCGTGGACCCGCGCACCGGCGAGATCCTCGACTCGGACATCCTGTTCGAGGCGAGCATGTTCCAGAGCTACGCCAACTCCTACCGCCGCTTCGCCGGTCCCGACGAGATCGCGCAGAGCGCGCTGCCGTGGACGGCGCTCGACCACCTGCCCGCGAACACGCGTCTGGACCACCTGTGCATGGCCGGCGACGCGCTGACCACCGCGGGTTCGATCCAGCGCATCGCCATGCTCATGGACGGCACGCTCGCGCCCGGCAGCCCGGTGCCCGACGAGTTCCTGCAGGCCGCGGTCGAGTGGGCCACGCTGCACGAGGTCGGGCACGCGCTCGGCCTGCGCCACAACTTCCGCTCGAGCACCAGCACGCCGTACGAGCAGCTGCACGACACCACGTTCACGCGGTCGAAGGGCCTGTACTCGTCGGTCATGGAGTACCCGAGCCCGAACATCGACTACACCCGCAAGCAGCAGGGTGACTGGTACACGTGGAACGCGGGCAGCTACGACAAGTGGGCGATCCGCTACGGCTACACGCCGAGCGGCACCACCAACCCCGACGAGGACCGCGCCTTCGCGCGTCGCATCGCCGACGAGTCGCTGGCCCCCGGCCACGAGTACTCGACCGACGAGGACACGTACGGCGCCGACTCGCCGGACCCGCGCTCGAACATCTACGACCTCGGTAGCGACCCGCTGCGCTTCGCGCGCGAGCGGACCACCTACCTCTCGAAGCTGTGGCGCGACCCCGCCTTCGAGGCGCGCATCGTGGGCGGCTCGGGCGACCTGACCGCGCTGCGGCGCGCCATGGACACCATGGCGCAGCAGTACGCGACCGCGGCCGGCATGGCGGTCAAGTACGTCGGCGGCTCGTACATGTCGCGCATCGAGCGCGGTCAGCCGAACGAGAAGGACCCGGTCGAGCCGGTGCCCGCGGCCAAGCAGCGTGAGGCCGTGGACTTCCTGTCGCGCAGCGTGTGGGCCACGGACGCGATGAGCGCCCCGGGTTCGCTGCTGCGCCGCCTCGCCCCCAACCGCTGGTCGCACTGGGGCCAGGGCATGGGCGTGTTCGCGGGCCGGCAGGACTACGGCTGGAACGATCGCGTGCTGGCCGTGCAGGGCTCGCTCCTGAACGCGGTCACCGCGCCCGCACTCCTCGCCCGCCTGCGCGAGCAGGAGACGCGCTCGAGCGACGCGTACCGCCTGTCGGAGCACTTCGACAAGCTCACCCGCTCGGTGTGGGGCGAGGTCGGCTCGGCGAACCCGGCGGCGATCCGCACGCTCGAGGGTCCGCACACGCGTCGCGAGTTGCAGCGCGCGTTCGTGGACCGCATGGCGAACATGGTCGCCGACCCGCCCGCCGACGCTCCCGACGATGCCCGTGCCCTCGCCCGACTCGCGCTCACGCGCGTGGACGCGCGCTGCGCCCGGGCGCTCGCCGCGGGGACCACGATGGGCGACAACACTCGGGCGCACCTGCTCGAGACGCGGGCTCGCATCAAGCGTGCCCTCGAGGCCGGCCGCGACGTGGACGGCGCTCCGGCTCCGGCCCGCATGGGCCGCATGGGAGCGACCTCGGCCGCGCAGGACTGAACACGGGCGGGGGCGGTTCGGCCCCGCTATACGGCAACCCGCCGCCTCGGGGGATTCCCCCGGGGCGGCGTGGCATTTCGCACGAAGACCCCCTAACATCGGGCATGCAGGTGTCGCGCCACGGACTTGGAGAGGTCCGGGGTTTGGAGAGACCCACGGCGGTGGCTCCCTGCGGTGGTAGGCGATTGGAAGGGCGCTGACGTGCGCCGCGCCGGGTCCATCCGAGTCCTCGGACCGGATGTCAGTGGGGAGATCCGGGCGGCCTTCGCTTCAACCTCACGTTCGGCGCCCGCCACGCCCCCACTTCGCCCACGCCCTCCTCGCGGTCCCCGAGGGGCTCTCCGAGTGTTCACGGAGCTCCCTCCCCCCGGGAGAACCCACCGGCCGTGTGTCCACGGTCGGAGTGCGAGCGGCCATGGTCCGGGAAGGACCGCGGTCGCCGGAGGTCGCTGTGGATCGGTCCCTGCCCGTCCGACTCGTCCTGACCCTCGTGGTCCTGCTGTCCGCCGCCGCGCAGACCACGGCCCTCGCCGACGTGAAGGGTCGCGCCTACGCCGTCTACGCCAACCTGCCGTCGTACGGCCTCAACGCCGTCACCTACGGCAACACGGGGCGCCTCGACCCGGTGCGTGGCGGCCGTCTCACCTCGCAGCGCGCCGGCATCTCGCACGGCACCGCCCTGCGCGTGGACTTCGTCGAGAGCGAGTCCTCGGGTGACCGCTGCCGCGGCGTGAGCCGTAGCAAGCTCGCCTCGGGCTGGATCCTCAAGGGCACGCCGTACGAGGTCACCTGGGTGCACATGGAGTCGGCCGACGACGACACCTGCTGCCGGGCCTACGACAAGGACATGCTGCCGTCGTCGTTCGCGGGGCTCACGTTCGCCGGCCGTCCCGTGATCGTCACCGGCCGTCCCAACCAGACCGTCTCCGTCCCCGGCGCGATGCTCATCCTCAACGAGTCCAAGCGCGGTAGCAGCTACCACGGCGATGACGAGGACGAGGACGAGGTGGACGACGACTGCGACGACGACGACTACGAGCACCGCGCGCTGCGTCTGGTGCTGGCGAACGGGGCCACGGTGATCCTGGGCGCCGCGAAGTTCGACAGCGACGACGACTGCTGCATGGTGACCCCGGTGCGCCACAGCACGTGGGGTGCGGTGAAGTCGCACTACCGCTAGACCGCCCCGTCACCGCACCACGACGCCCCCGGCGAGGCTCACGCCCGCGGGGGGCGTCGCGTTTCGCCCCCCGAGCGCTCGGATGCGCGCCCACCGTCGGCGCTCGCGGGCGACCCGACCCCGGACCGAGTCCGGAGGGCCCGCCGCGAGGCGGCCTCAGGGCATGCGCAGGAAGACGCCGGGCCCGATGGGCCAGCCGAAACCGCTCCACACCAGCAACAGCAGGGTCCACGCCACCAGGAACGCGACCGAGTACGGCACCATCATGGCGATGAGCGTGCCCATGCCCGCCTCGGGGTCGTAGCGCTTGATGAAGGTGAGGATGAACGGCATGTAGGGCAGCAGCGGCGTCACGATGTTCGTCGCGGAGTCGCCGATGCGGTAGATGATCTGCGTGCCCTCGGGCGAGAAGCCGAGCAGCAGGAACATGGGCACGAAGACCGGCGCGAACGTGGCCCACTTGGCCGATGCCGAGCTCGTGAACAGGTTGAGGAACGCGGTCACGAACACCAACCCCACCATGAGCGGGGCGCCGTCCAGGTGCATCGCACGCAGCAGTTGGGCGCCGTTGACGGCCAGGATGGTGGCGAGGTTCGACCACGCGAACCAGTTGACGAACTGCGCCGCCACGAACGCGAGCACGATGTAGGTGCCCATCGTGGACATGGCCTGCCCCGCCATGCGTGCGAGGTCGCGGTCGTTGCGGACCGAGCCCGTCACGACGCCGTACACGATGCCGGGGAACAGGAACAGCAGCATCACCAGCACCACGATGCTGTCGAAGAACGGCTTGAGCGCATCGGTGCCCGAGACCCCGGGCAGACGGAGCGGCGCCCCCGGCCCGATCACCAGCCACAGGGTGAGCGCGAGGAACGCGAGTGCGGTGAGCCCTGCGGCGACCAGTCCCTGCCGCTCCTTGGGCCCCGAGACCTCGAACGACTCCGCCTGCCCCCGCCACGGCCCCAAGCGGGGCTCCACGACGCGGTCGGTGATCCACGTGCCCACCGCGGTGATGAGCAGGGTCGAGGCCATGAGGAAGTACCAGTTGCCGAGGATCTGCACCGTGTAGCCGGGTGCGAGCTTGCTGGCGTCGAGCGCGCTCTGCGACAGCCCGGCGAGTAGCGCGTCGAGCGAGCTGGGCAGGAAGTTGGCGCTGAAGCCGCCCGCCACACCCGCGAACGCGGCCGCGATGCCCGCCACGGGATGCCGACCGGCGGCGGCGAACAGGAGTGCGGCGAGCGGCGGTAGCACCACGATGCCGGCATCGGCGGCGATGTTGCCGTTGACGCCGGTGAGCACGATCGCGGCCGTGAGGAAGGCGCGCGGGATATTGGTCACGAACGCGCGTAACGCCGCCGCCACCAGACCGCTGCCCTCGGCGACCCCCATGCCGATCATGGTCGCGAGCACGAGCCCGAGCGGCGCGAACCCGGTGAAGTTGCGGACCGCGTCGGTGAACATGCGCTGCACGTTCTCGCGCGTGAGCAGGCTCACCGCAGCGACCAGGCTGCCGTCCTTGGGGTGCAGCACGTGCACGCCGAGTTGCGCAGCCACGACCGAGGCCGCCACCACCGCCGCCGCCAACAGCACGAACAGCGTGATCGGGTCGGGCAGGCGGTTGCCGACGCGCTCCAGCGCGTCGAGCGCGCGCGCGAGCGGATCGCTGCCTGAAGCGGGTCGAGCGCCTTCCTGCTTCATCGTCGACCTCCGGGGGATGTGCGCGCCGACGGGAGCGGCGCGGGGACTCGCACCGGGCGACCTTGCCAGATGCGGAGCGCGTCTGTCACCACGGTTCCGGCCGGACGGCCCCGCGGGTCGAACGGGTCGCCCCCATGACGCGCCGTGCTGCCCCACTTCCAGAAGTGGACCCCCGCGATCCACTCGAACGGCTCGCTCGCAGCGACCACCGCCGCGAGACACGCGCGCTGGCTCTCGAGGTCCTCGGGGCCGTCGCCCGACTCCCACGGCCGCACCGCCGCGCCCGCGCTCGGTGCGAACCCGAGTTCGGCGATGAGCACCGGCCTCCCCGCGCGCCTCGCGACGGGCTCGAGCGCAGCGAGCGCGCGCGTTGCGCCTGCGCGGAGCGTGGCCGCGTCGCGCGTGGGCGTCTCGGCGAGCGGCGTGTAAAGCGACACCGAGACGAGGTCGAGCGCGTCCCAGAACGGGATGCGCTCGACCTCGTCCCAGTTCGCGACGTACGAGACGAGCCCACCGTAGACGCGCCGCACCCGTCCCACGAGGGCGCGGAAGCGCGCCGGGTCGGCCGCGGTCGCGCTCGCGAGCTCGTGCCCGACCATGAACCCGTCCATGCGCTCGCGCTCGGCGAGCAGCGCCCAGTGCAGGGCGTGCTCCTCCCACGCGTCGAGGAAGCGCGCCCACCCCGTGGGCGTGAACGACAGGTCGCCCGACCAGCCGCGCGTCCACAGGTGCGGCTTGAGCCAAACCCGAAGCCCCGCGGCACGGGCCCGCGCCGCGGCCTCGACCAGCGCCTCGTCGCTCTCGCCATCGGGGCCGGCGTCGGTGCTGTTCCCCATCGCCCCCTCGCGCACGTCGAACAACCACGCGAACGGCGTGAGCGAGACCGTGTTGGCCCCCGACTCGCGGAGGCGCGCGAGTTGCCGTGCGCACTCGGCCGACAGGTAGCCGCGCTCGAGCCCGACCTCGTGCGCCAGGCAGACGCCTCGCTGGAAGCCGTCGGTCGGCCGCCACGGCGCCCGCCGGTCGAGCACGAGTGCACGCCGCCCGCTGCGCGCCCGCTCCTCGGCGAGGGCGCGGTAGCGCGAGGCGATGGCCGAGGCGGGCACCCCGACCGCGCGGGCGAGACTGTCGAGCGTCCCCGGCGGGTCGCGGCGCAGGAGTGCCGCGAGTGCCGCGACGCGACCGTTCGGTGGCGCGCTCGCGAGAACGGCGTCCAAGAGCAGCGCCCGCGCCGGCACGCGCACGAGCGGCGAGCGCCAACGCGCATCGCGCGTGGCGGCATCGGCCGCGGTCGGCAGCAGCCCACCCGCGTAGAGACGCGCGATCGCGGTCTCGAGCGGCTCGCCCTCGAACCGGCCCGCGAAGCGCACCGCCGCGGGCACGAGGAAGCGCGAGCCCTCGACCGCCCCGCCCTGCCGCAGGCGCAGCACGGCCACGCTCCACAGGTCGGGCGTCGTGCGTCCGAACGGACGCGCGAGATGCGCGGTCGTGGCATCCGCCAGATGCTCGGGGCGCGTGACGCGCGTCTGTCGCCCCTTCTCCTCGAGTGACGGGTGCAGCACCAGCACCGGGCGGGTGGCCGCCGGGGGCGCGGCCCAACCCTCGTCGGCCATGCGCTCGAGCAGCGCGTCGGCCGCCGCGGCCACCGCGGCCGCATCGCCGACGCGCTCGGCGGCGCGGATGCGCAGCGCGCGGGCCGGCACGTCGCGCAGCGCACGCTCGTAGCGCGCCCGCTCGGCCTCGCGATCGCGGTCGAGCGCGGCCTCGTAGCGCCACGGCTTGCCGCCGTCGTGCGCGAACCGCCCGCTGCGCGCGAGCCCATCGGCGCGCACGATGCGCCAGTCGTCGTCGCCGTCGAGGAACCCACCGCGAGGCGCGGTCGCGGCGGGCGTGTTGCCCGCGAGCAACAGCAGGAAGCGCTCGGGTGCGAGCGGGTGGGGCCACGACAACTGGATCGCGTCCTCGGGCGCATCGTAGAGCCGGCCCTGCCAGCGGAACCCGCGCGGCTCGAAGCGCACCGGCAGGGCGGGCGCGAGGCGACGCGTCCACGCGTTCTCGGCAGGGCCGCCGAACAGGAACACCGGCCCGGCCGCGAGCCTCGCCTCGTCCACGTCGCGGTCGGCGAGCACGCGCGTCGAGTCGGCGCCGAACGCGCGCCTCGCCACGCGCAGCGCCTGCGCGCGCAGCACGGGCGTGGCGGAGGCGGCCTGCGTGCCGTACACGAACAGGAACGGCGCGGCGTCGGCGCGCGCGGCCTCCATGCGGGACCGCGACCAGCGCGGCGACTGCAGCTCCAGCGCGCGCACCGGGGTCACGCCGAGCGTGGCCGTGACCCACGCGAGCGCCGCGAGCGCCGCGCTCCCCACTCCTCGCGCCCTCCCCCGCGCAGGACGCGCGTCCGAGGGCCGCGATGCGGGCGTCAACGCGGGATGACGCTCTGGACCTGGAACCGGAAGCTGTAGGTGCGCGGCTGGTTCTCGACGAGGAAGACCAGGTCCACACCGAACGACTTGCCGGAGTACGTGGGCGCGCTCGTGTCCTCGGGCAGCAGCGGGCGGCGCAACTGCGTCTCGAGTGTCGAGCCGGGATCGAGCAGGTCGTCGAGCGCGAACACGTAGTCGCTGTAGCGCTGCTGCGGCGGCACCATGGTGTACGCCTGCACGTTGAACCGGTCGCGCCAGCGCGTCGTGTTGTGCCCCACCTTACCCGTGCGCCCGTTCGGGTCCACGAACTCGGAGCGGTCCCAGTCGATCTGCACCGGGCGCCCCTGCAGGTTCTCGACCTGGAAGTAGAGCGCGTTCGGCGACGGCCGGAACGAGAACGACAGGTCGCGGTCGCGGAACGCGAAGCCGGCCGAACCGCCGGGCGAGGTCATGCGGAAGCGGTAGACGAACAGCGCGTCGGACGAGCCCGGCACGGCACCCACCGAGTCGGCGGCGCTCGTCACCGCGCCGAGCACCGTGCGCTCGGGCGCGGGTTCGCGGCTCGGCGGCGGGACGGGCTCGAGTTCGGGACCGGCACTGCAACCGGGAACGGCCGCGACGAGCGCGGCGATCGCGAGGAACTGGCGAAGGGGGCGCATGGGCGCGAGCCTACGCGAACCCGGCGCGCACCGTCCACCGGGCGCTAGAAGGGCGAGCGGCCCGCGTACCCGGTGAGCTCCACGTAGCCGTCGCCCGTCACGGGCCGGCCGTCGGCGGTGCCGGTGACGCGCACCGCCCCCTCCCAGTAGGCGATGCCACCCATGCCGCGCACGAACAACTCCTGGTCGAGCAGCACGGGTTCCAACCGCATCTCGAGTCGCTCGCCCGGCACGCGCACCACCCAGCCGCTCGGGTAGCGCCCACCCGTGCGCGGGCTCGTCCACGAGCCCGTGGCCCGGATGTCGAAGTCGGCGAGCCGCAGCGTGCGCGTGCGGCCGTCGGCCTCGACCACGGTGCCCGACGACAGCGGCTCGATCCCGCCGTCGCGCTGGCGCAGACGGTAGAGCATGAGGTCGCGGCCGTCGGCGAGCTGCAGGCTGAACCAGTCCCAGCCCGTGTGCGTGCCGCGCATGCGGTCACTCGAGAACTCGTGGTCCATCCACGACATGCCCTCGACCGCGAGCGTGTCGCCGTCCAGCACCAGCCGGCCGCTCGTCTCGAGCCGCGTGAGCGAGTAGTAGTGCGAGGCGTTGCCCACCCCCGCCGACTTCTGGCTCACCCCGCCCGCCCCGTGGATCACCGGCGGCTTGCGCGGGATCGCGCGCAGGTCGAGCGTGAACGCGTTCGAGCGCGCCAACAGCCGGTGGGTGACGCGATCGGCCTCGAGCCCCACGTGGTCGTCGCCGATCCACACGAGGTAGCGCGTGCTGTCGGCGCCCGCGAGGTCGAGGGCCTGCCGCTCCGAGCGCTCGTCGTCGAGGAACCGCCGCCCGCGCTCGTCGGTGAGCGCCATGTGGCGGAAGATGAGGTGGCGCGCCCGCCACGCCGAGCCCCCGGGGGCTGCGGGCGGCAGCGCCACGCGGAAGAACGTCAACTCGTAGCCGAACCGGCGCCCCCCCGCGCGCAGGTGACCGGTGTAGTACCACCACTCGATGCGGAACGACGGGTGCGCCGCATGGTCCTGCGGGAACGTGAACGCGTAGGGCGGCACCGCGAGCCGGAAGCCGTCCTCGTCGGTGAGCGGTCCGGCCGGGGCCGCCGCGACGAGGGCGAGCAGCGCGAGCAGCGCGGTCACGGCCGCGCGCACGGACCTCACTCGACCCTCAGCGCGCCCGCGGTGTCGCGGGCGGTGGCGAGGCGCGCCGGCACGAGCCCGGCGAGCGTGGCGGTGACGGTCATGAGCACGACCGCGCGCACGAACACCGCGGGATCGACCATGAGCTGGATGCTCCACCCGAAGAACTCGCGGTTGATGACGTGCACGAGCAGGAGCGCCAGCGCGAACCCGGCCACGCACCCGAGCAGCGCGCCGGCCGCCCCGAGGACGCCGCTCTCGACCAGCACGAGCGTGCGCACCTGCGACCGGCGCGCCCCGGCGGCGCGCAGCACCGCGAGTTCGCGGCGGCGCTGCAGCACGAGCGTGGTGAGCGTGCTGATCACGCCCAGCACCGAGACCACGACCGCGATGGTCTGCAGCACCCACGTGATGCGGAACGTCTCGTCGAACACCTCGAGCACGCGCTGCCGCAACGCCTGGTTGGGCGTCACGTGCAGGAGCAGGCCGGGCCCCGCCAGCCGCAGGAACGCCGCGCGCACTGAGTCGGACGAGGCCCCGGGTTCGAGGTAGAGCGCGAGGCTCTGCGTGCGGTCGTCGTTCCACAGCCGCGCGTAGAGCGAACGGTCCATGAGCACCGCGCCGGCGTCGGTGCTGTAGTCGTACGACACGCCCTCGATGCGCACGCGGGCCTCGCCCGTCGGCGTGGGGAGCGCGAGCGTGTCGCCGGTGCGGACGCGGTGCCGGTGCGCGAAGCTCTCGGTGACGATCACCCCGCCACCGAGCCGCGCGCGCTCGAGTGCCGCGCGCGAGTCCCCGCCACCGACGAACGACAACTGGCCGCGCCGCTCCTGGACCGCGAACTCCACCCCCACGACGCTCGCGATCCGACCGTTCACGGTCATGGCGCTGCCACGGTAGGTGTCCACCATCGCCACGCCCGGCAGCCGGGCGGCGCCCTCGACGAGCGCGCGCGGCAGCGCGGTCGCGCGCTGGCTGGTCTGGTGCCCGACGGGCTCCACGTACAGGTCACCGCGGATGGTCTGCGTGATCCACGTGTCCACGGTGAGCCGGAAGCTGCCCACCATCACGGTGAGCGCGACCAGCATGCCGACCGCCACCATGATGGCGGCGATCACGACGCTCGCGCGCGCCGCGTTCTCGCGCAGCGCGCGTGCCCCGAGCGCGGCCGCGATCCCGAAGCGGCGGGCGATCGGCGAGGCGACGCGCTCGGCCGCGAGCGTCCACAGCGGCGCGAGCAGCGAGAAGCCCGCCAGCACGAGGAACGCGGCCGCGAACCCGCCGAGCGGCTGGCGGGCGGCGATCGTCCAGGCCGCGACCGCACCCGCGACCGCGAGCACCGCGAGTCCGGCGAGCCCGATCGCCCCGTAGCGGGGCGAGCGCGCCTCGATGCGCGAGCCCTCGCGCAGCGTGGCCCCGGGCGGCGTGCTCGCCGCCTCGAGCGCCGGGGCGAGCGCCGAGAGCAGCGCCGAGCCCACGCCGATGGCCACGCCCGCGAGCAGTGTGGCGGGCTCGACCCACAGCCGCGTGGTCTGGGCCACGAGGTAGAGCGAACTCAGCGTGCGCCCGACCTGTGCGAGCGCGAACCACGCCCCGACCGAGCCCAGCACCGCTCCCAGCACGCCCCCGGTGAGCCCGAGCAGCAGCCCCTCGGTGAGGAACAACCCCGCCACCCGGCCGCGCGACAACCCGAGGGCGCGCAACACGCCGATGTCGCGGCGCTGGCGCACGACCGCGAGCGCGACCGCGTTGAAGATGAGGAACGTGCTCACGAACACCGCGATGAACGAGAGCGCGAGCAGGTTGAGCGCGAACGCGCGCACGAGGTTCTCGACCTGCTGCGTGCGTGCGATCGGGCGCTCGGCGCGCGCCCCCGCGGGCAGCCACGCGGTGAGCGACGCCCGCACGCGCTCGAGTTCGCGCTCGGGCACGATCAGGTCCACGCGGTCGAGGCGCCCACCGCGCGCGAACACCTCCTGCACGGTCGCGAGGTCGGCCAGCACGACGTTGCCACCCAACGCCTGCTGCAGCGCCTCGCTGCCGAGCACCGTCACCACCTCGAGCGCCCGCGGCGCGCCCGAGGCGAGCACGGTGAGCGTGTCGCCCGGGGCCAGACCGTGGCGCGTGGCGAGCGTGCGCGTGATGGCCACCGTGGCGGGGCGCGCGAGCAGCGCGAGCAGTCCCTCGCGGTCGAGCGAGTCGGGTTCGTCGGCGAGGCGCGCGAACGGGCCCTCGGCGAACGGGTCGAGCCCGAGCACCATGAGCGTCTCGTCGAACGCCGCCGGGTCGCCCGCGGCCACCGCCCGCGGCGGGCCGGCGTGCGCGAGCGCGTTGACCTCGACCACCGGCGCCGCCGCCTCCACCCCCGGCTCGCGTCGGATGCGCACGTAGAGCCGCTCGTCGAGTCCGTCGGCCGAGGCCGCCACCTGCAGGTTGGCGCGCCCGGTCACCGCCTCGACCGTGTCGCCGAAGCCCGCGAGCGCCGAACGGCTGGCGAGTCGGATCGCCACGAACACGCTCACGCCCAGTGCGACGCCGAGCACGGTGAGCGCCACGCGCACGCGGTCGCGCGCCAGACGGCGCAGCAGCAGCACGCGCAGCAGTGCGATCACGCGCCGGACCCCGGCGCCGCGGTGTCGGACACCACGCGACCGTCGGACAGCGTCACCACGCGATCGGCGGCCTCGGCCGCCTCGCGGCTGTGCGTCACCATGACGAGCGTCGAGCCGTGGCGACGCACGAGGTCGGCGAGCAGTTCCACGACCTGCACCGCGGCGCGGCTGTCGAGGTTGCCGGTGGGTTCATCGGCGAGCACCAGCGCGGGCTCGTGCACGAGCGCGCGCGCGACCGCGGCGCGCTGCATCTCGCCGCCCGAGAGCGTGTGCGGGCGTGCCGTGGCGCGCGCGCTCATGCCGACCTCGGCGAGCAGCGCGTCGGCGCGCTCGAGCGCCGACCGCTCGGGCCGCCCCTCGAGCAGCAACGGCAGCGCCACGTTCTCGCGCACGTCGAGGGTCGGCAGCAGGTGGAAGAACTGGTACACCACGCCCACGCGCTCGCGGCGCAGCCGCGTGAGCGCGTCGTCGTCGAGCGTCGAGAGCGCGCGACCCTCGACCCAGACCTCGCCCGCGCTCGGGGCGTCGATCCCGGCGGCGAGGTTGAGCAGCGTGCTCTTGCCCGAGCCGCTGCGCCCCACGATGGCGGTGAAGCCGCCCGGCGGGATGGTGAGCGACAACCCGTCGAGGGCGCGCACGCGCTGCTCGCCGAGCGGGAACTCCTTCACGACCTGGTCGAACCGGAGCGCGGGGGTCATGTCAGCGACGATACCCCAACGCGCGCCGGCCCGCTCACGGCGTGCCGAGTGCGCGCAGGCGGGGCCGACCGTAGAGCGCGGCGAGCGCCGGTTCGAGCTCGGGGTCGCGCCACGCGAACCCGGCCGCCTCGAGCACCCACGGCAACACGTGCTGGCTCGAGAGCAGCATCTCGTCGGCCTGCTCGCGCCCGAGGATCGTGCGCAGTGCGAACGCGGGGGCCGGGGCCAGTGCGGGCCGCTGCAACACGCGTCCGAGCGCGCGCGCGAGGTCGCGCTGGCGCACGGGCCGCGGCGCGACGGCGTTGAACGCCCCCTGCGCGCGCTCGTCCTCGACCGCCCACAGCAGCGAGTCGAGCAGGTCGTGCAGCGTGATCCAGCTCCACCATGCGCGACCGTCGCCGAGCGGGCCGCCCGCCCCGAACAGGAACGGCAGCGCCAGCTTCTCGAGTGCGCCCGACTGCGGCCACAGCACGATGCCGATGCGCGGGTGCACGACGCGGAGGCCGGCCTGGCGTGCGGGCTCGGCCGCGCCCTCCCACTCGCGCGCGAGCCCGGCGAGGAACCCCTCGCCCGGCGGGCTCGACTCGGTGAGCTTCTCGTCGCCGCGGTCGCCGTAGAGCCCGATCGCCGAGGTCGAGACGAGCGTGCGCGGCCCGCCCGGCCCCGCCGCGGCCATGGCGCGCGCGAGCAGCGCGGTGGAGGCGACGCGACTCTCCACGAGCACGCGCTTGCGCTCCGCGCTCCATGGCGCGTCGGCGATGCCCGCCCCCGCGAGGTGGACGACGGCGTCGAGCCCGCGCAGGTGCTCGGGGTCGAGCGTGCCGCGCGCCGGGTCCCACGCGACCTCGTCGGCGCCCGCGGCCCGCCCGCGCACGAACCGCACCACGCGGTGCCCCTGCGTGGAGAGGAACGCGCACAGCTCGCGGCCGATGCTGCCGCTCGCGCCGGTGACGCCGATCGCGAGGCACGGCGTGCGGCGCGCCGCGACGCGTTCGAGGTCGAACCGCGTCACGCGGTGACGCCATGCGAACAGGCGCGCGAACTCGTCGCGCACGAACGCCTCGGCGGGCAGCGACAGTGGCGCGAACGGCAACTCGAAGCGCAGCGAGTCCGAGAGCACGCTCGAGGCGCCGTCGTCACGGAAGCGGTGGGCGTGCTCGTACGAGGCGAACGGGCCCGCGAGTTGCCGGTCGTGGAACACCTCGCCCGCCCGGTAGTCGTGGTGCTCGAGCCGCCAGCGCCCGGCGGGGAACCCGAGGTCCAGCGTCACGCGCGCGCCGTCGCGGATCCCGCCCTCGCGCTCGACCACGCGCACGCGCTGCCACGGCGGCGACAGACGCTCGAACGCGCCCGGGCGCTCGTGCCACGCGAACGCCTCGGCCGCCGGGACCGGCAACCGCACCTCGAACGTCACCCGTGCCATGCGTCCCTCCATGTGTGCGGGGCCGTGGCCCCGTGACGACTCAAGCGTCCGTGCGTGCGGCCGCGGTCCGGCGCGCGAGTGCGGCCCGCCAGGCCTCGGGGTACTTGTGCCCGCTGCCCGTGTCGTACAGCACCACGCGGTCGCGCGGCGAGACCTCGCCGCTGCGCAGCAACTGGTGCAGCGCGGCGAGCGTGGCCCCGCCCTCGGGGCACACGAACACGCCCTCGGCCGCCGACAGCTCGGTCATGCCGTCGAGCATCTCCTCCTCGCTCACCGCGACCGCGGTGCCGTTCGTGCGCCGCACCGCGTCGAGGATGAGCGAGTCGGCGAACGGCGACGGCACGCGCAGCCCGCTGGCCACGGTGTGCGCGTCCACCCACGGCTCGGCGCGCGTCGCGCCGGCCTCGTAGGCGCGCACCACCGGCGCGCAGCCGGCGACCTGCACCGCGACCAGGCGCGGTCGCACGGAGCCGATCCAGCCGAGGGCCTCCATCTCGTCGAACGCCTTGGCCATGCCCACCAAACCGGTACCGCCGCCGGTCGGGTACAGGATCACGTCGGGCAGGCGCCACCCGAGCTGCTCGGCGATCTCGTAGCCGAGCGTCTTCTTGCCCTCGAGCCGGAACGGCTCCTTGAACGTGGCGACGTTCCACCACTCCGGCGCGGGGGCCCACTCGGCGACCACCTTGCCGCAGTCGGCGATGGTGCCGCGCACCAAGCGCACCTCGGCCCCGAACGCCGCGAGTTCGAGCACGAACGGCTCGGGCGTGTCGTCGGGGATCGCGACGCGGCACGGCAGCCCGGCGGCCGCGGCGTAGGCCGCTGCGGCGCTACCCGCGTTGCCGGCCGACGGCAGGGCGATGCCGCGTCGGCCCCACGCGACGGCGCCGTTCACCGCCATCACGAGCCCGCGCGCCTTGAACGACTGCGTGGGGTTGGGGCTCTCCTCCTTCATCCACAACTCGCCCAGCCCGAGTCCCTCGGCCATCCGGTGCAGCGGCATGAGCGGCGTGCCGCCCTCGCCCATGCGCACGGCCGGGAACGTCGGGGCGAACGGCAGCACGGCGCGGTAGCGCCACAGGTCGGTGCCGAAGCGCCCGAGCGCGTCGCGCGGCACCGTGGCGCGCACGCGCTCGAGGTCGTAGCGCGCGACCAGCGGTCGGCCGCAGGCCGGACAGGTCGAGCGCGGCTGCGACAGGTCGCAGGTCGCGTGGCAATCGAAGCACTCGAGGTGCGTGAGCGCGGGCTGGAACGGCGAGGTCAAGGCATCCCCCTCACGACGACGGCCGCTCAGTGCGAACCCTCGGCCAACTCGTCGCGCAACTTGCAGTAGTGGGCGAACCGCCGCGCGTCCACCTCGCCGCGATCCACGGCGGCGCGCACGGCGCAACCGGGCTCGCGGTCGTGGCGGCAGTCGCCGAACCGACAGCCCCCGAGATGAGGCCGCAGGTCAGGGTAATACCGCGCGAGGTCGGCCGCATCCACGTCCCAGAGCGCGAACGCCCGCACGCCCGGGGTGTCGATCGCCTCGGTGCCGGTGCGCGGCCGGTAGAGCACGGCGGCCGTGGTCGTGTGCCGCCCCTTGCCGGTGACCTCGTTGACCTCGCCCTGCGCGATGGTCTCGTGCGGCATGAGTGCGTGCAGCAGCGTGCTCTTGCCCACGCCCGAGTGGCCCACGAACAACGTGCGGCGGCCCTCGCAGCGGGCACGCAACTCCTCGACGCCGCGCCCCGTGAGCGCACAGGTCGCGTGGCCCGCGACCCCGGCGTGCGCGTACTCGGCGAGGATGGCCGCCGCCTCGTCGCCCTCATCGAGGTCGACCTTGTTGAGCACGAGCCGGGCCGCGATCCCCGCGCGCTCGGCCTGCACGAGGACGCGGTCCACCAGACCGTGCTTGAAGTCGGGCCGGTGGAGCGCGGTCACGATCACGACCTCGTCGAGGTTCGCGGCCACGACCTGCTCGTCGTCGCGCTCGCCGGCCGCGCGCCGCGAGAACGCGTTGCGGCGCGGCTCCACGCCCTCGACCACGGCACGGTCGCCCTCCCAGCCCACGCGCACGCGGTCGCCGGTGACGACCGCGTTGCCGAGCGCCTTGCGCGCCCCGCGCAGGCGGCCCGGCACGGTGGCCTCGAACGTCACGCCGTCGTCGGTGAGCAACCGCACACCGCCGAAGTCCACGCGGGCGACCACCGCCGAGGTGGCCGACGGGCCGGGGCTCAGGTCGCGCTCCCCGGGCCCGTGACCGGCAGCGTCACGGTGAAACGAGCGCCCTGCCCGGGCTCGCTCTCGACCGTCATGCGGCCGCGATGGTTCTCGATCGTGCGGTACGAGGTCGAGAGCCCGAAGCCGTGACCGTCGGGCTTGGTGGTGAACATGAACTCGAACATTCGCGGCAGGTGCTCGCGGCGGATGCCCGGCCCGGTGTCCTCGACCACGGTCTCGACCGTGCCGGCGCGCGCGTCGTGCCGCGTGCGCACGCGGATCGCGCGGCGGCCCTCCTGCCCGTCCATGGCGTCGGCGGCGTTCACGAACAGGTTGATGAACACGCCCTGGATCTGGCCCGAGTCGCCGCGCAACTGCGGCACCGCGGGGTCCAGCTCGACCTCCCACTCGACACCGCGGAAGCGCTTGTCGCTGCGCACGAACTCCATGGTGCCCGAGAGCAGCGTGTTGAGGTCCATGGGCTCGAGGTTCACCGAGCTGCGGGTGTAGTCCATGAGGCCCTTGGCCAGCGCGCCCATGCGCTTGCTCTGGTCAAGGATGATCTGCGCGTGACGCGGGGCCTGGTCGAACGACTGGCGCTCGGCGTCGCGCAGCAGCATCTGGGCGCGGCCGCTGATCGCGACCAACTGGTTGTTGAGCTCGTGCCCGATGCCGGCGGCGAGTTCGCCCTTGGCGGCGAACCGCGCGTTGCGCAGGTTCACGGCCTCGGCGCGCTTGAGCTCGACGTAGCGGCGCTCGGACTGCAGCAGCATGAAGAGCGGTGCGAAGAACAGCACGACGCCCGGGTAGCCCACCGTGGCGTACGAGATCACCATGAGCGGCGTGAGCAGGAACGAGGCCGCGTCGAGTTCGAGCCGCGCCTTGTACAACCAGTCCTCGCGCAGCGTCGGCCACCAACCGCGGTCCGACGACCACGCCACCGCGAGCGCCACCATGGCGCGGTTCACCGCCCAGTAGCCGAGCACGAGCCCGAGGAACGGGATGGGCAGCGCGGGAACGTCGGGCCTGCCCACCAGGCCGCCCGCGCGGTCCACACCGAACGCGACGTGCCCGCCGAGCCACTCGAACAGCAGCGCACCGAGCCCGGTGGCGAGCGCGATCTGGCTGGTGTTGAACGCCGCCCTCACCCACGGCTTGCGCTGCACGACGAGGTCGCCCACGAGCGTGGAGAGCGCCGACACCCACATGCCCGGCCCGGTGCCCCACAGCACCACGCTCGCGAGCCCGGTGGTCGCCGCCAGACTCCACGTCGAGGTGCCGGCCAGCGACCGCACCCACATGGTCTCGGAGACGAGGCAGAGCGCCGCCCACGCGAGGTAGTGGCCCCACAGCCCGGCCACGGGCCCCGGCCACACCCACGCCAACGCGCCCACCGCCATGAGGACGGTGGCCCCGACGTAGGCGCGCAGCCGGGGACTCATCGCGTCGAGGCCCCCGTGGGGATCGCGCCCAGCCCCGGACGGTCGCTGAGGCGGATGAGACCGCGCTCGCCCGGCGCGCCGTCGAACGGGTCGTCCTTGAGCAGCCAGTGGCCGTCGAGGTCGAGGTAGTCCACGAGCGGCGCCAACTGCGCGGCCGCCGAGAGCGCGAGGCTCGACTCCACCATGGACCCGAGCATGACCTTCATGCCGTGCGCGCGGGCCGCCTCGATCATGCGGCGCATCTCGCGCAGCCCGCCGGTCTTCATGAGCTTGAGGTTCACGCCGTCCACGCGGCCCGCGAGCAGGCCGATGTCGTGCAGCGAGTGCGCGCTCTCGTCCGCGAACACCGGGATGGGGCTGCGCTCGCGCACCCAGCGCAGGCCGTCGAGGTCGCCGCGCGGCACGGGCTGCTCCACCAGCTCGATGCCGAGCGGCTCGATGAGGCGCAGTACGCGCACGGCGTCGGCGGCGTTCCACGCCGTGTTGGCGTCCACCTGCAGCTTGCCCGTGTAGCGCTCGCGGATGCGGCGCAGGTTCTCGACGTCGCCGGGACCGCCGAGCTTCACCTTGATCATGGGGAAGTCGCGGACGGTCTCGAGCTTGCGCTCCATCTCGGCCCGGTCGGCCATGCCGAGCGTGACGCACGACAACGGCGTGCGCGAGGGGTCGAGCCCGAACAGGCGCCACACCGGCTGCCCCAGCCGCTTGCCGATCCAGTCGTGCAGCGCCGTCTCGAGCCCGGCACGCGCCGCGGTGTTGCCCTGCAGCACGCCGTCGAGGCGCGCCGTGATGGCGTCGAGCGCGAACGGGTCGTCGCCGAGGTGCGGCGCCCACGCGTCGAGCGCGGCCTGCACCAGCTCGGTCGTCTCGCCGTAGTAGTGCGAGGGCGCGGCCTCGCCCACGCCGACCACGCCGTCGTGCTCGATCGTGACGAGCGTGTTGACGTGGGCGCGCTTCGCGCCGTGCGCGATGCGGAACTCGAAGATCGTGTGCAGCTCGAGCGGTCGGTGCTGGAGACGCATCCGGGGGTCCTCCGGGAGGGTGCGGGGGGAACGGCCGTGCGAGTCTAACCCTCGGCGGGGCCGCCGCGCTTGCGCTCGTCGAGGCGGCGCACGATCTCGGTCGCCACCGTCTCGGCCCCGAAGCGGACCGGGTCCACGGTGGGCAGGCCGGTGAACTGCTGCGCGCTCTCCAGCGCGCGCCGAGCCTCGGCCTCGTCGAGCAGCATGGTGTTGAGCGAGAGCGCGAGCACCGAGGCCGGGCGCACCCAGCCCGCGGCGCGCTCGTTGTCGCGCACGATCTGCCCGAGCGGCCGCAGGCGCGGCGCCGGCGCGGCGTCGCCCAGCTTCATGTGGGTGCGGCCCGCCTGATGGCACAGGATGAGCGCCTCGGGACAGGCGCCGTGCACGAGCGCGAGGGTCACGCCCGAGTAGGCCGGGTGATGGATCGCCCCCTGCCCCTCGACCAGCACCACGTCGGCGTCGCGCGCGGCGTCGAGCACCATGCGCTCGACCACGCCCGCCACGAAGTCGGCGGTCACCGCGTCCACCGCCGCGCCCTGGTCGGCCACGAGGATCCCGGTCTGACCGGTGGCCACGAACGCCGAGCGCACCCCGCGCGACCGCAGCTCGGCGTGCAGCTCGAGCGCGGTCGTCATCTTGCCCACGTTGCAGTCGGTACCGACCGTGAGCACCACCAGCGCGTCGCTCGCCAGCACGCGACGCGCCGCGATCGGGCGGCCCGCGGGCGGGCGGCGCACGTCGTGGATCGCACAGCCGTGCGCGCTCGCGAGCGCGGCGAGTTCGGGGTCGTCGCCCAGGAAGACGTGCAGGCCCGAGACCACGTCCCAGCCCCGCGTGAGCGCGGCGCGCACGATGTGGCGCCACGACTCGGGCAGGTGACCGCCCTGCGGCGCGATGCCGACGAGCAGCGTGTCGGGCGCGTGCCGGGCCGCCTCCTCGAGGCTCGCCACCACCGGGATGCTGCCGCCCACGCCCACGCAGTCGGCCGCGGTGCGCCCCGCGCGCACCGAGTCGATGACCGCCACCACCTCGTCCGGGCGGTAGCGGATCACGCCCAACGCGGTCTTGGCGTCCATCTGCGTGAAGCACCCTTCGGCCATCACGGCGATCCGTCGCGTCCTGCCCAGCATGTGCCTCTCGCGGGCCCTCACGGGCCGGTTGCGCGCCGCGGAGGCGGCGACGACGCCGCCCCTAGCGCAGGGACTCGTACACCTTCACGTAGCGCTCGATCTGCTCCTCGGCCCCGAACCGCTCCATGGCGATCCGGCGCCCACGCCGCCCCATGGCGCGACGCAGCGTGTCGTTCTGGAGCAGCTTGAGGACCGAGGCGGTCTGGCCGGCCACGTGCTGCGGGTCATGGAGGAACCCGGTGAACCCGTGCTCCACCACCTCCGGCAGTCCGCCCGCGTTCGAGCACACCACGGGGACCTCGGCGCACATGGCCTCCAGGGCCACGAGCCCGAAGCTCTCGGAGCTGCTCGGCAATAGGAAGACATCGGCCAGCGGGAGCATCTCCTCCATGAGGTCCTGATTCCCGAGGAACAGCACATCCCGGTGGACCCCGAGCTCGCGCGCCAACTGCTCGGCCCCGGCCTTCTCCGGGCCGTCCCCGACCATGACCAGCTTGGCCTGCATGCGCTTGCGGACTTCGGAGAACACTTGGATGACGACCGGTATGTTCTTGACGGAACGGAAGTTGGACGCGTGCATGAGGACCTTGGTGCCGGGCCCGCCGAGGATGCGGTGGTCCTTCCGGGGGGTGAACACCTTCGGGTCCACGAAGTTGTAGATGACCTCGATGGGCTTCGTGATCCCGAACGTGGCCTCGGCCCGCTCCTTGAGGAAGCGCGAGACCGCGGTGACGCGGTCGCTCGACTGGATCGAGAACTGGGTGACGCGGAAGAACGCCGGCTCCGCCCCCACCACCGTGATGTCCGTACCGTGCAAGGTGGTGACCACCCCGATCTGGCGCGGCATCATGACCTGCCTGGCGAGGTACGCGCTGGTCGCGAACGGCATGGCGTAGTGCACGTGCAGCACGTCGAGCGAGTAGTTCTCGGCGACCTCGACCATCTTGGTCGCGAGCGCGAGGTTGCTGGGCGCGTCCTCGAACACGGGGTAGTGCGCGGGCACCGCCTCGTGGAAGTAGATGTTGGGCTCGAAGCTGCGGAGCCGGAACGGCAGGTGGCTCGCGATGAGGTGCACCTCGTGACCGCGGCGAGCCAGTTCGCGCCCGAGTTCCGAGGCGACCACGCCGCTGCCACCGAAGTGCGCGTAGCAGCTGATGCCGATGCGCAGCTTGCGACGCGTGCGCCGGACCGGCTTGGCGGCACGCGCGGGCTTGCGACGGCGCGGACGGGACTCAGGCATGGCCACCTCCGTGATCGTGCGCGAGCAGCGCACGGGCGTCGTGCACCGCGAGCGGGCCGCGCACGCGATAGCCCTCGGCGTGACGCACCCCCATGAGTGCGCCCCACGCGCGCGCGCGCGCCTCGACGCCGTCGAGGAAGCCAGGCGCGGTGAGGTACGTGGGCGGGCCCGCGGCCGGGTCGAGCTGACTGGCGTGCGCGCGCAACGCCGCCATGCGGCGCTCCCAGACCTCGCTCACGTCCACCACCACGTGCGGCGGGGTGGCCGAACGGTAGAGCGCGAACAGGAGCCGCGCCGGGCGGAACCGCTCCCCGGCCGCGTCGTAGCGCGCGAGCCCCGCGAGGTAGCACGCGCGTGCGACCAGGTGCGAGGCCTCGACGTGGTCGGGGTGCTCGTCGTGCCGGTCGGGCGCGACCACCAACCCCGGGCGGTGTGCGCGCAAGCACTCCACCACGGCGCGCAGTTGCGCGGGGTCGCGGCGGTCGATCCCACCGTCGGGCAGCCCCAGGTTGACGCGCACCGCCGCCCCCAGTTCACGCGCCGCGGCCGCGGCCTCGCGCGCGCGCACGTCCACGTCGCCGCGTGTGCCGAGTTCGCCGCACGTCAGGTCGGCGATGCCGACGCGATGCCCCTGCGAGGACAGACGGGCCACGAGTCCGCCCGAGACGAGTTCCACGTCGTCGGGGTGCGCACCGAGGAAGAGGGCGTCGAGGGCCATGGTCACCACTCCAGGAGGAGGTGCTCGTGCTCGCCGTCGGCGGTGCGCGCGGCGTGCTCGGCGGCGAGGTCGCACAGCCCCGCGACCAACCCCGCACCGAGACGCGCGACCGGCTCGAGCGAGGCGATGCGACGCTCCTGCAACTTGTCGCCCGGGTGCAGCACGTAGCGCAGTCGGCGCCACAGCGGACGCTCGCGGTCGAGCCGCCCCCGCGCCTTGCCCAGCACGCCCTCGGCCAGCCGCGAGACCTGGAAGTCCATCTTGCCGCGCGACGACTCGATCATCTGCGGCAGGCTCGCGTCGAGCGCGCGCGACTCGTCGGCGAGACGCGCGAGCGACTGGTCCACGGCGAGTCGGGCGGCGGCGAGCGCGTCGTGGAGCGCGGCGGGCACGCGCGTCTCGGCGACCCGCGCCACGAGCGCGTCGGTGTGCGTGACGAGGTCCCAAGCCTCGCCCCCGGCGGCCTCGGACAGTTCCACGGCGGCGGCCGGCAGCCACGTGGCGCCGAAGCGGACCGCGGGTGCGGCCGGCCTCACCCCCACACCCTCGAAGACCTCGCGCAACTGGAGCAGGTAGGCGATCTCGCCGGGGCCGCACGCCATGGCCACGGTGGGGAACACGCCGTCCTGCACCGCGGGGCGCAGCGCCACGCTGGGCGAGAGCGTCATGCTCGCACCGGCCGCGCGGGCGTCGGCGGCGGACACCTTGAGCCGCACCCCGCCCTCGATGCGGAACACGAACGACTCGAGCGAGGCGTCGGTGAGCGCACGCCGGCCGGCGATCGCCTCGAGGCGCGCCCCGGCGCTGCGCGCGGCGGCGTGCAGTTCGTCGGCGCGCGCGAGGTAGCGGTCCACGATGGGACGCGCGGCGGCGCGGAACGCGGGCAGTCGCGGGTCCACCACCACCAACCCCTGCTCGGCGAAGAGCGCGAGCCACAGCGCGCTCACCGCCTCGCCGAGGTCGTTCGCGACCGCGAGCGAGCGACGCCACAGCTCCTCGACCTCGCCGTGCGCGGGCAACCCGGCCCAGTGCGCGAGCGCGGCGTTGCCGGTGGCGCGCAGCGCTGCGAGCGCGATGTCCCCGACCAGTCCGCCGTCGCGGTGCGCGTCGTCGGCGAGCACGTGGTCGTGCAACTGCAGTTCGGCGTCGGCCACGGTGACACCGCGGATCTCGGCGAAGTCGGAGTCCTCGCCGTGCATCCAGAACAACGGCACGCACGTCACTCCGGTCCGGCGCGTGACGTCGGTGGCGAGCCCCACCGTACCGGCGGTCTTGTGGAGCGAGTAGAGCGGGCCGCCGAGCGGGGCCGGCTGCTGGCCGGCGACCGCGGCAACCGCCTCACCGCGCGCGAGGCGTTCGAGGTTGGCGAGCGAGGCCTCGGATGCCCCCAGGCGGCGATGCCATGCGCGCATGGCCTCGGCGAGCGCGGGGTCGAGCGGGGCGCGCTTGCCCTCGGCGAGGGCGCGCAGCGCGGGCGTGTCGCCCCACGCCACCGCGACGCGCTCGCGCGCGATCGGCCCGTTCGCGAGCAGGTCGAGCGTGAGCGGGTCACCCAGACCGGCCACGCTGGGGCGGGCCGCGACCCGCGCCCGCACCGCGAGGGCACGACGGGTCAACGACATCGGCCGGCACCGGGGGGACGAGGGAACTCGCGACGGGGCTTGGACATGCGAAGGGTCATCCTAGAGGGGGGTCCGGAGGGGGTCAACGCGCCGCACTTGGGATGCGGTCCGGGGCCGGGAGGTGCGCCCGGGAGCCTCCCTAGCGCGCCCCGGCGGCGCGCCGGGCGCGGGTCCGGGTCCGGCGCGCGACGGCCCGGGCCCGGGCGTCCCCCGCGGCCTCCCCGATCGCGAGCGCCTCCTCGACCGCGGGGGTCGGCGCCCCCACCCGACCGGCTCCGAGCACGTGGCTCACGAGCTGGCGCTCCCAACCGAGCGCCGCGAGCGCGGCGACCGTGACCAGTTCGCGGTCGGCGACCGACAGCCCGGGGCGCGCGAGCACACGACCGTAACCGTGCTCGACCATCCAGACCGCGAGGTCGGGATGCAGCGCGCGCACCGCCGGCAGCAGGCGGGCGTACGCATCGCCGTAGACGCGCGCGCACAGGGCGGCACCTCGGGCGCGCCAACGCGTCGGCGTGCCCTCGCGCGTGCGGCGCGCGCGGCCGGGCCACGCCGCGTTGAGCACGCGCAG
>JBJTRI010000066.1:0-2585 GCA_046076045.1 bacterium
CCCGTCCCCGCGGCCCACGCCGCGAACCCCTTGGGGAAGCGCATGTCCGCCACGCCCACCGAACTCCGCACCGTCCGCTTCGGCCACAGCCCCGACGCCGATGACGCCTACATGTTCTACGGCTTCCACACCGGCGAGGCCGTGATCGAGGGCTGCCGCGTCGAGCACGTGCTGCAGGACATCCAGACGCTCAACCGGCGCGCACTCGACCACGCCGACCTCGAGATCACCGCGGTCAGCGCGCACGCCTACGCGCACCTCGCCGACCGCTACGCCGTGCTGGCGTGCGGGGCCAGCTTCGGCTGGGGCTACGGGCCCGTGCTCGTGGCGCGCGAATCGCGCACGGTCGAGAGCCTCAAGGGCAAGCGCGTCGCGATCCCCGGCAAGCTCACCACCGCGGCGCTGCTGCTGCGCATCGAGTGCCCCGACGTGGAGACGGTCGAGGTCATGTTCGACGACATCCCGCGTGCGGTGCTCGCGGGCGAGGTGGACGCCGGCGTCATCATCCACGAGAGCCAGCTCACCTACGTCGCCGAGGGACTCACCAAGGTGCTCGACTTCGGCGAGCTGTGGAAGACTCGCGACGACCTGCCGGTGCCGCTCGGACTCGACGTGGTGCGGCGCGACCTCGGCCCCGAGCTCATGAAGGCGTGCAGCGTGGGCTTCCGCCGCAGCATCGAGGCGGCGTTCGCACACGAGGACGAGGCGATCGCGTACGCGCTGCAGTTCGGGCGCGGACTCGACACCCAGCAGGGCAAGCGGTTCGTGCACATGTACGTCAACGACCTCACGCTCGACATGGGCGAGCGCGGTCGTGCCGGCATCCAGTTGCTCTACGACCGCGCGCTGGCCTGCGGCGCGATCACGAAGGCGCCGTCGTTCGAGGTCATCTGATGCCGCCGCGCGCCGGGCGCGGGGTCGCAGCGTGACCCGCGCGATCCCGGCCGGCGACGACGCGACCGCGTTCCTGCTCGGCATGGGACGCGCGCTGCACCGGCTCGGCTATCCCTCGCACCGCATCGAGGAGGCCCTGGGCGACGCGTCCGAGCGACTCGGCGTGGCGGGCCAGTTCTTCACCACGCCGACCAGCATCTTCGCGGCGTTCGGCGAGCAGGCCGCGCAGCGCACGTTCCTCGTGCGCGTCGAACCCGGCAACCTGCACCTCGAACACATCGGGCGCGCGCAGACGATCGTCGAGGACGTGCTCGCCGGACGACTCACCCCGCGCGCGGGACTGGAGGCGCTCGAAGCACTCGATCGCGAACCGCCGCGCTGGGGTCGCACCATCACCGTGCTCGCGTTCGGACTCGCAGGTGGGGCCGCGGGCCTGTTCCTGGGCGGTGGCTTCCACGAGATCGGCGCCGCGGCGGTGATGGCCATGCTGGTGGGCGGCATCGCGGCGAGCGGCCTCCTGCCCGAGGCGGCGAACCGGTTCTTCGAGGTGCTGGCCGCGTTCGTGGTCTCGTTCGGCGTGACCGCCGCCGCCACGAGACTCCCGATCTCGACCTACGTGGCCACGCTGGGTGGGCTCATGGTGTTGCTGCCCGGCCTGCCGTTCTCGGCCGCACTGGCGGAGTTGAACTCGCAGCACCTCGTCTCGGGCACCGCGCGCCTCACCGGCGCGATCGTGCGGTTCGTGGGGCTGGCATTCGGGGTCGCGCTGGGAGGGCGCGTGGCGGAGTCGCTGTTCGGTCACGCGCCGCCGCGGGTCCCGAACGGCCTGCCCGACGACGCGGTCTGGATCACGCTTGCGATCGCACCGCTCGCCTTCACCGTGCTCATGCGCGCGCGGCCCGCCGACGCCCCGGCCATCGTGGGCGTGTGCATCGCCGCGTTCCTCGGGGGCCGTGCGGGCGCGAGCACGCTCGGCCCCGAACTGGGCGTGTTCATGGGCTCGTTCGTGGCCGCGGTGGCGAGCAACCTGCTCGCGCACCGGCGCCGCCTGCCGCCCATCGTCACGCTCACCCCTGCACTCCTGCTGCTGGTGCCCGGCAGCACGGGGTTCCGCAGCCTCGCACTGCTGCTCGACCAGGAGGTCGTGGACGGCATCCAGGCCGCGTTCCGCATGGTCCTCATGTTCTCGGCCCTGGTGGCCGGACTGCAGGTCGCCGCCGTGGTGGCCCCGCCGCCGCGCCTGCGCGCGGGCGACGGCCGCCGCTGACCTCTCGCCCGCGCACCGGGGGCTGGCGTATCCTTGTGCGGTACCCCCTCCCCAACCCACCGAGGAGTCACGTCATGCGCCGCATCCTCCTGACCGCTGCCCTGCTCACCGCGCTCGCCCTCCAGCCCGCCCTCGCCGGCGACGACGTCGAGCGCTTCGGCGAGGCCGTGACCGAGACGCAGGTCGTGCCGATCGCCAAGCTCGCCAAGAAGCCCAAGTCGTACTCGGGCCAGACCGTGCGCATCGAGGGCACGGTGAAGGACGTCTGCCAGGGCCAGGGCTGCTGGATCGAGGTCGCCGACGCCAAGGGCAAGACGTTCCTCGCCAAGAGCCTCGACGAGAGCGTGCTGGTGCCCAAGGCCATCAAGGGTCGCCGCGTCGTGGTGCAGGGCGTGATGACGTCGCGCGCCGCCAAGGGCCACGC
>JBJTRI010000067.1:0-2530 GCA_046076045.1 bacterium
ATGAGCACCGCGTCGCAGCGCGTCGCGCGCAGGCGCAGCAGGTCGGCGGGGCGGCTCAGGCCGCTCTCGGCGACCGTCACCACGTCGGCGGGGATCGTCGGGGCGAGGCGCTCGAACAATCCCATGTCGAGTTCGAACGTGTGCAGGTTGCGGTGGTTGATCCCCACCAGGTCGGCCCCGGCGTCGAGCGCGGAGCGCAACTCGTCGGCGGTGTGCACCTCGACGAGCGCGTCGAGCCCGAGGGCGTGCGACTCGCGCACGAGCGCGCGCATGGCCGCGGTGTCGAGCACGGCTGCGAGCAGCAGGACCGCGTCGGCCCCGCGCACCGCGGCGTCCACGATCTGGTAGCGGTCGACCACGAAGCCCTTGAGCAGCAGCGGCAGCGCGACCACGGGGCGTACGTGGTCCATCCACGCGAGGTCGCCGAGGAAGTGGTCGGGCTCGGTCACGAGCGAGACCGCGGCCGCTCCCCCGCGCTCGTAGAGCGAGGCGAGTGCGACCGGGTCGACGTGCTCGTTGAGCATGCCCTTGGACGGCGAGGCGCGCTTGACCTCGCACAGCATGCGGAGCGCACCGTCCGCACCCCCGCGCGTGAGCGCGGTGCGCAGGCGGCCGGGGGCGCGGGGCGCACCGAGTCGGGCGCGCAGCGTCCCCTCGGGCGTCGCGGCACTGGCCTCGGCGATGCGGCGACGGCGGTCGGCCACGATGCGGTCGAGGAACCCCGCGCCGCGGCTCATGGCAGGGTCGGCGTGGGACGCGGCCGCGCGGGCTCGTCGGCCACGCGCACCACCACGGTGCCCGAGACGAGGTCGTGCAGCGTCTGGCGGCGGCGGTTGAACAGCATGATGAGGTAGCCGATGCCGAGCGTGATCACCGACAGCACCTGCGCGAGGTAGCGGCCGTTCACGCGCGCGAACGACGGACGCTGGCCGTGCACGTCGAGCAGGCGGATGCCGACCACGCGCATGCCGAGCGTGGCGCTCGCGGGCGAACCCAGCTGCGTGACGGCGTAGAGCCACGACAGCACGACCTCGACCGCCATGGCGATGAGGCCCGTGGTGTCGTAGTCGTCGTCGAACGCGACCGCCGAGAGGCCCATCGAGACGCGGATGATGGCGACCGGGAAGAAGATCACGAGCGCGTCGAGCAGCGAACCGCCGAGCCGTCGCCAGAACCCGGCATAGGCCGGGACGGTCACGGTGGCGACCCACGGAGCGTGCGGCTCGGCGCTGTGCGATGCGCCGTGCGACGCGGCGGGCGCCATGCCCTCGCGCCCGGGCAGCGCGGCCCCGCACAGCACGCACGCCGGCCCCGCGACCTCGATGCGGGTGCCGCAGCGCGCGCAGAACACGTTCAGCCCCGGAACCCGGCGAGCTCGTCGAGTTTGCGGGCAGCCTCGCCGCTGTCGAGCGCCTGACGCGCACGCTCGATGCCGGCGCGCAGCTCGGGGGCGACCCCCGCCACCACCAGCGCGGCCGCGGCGTTCAGCACCACGATGTCGCGCGCGGGACCGGTCTCGCCCGCGAGCACAGCGCGGATGCGGGTCGCGTTCTCCTGCGGACTGCCGCCGACGACCGCGGCACGGTCGGTGTGCGCGAGGCCGTACTCGGCGGGGTCGAGCGTGTACTCGCGGATGCGACCGTCCTCGAGCTCGGCGACGTGGTTCTTCGCGAACACCGAGAGTTCGTCCATGCCGTCGGCGCCGTGGACGATCATGGCGCGCTCGCTGCCGAGCTGGCGCAGCACCTCTGCGAGCGTGGCCACGTAGGTGTCGGCGTACACGCCGAGCAGCTGGCGGCTCGCCCCCGCGGGGTTCGTGAGCGGACCGAGCAGGTTGAACACGGTGCGCACGCCCATGTCCTTGCGCGCGTCGGCCGCGTTGCGCATGGCGCTGTGGTAGTTCGGCGCGAACAGGAACGTGAGCCCGAGATGATCGAGCGAGCGACCGGCGTTCTCGGGCGTGAGGTCGAGTCGCACGCCCAGAGCCTCGAGCACGTCGGCACTGCCGGTGCGGCTCGTGACCGAGCGGTTGCCGTGCTTGGCGACCGCGACGCCGCACGAGGCGGTGACGACCGCGACCGTGGTCGAGATGTTGAACTTCGAGCCTGCCACGCCACCGCCGGTGCCGCAGGTGTCGAGCAGAGGAGCACGACGGGTGCGCAGCGGCGGGACGCGCCGCCGCATGGCCTCGGCCATGCCGGCGATCTCGTCGGCGGTCTCCCCCTTCATGCGCAGGGCGATGGCGAGCGCGGCGATCTGCGCGCCGGACGCCTCCCCGGCGAGGATCTGCTCCATGCTGACGCGCGCGAGTTCACGCGACAGGTCTTCACGGGCGACGGCGCGGGCGATGGCCGAGACGATCACGCGTTCGTGCTCCCTTGGTGGCGACAGAGGGTGAGGAAGTTCTCGATGAGCCGCAGCCCCGAGGTGGTCAGGATGGACTCGGGGTGGAACTGCACGCCCCAGGTCTCGTGCTCCTTGTGCTTGATGCCCATGAGCTCGTTCTCGGGCGTCCACGCCATGACCTCGA
>JBJTRI010000068.1:0-2781 GCA_046076045.1 bacterium
TCGGGCGCGAGCGCGATGCGGGCGAGCGCGGCGATGCGCCCCGCCTCGGCGCGGTCAATCGCCATCGCCGACCCCCGACACGAAGCGCGCGAGCACCTTCTTGATGGAGCCCGTGAAGCGCACGGTGAGCTTCATGTCGGGCCCGTCGCCCTCGGCGTCGATCACGGTTCCGGGACCGAACTTGTCGTGCTGGACGCGCTTGCCCACCGCGCGCTTGGCGTTGGCCGAGCGCCCCCCGGGCACGAGCGGGATGTGCATGGGCTCGCGGTCACCGGGGTCACCGCTGTCCCACTCGGCCCCCTCGACCGTCCCGAACGACGCGCGAGAGCGCCCCGCGGGCGCGATGCGCCGCGGCGCGGAGGAGTGCTCACCCCAGCCCGCGCTACGCCCGCCCCGTTCCCCCCAGCCGCCACGCCCACTGCCGGCGTGCGAACCGCCGCCCGAGTCCTCGCGCTCGAGCAGGTGGTCGGGCACCTCGCTCACGAACCGCGACACCGCGCTGCCCCACGCCCCGTCGAAGCGACGGCGATACGCGGCCGCGGTGACGAGCACCTCGTCGCGCGCGCGCGTGAGCGCCACGTAGAACAAGCGGCGCTCCTCCTCGAGCTGCTCGGGGTCCTCGAGCGAGGAGGCGTGCGGCATGAGCCCCTCCTCGAGCCCGGCGATGGCCACCGCGTCGAACTCGAGCCCCTTGGCGTTGTGAACGGTGAGGAGCAGCACGCGATCGCCCTCGGTGACGCGGTCGGCGTCGGTGAGCAGCGAGCACTCCGAGAGCCACGCGAGCAGGCCCGACTCGGCGGCCTCGCCACCGGCGTGCGCGGCCGCGAACTGCGCCGCCGCCGCACCGAGCTCCTCGACGTTCGAACGACGTTCGGCGAGGTCCTCCTCGCCCTGCGCGTCGAGGTGCTCGAGGTAACCGCTGCGCTCGAGCAGCAGCGCGACGACGCGGTCCACGGGGTCGGCGAGGTGCGAGCGCAACTCGTCCATGAGCGCGACGAACTGCGCCGCGCCCGTCTTGGCCGCACCCTTGAGCGCACCCGCATGGACGAGCCCGCGCAGCACCCCGACCGGGTCGGCCCCGGGCAGCACCAGCTGCTCGCGCACGCGCGCCTCGACCGCCGGCCCGAGGCCACGACGCGGCGTGTTCCACGCCCGGAAGAACGACGTGACGTCGAGCGGGTTCACCGCCAGCCGCAGGTACGCGAGCACGTCCTTCACCTCGCGCCGCTGGAAGAACGACACCCCGCCCACGATCTCGTACGGCACGCCGTTCTGGCGCAGCTCGGTCTCGAGCACGCGCGACTGGGCGTTGGTGCGGTAGAGCACCGCGCAATCGGTCAGCCGACGGCCCTGCTGGCGCTGGTGCAGGAGCCAGTGGCGCACCCGGCGCGCCTCGGCCTGGTCGTCGGCGGCGAGCACGAACCGGATCGGCGCCCCGGCCCCGCGCGTGCTCCACAGCGTCTTGCCCTTGCGCGCGACGTTGTGGGCGATGACCGCGTTGGCCGCGTCGAGGATGTTGGAGGTGCTGCGGTAGTTCTGCTCGAGCCGGATGGTGACCGCGCCCGGGAACGCGCGCTCGAAGTCGAGCACGTTGGCCAGGTCGGCGCCGCGCCAGCCGTAGATGCTCTGGTCGTCGTCGCCGACCACGAACACGTTGCCGTGCACCGAGCCCAGTGCCTGCACGAGACGGAACTGGGCGTGGTTGGTGTCCTGGTACTCGTCCACCAGCACGTAGCGGAAGCGCTGCGACCAGCGCGCCCCCGCCTCGGGGTGGTCGATCCACAACCGCACGGTCTCGCCGATGAGGTCGTCGAAGTCGAGCGCGCCCGCGCGGCGCAGCGCGGTCTGGTAGCGCGCGTAGAGCCGCGCCACGTTGCGGTCGAACTCGGTGTTCGAGACCCGCTCGGCATCCTCGGGCCGGACGAGCGCGTTCTTGGCATCCGAGATGCGGCTCAGCACGATGCCCGTCTTGTAGACGGCGTCGGGCAAGCCGAGGTCCTTGACCGCCTGCCGGATCAACCCCTCCTGATCGTCCCGGTCGTAGATGCTGAAGCCGGGCGGCAGGCCGAGCGTGGTGGCCTCGCGCCGCAGGATGCGCATGGCGGTGGCGTGGAACGTGCCGATCCAGACGTCGGCGGCCGACGGCCCGAGTTGTACGGCGATGCGCTCGCGCATCTCGCGCGCGGCGCGGTTCGTGAACGTGAACGCGAGGATGGCCCATGGCGGCACGCCACGCTCGATGAGCCGGCCGACGCGTCCGGTGAGCACGCGCGTCTTGCCGGAACCGGCGCCGGCGATGACGAGCGCGGGGCCGCGATCGTGCTCGACGGCCTCGAGCTGGGCGGGATTGAGGGAAGCGGCGGCCAACGGATGCTCCGAGCGAGGGGAACGGGGGCGGCGGAGGGGCGAATCTATCGCATGGCGCGGGCGCGCTCCAGAGCCGTGCCGGGCGCCGACACGAAGGGCCGCCGGGGTGGATTCCCGGCGGCCCTCGTGCGACGCGGGTGCGTCACTTCACGAACAGCATCTCGCGGTACTTGGGCAGCGGCCAGGTCTCGTCGTCGATCAACGACTCCATCGGGTCGGCCGTCGCACGTAGCTCCGACATGAGCGGACGCACCTGCGAACCCAACAGGCGGCAGGCCGCGATCTCGTCGTGCCCGCCGTGCAGCCCCGCGAGCAGCTTCTCGACCTTCGCGACGCCGTCCTGCAGCGTCTCGAGACCGTTCGCCAATGCGGTCACGCGCTTGCCGTAGGCCGAGCCCTTGGCCGAACCGGCGG
>JBJTRI010000069.1:0-12600 GCA_046076045.1 bacterium
CGTGGTGGGACCCGCTCACCGTGATGACGGTGTTCACCAAGAGCTCGGATGTGCTGTGGTTTCGCTCCAAGACCCCGATGCTGTCGCGCCTCGAGACCCACCGTCGCATGACGCTGTTCGTCCCCCAGAACCACGTCGCCCAGGTCCGTCGGGCGAGATATGGAAGGAGTCCCTCATGACCGTCGCGCCCGCTGATACCGCGATGTCCGCGCCAGCACCCGTCCCTCCGTTCCGTGAGCGGTCCCGTCTGGTCGACCGCATCCTCGATTGCATGCCGGCCGCCTCCTACAGCATGCATGCATTGCTTCGTCTCGTGGATATCGTCGAGACCGAGAGCGTGCCCAGCGCTGCGGTGGAGTGCCTTCACGCGCCACGGATGCTCGTGAACCCGCGTTTCGTCGAACGACACGCGAACACGCCCGAGAAGCTGCTCATGCTGGTCATGCATGAGCTGCATCACATCATCCTCGGCCATACGCGGCAGTTCGCGCGGCCGACGAGGGCCCATAACATCGTCTTCGATGCGGTCATCAATGCCCTGCTCTCTCGCATGTTCCCCGGGCGTGAGTACACGGCGCTCTTCACCGAGAGCTACTCGCTCGAGCGATTCCCCGAGTGCCTGCTCCGTCCCGCCGAAGGCTTCCCGCATGCGTGTCAACCGTTGAAGGCGATCGAGGGGCTGTCTCCGCGACACATGGCGAAAGTGCGAGAGGTGCACGCCGCGCTCTACTCCGATACCGGTGTGAGCTACGCCGAACTGTTCGCGTTGCTCCCCCCGCTGATGGACAAGGTCGCAGGCGCAGGCGCAGGCGCAGGCGCAGGCGCAGGCGCTGGCGCAGGCGCTGGCGCAGGCGCTGGCGCAGGTGAGGATGTCATGCTGCTCGGTTCGCATGACGGCGGGAGTCTCGATCCCGACCATCTACCCGATGTCGTCAAACAGGTGCTGAACGAGATCGTGGATGGATGGCCGAACAATCTGAACGTCCGTGATGGGCGTGGTTGGGGAGAGGAACTGCGGAAGCAGTTCGTCAAGAGGCCGCCCCCCCTGAAGCGTCGAGCACTGCGTACGCTGTTCCGCCGCGTCGCGCACGGCACGCGCGGTCGTTCCCGTCGCCTCCAGACCGCACCCGTGGACACGATGAGCGCACTGCCCGTGCTCTCACGGCGAACCGCCGTCCTGCAGGCTCTCGGGGTGCCGACGTTGTTGCACCCGGGATCCGTGCTCGACCGAAGGCGCATCCCTCGCGACGGACTCGTGCACGTGTACGTGGACGTGTCGGGCAGCGTGGCGGCAATCCTCGACGAGCTCTACGGGGCAGTCGTCGATTGCCGAGCGCTCGTGCACCCGACGGTCCACCTGTTCTCGACGGTCGTCCACGACCTATCCCTGGAAGCCCTGCGTCGGGGCGAATGCTCCAGCACGGGCGGGACCTCCATCGAGTGCGTCGTTCAGCACATGAAGAAGCATGACATCAAGAGGGCCGTGTTGCTGACCGACGGCTATGTCGGTCCGATCGTTGGGGAGAGCCGTCGCATCCTGGGGGCTGCGACCCTCGGTGTCGCCCTGACGCACTCGCAGCGAGCTTCGGTAGCGGACCTGCTGGCGGTCGCCGACCACGTCATCGAGGTGCCCATGTGACCCACATCGGAGGTCAACGGTCCCCATCGCGTCCCGTCGCGCACCCCTGTCGGAAGGAGATTCCCATGAGCGCCACCACCATCGCCACCCCACCGATCGAGGCCTTGGGTGGGTCCCGGCTGCACACCGCGGAGTTCGTGTTCCCCGGTCATCCCGACAAGCTGTCCGACGCCGTGGCCGATGCCATCGTCGAGGCGGCGCACGCGCTCGAACCCCGTGGGCTGGTGGGCGTCGAGGTGGCCGTGCATCGTCATCACGTGTTCGTCACCGGTCGTATCGCCGCCCAGGGCGCGCGCGACCTCGACGTGGCCGCTCTCGTGCGCGACGTCTATCGCTCCGCCGGTTACGACTGTAGTTGGTTCCCGGCTCCGGAGGAGGTCGTGGTGCATGAGGACCTGTGTCGAGAGCCGCTGCTCGACGGCGAGGACCAGTACCGCGAGTGTGCTGACGACCAGTGCATCTGCATCGGTCATGCGAACGACCTCGGCGCCACCAGCCACCAGCCGGTCGAGCAGTGGTTCGCTCGTCGCATGGCGCGTGCCTTGTACGCCCTGCGTTCGAGCGCACCGCTCGAGTTGGGTCCCGACGGGAAGGTCATCGTGGCCGTGCGTGAGCAGGTGGACCCCCAAGGGCGGCGCACGTGGTCGGTGGAGTCGTTCAGCGCTTCGCTGCAGAAGCATGCCGGGCTCGACGGGATCGTCCTGCAGCGCGAACTGCAGCGGGTGCTCGCGGAGGAACTGCAGCGCAGCGCAACCGAGTTGCCGGGGTTCCAGGCGACTCTGCCCGCCCGCGTGTACCTCAACGGTGCAGGGGCCTTCGAGTTGGGCGGACCCGACGGCGACAACGGTCTGTCGGGCAAGAAGCTCGTGGTGGACGCCTACGGGACGCGCGTGCCCATCGGGGGTGGGGCGTGGTCGGGCAAGGACTTCTTCAAGGCCGATCGCGCGGGCGGCATGCATGCGCGCCGACTCGCGCGCCTCGCCGTGCAGCTGGGGCTGGCGCGCGAGGTCACGGTGACGCTGGGTTGGTTCCCGGGGGACACCGTGGCGCGCGTGCTCGACGCGGTGGACGGGGCGGGGCGCGTCCTCGACCTCGGTCGGCTCGCGGCGAACATGGACCTGAGCCTGCGGCGCAGCGGCGAGACCTTCTTCGTCCCGGGACTGGTCGAGGTCGCACGCTGGGGGCACTTCGCCGACCCGTCCCTGCCCTGGGAGCGGCCGCTCACCTTGTAGGACGCGCACCGTGTCGCCGCGGGTGCGAGGCTTGCACCCGTCGGCGGCATCGTGCCACCGTGGCCGCATGATCGCGTTCGCGTCGTCCTCGTGCGCCCCGCACCCGCGCATCGCCGTGTCGTTCTGCCGAGTGGCCCTCAGCGTGGCGGCCGTGCTGGCGTTGTCGGTCAGCGGCCCCGCGCGCGCGGATGCTCCGCGGATCGAGGTGCGCGCGGAGGGCGTGCGCTGGTCCGGGGCGCGCTTGTCGGGGGTCGCCACCGACGGCGCCCCGGTCGAACGCTGGGTGGCGGCACTGGCGGACACCGGGCGCGTCGGTGAGGCGGTGCGCATCGCGCTCGCCGACAGCACGGTCGCGCGCGGGGACACGCTGGCGGCCGAAGGTCTGCTCGACCACGCGCCGCTCGCGCGATCGTTGTGGGCGTGGGACGCGCTGCGACGGCGCGTCGCGTGGCGGCTCGCGGCGGGCGACACGACCACGGCGCTGCGCCTGCTCGAGGGCCGCGACCGCAGTGCGTGGCCGGCGAACGAGGAGGCCGAGTGGCGCGCGCGTCTCGCCACGCTGCGACTCGCGCGACGCGACACGGTCGGGGCCGAGGCGCTCGCACTCGAGGGGGTGGCGGCACCGGCGGGTGGAGCGTCCGCCACGGCGGGGCTCGAGTTCGTGCGCTTGCTCGACACGCTCGCGGTGGTGCGGCGTGCGCCGCTCGCGCCCGAGGTGGCGCGTCGCGTGGCGCGCACCGAGTGGGCGGGCGGGCGGCGAGGGGGTGCGCTCGTGCGCTTGGGCGCGCTCGCGCGGGGCGCCGCGCCGACGGATCGGGCCGCCGACCAGTTGCAGCGGGCGCGCTGGTGGCGCGAGTGGCGCAAGCCGCGCACCGCGGCGGCCGCAGCCGACACCGCGCTGCGCTGGGCGGTGGATGCGCCGGGCCGCGACGCCGCACGCCTCGAGCGCGCGCGGGCCTTGCGCGACGCGGGTGAGACCGACGCCTCGCTCGCGCTCTACGCCGCGGTGGGGAACGGTGCGGGCGAGGTGCGCACGCGCGCGCTCGCGTGGTGGGAGGCGGCGCGCGAGGCGCAGGACGAGAGTCGGTGGGCCGAGGCCGAGCGCGCGTTCCTGCGCGCCGACTCGCTCGGCACCGGCATGCGCGAGACGCGCGAGGCCGGCACGCTCGCCGGGGTGATGCGCTGGGTGCGCGGCGACCGCGCGGGCGCCGAGGCGCTGTGGCGCGACCGAGACGACCGGCGCGCGCGCTTCTGGTACGGCGTCGCCCTGCGTGCGCGCGGACTCGCCGAGGGGGACTCCCTCCTGCGCGTGCGCTTCGCCGAGCGCCCCGGGCACGACCTGCTCGACGTCGCCGCGCGCGACACGCTGGGTGCGGCGGGGTGGCCCGGGCGCGCGCTGGCACCCGCCCCCGACACGCTCGAGCCCGCGCTGGTGGACGCGGTGGTGCGACTCGCGGGCCCGCTCGCGCTGCCCGAGGCGGCGGCGCGCCTGGTGTCGGCGCGCGACCGGGCCGATGCGCGCCTGCCCCGCGGACCGCAGCGCATGTTCGCGTCGGCCTCGTGGCGCGCGGTCGCGGTGGCCGCCTACGCGGGCGGCGACCTGGCGGGCGCCACGCGCGCCGCCGACCGCGCGCTGCTCGCGCCGATCGCCGACTCGCTCGCGTGGGACTGGCTGCCGTGGGCGTTCCCGCCGGCGTTCGAGCGCGAGTTGCGCGCCGCGGCCTCCGAGTCGGGGATCGAGCCCGCGTTGCTGTGGGCGCTCGTGCGGCAGGAGAGCCGATTCGACCCGCGCGCGGTCTCGCGCAGCGGGGCGCTCGGGCTCGCGCAGTTGTTGCCCGGGACGGCGCGCGACGTGGCGCGCTGGTCGCGCGAGGGCTTCGTCGCCGACTCCACGCTGTTCGAGCCCGCACTCGGGCTGCGCTACGGTGCGCGCTACCTGCGGCGACTGCTCGACCGCTTCGACGGGCACGTCGCGGTGGCGCTCACCGCGTACAACGCGGGCCCGGGCAAGGTGCGCGCCGACTGGCGCGAGCTCGTGGCGCGCGGCGGCGACGCGCTCTACTGCGAGATGGCGGCCAACGCCGACACACAGGACTACGTCCGCCGCATCCTCGGCTACCGACAGGCCTACCGCGTCCTGCGTCCGCACACGGGACCGTGAGCGCGACGCTTCTGCTACGCTCACGCGCGTGAGCACCGGACCGGATCCCGCGCGCGACCCGCTCGCGCCCCTGCGCCACCCGACGTGGCTGACCGAGGCGCGCCGCAAGGCGGTGCACCTCGCGTTCATCGTGCTGCCGCTCGAGTTGTTGTTCGAGTGGCTGCCGTGGCCGCGCTCGCACGGCGAGTTCCGCATCCTGTTCCTCGCCTTCACCGCGGGCGCGATCGTGCTCGACGTGGTGCGCATCCACGAGGCGCGCGTCCGCACGTTCTTCCGCCAGTTCTTCGGCGAGCTGATCCGCGAGCACGAGCGCATGAGCCTGCTCGGCTCCACGTACCTGCTGCTCGCCGCCCTCATCGCGATCGAGGTGTTCCCGCAGCCCGTGGCCGCGACCGCGCTGGGGTTCACCGTGCTCGGCGACGCGATGGGCGCGCTGGTGGGGAAGGGCTGGGGGCGGCGGCGGTTCTTCGGCAAGACGCTCGAGGGAGCGCTCGGTTGCCTCGCGGCCTGCCTGGTGTGGGCGTGGTTCGTGTCGCTCGTCACGCCGCTGCCCATGAACGTGCTGGTCGCGGGCGCGGTGGTCGCGACCGTGGTCGAGGTCGCGCCCATCCCGCTCGACGACAACCTCGGCATCACGCTCGCCTCCGGCTACGCCATGGCGCTGCTGCTCGGCTGACCCGCGGCGCTCATCCGCGGCCCGCGTCCGGCCGATAACCCCGGGGTCCCGCTCCCGAGGCCACGATGCGACCCGAACCCCGCGACACCCACGACCCGTACGCGCCCGCCCGCCGCCGTCTCGCCGACGGCGATGCCGCCGGGGCGTGGGCGCTGCTGCGTGCCGCGGGCGCACCCGCGGGCGAGGGCGCTTCGCCCGCGCCGTGGGCGGGCCTGCTCGTCGAGGTGGCGCGCGCGGCCGAGGAGTCGGGCGACGCCACCACCGCCGAGGACGCACTGGCGCTCGCGCTGACGCGAGTGGACTGGGCCGACCTGCACTGCCGTGTCGGTGTGCTGCGTGCTCGTCGCGGGGACGCGGCCGGGGCACGGCGCGCACTCGACCGTGCGATCGCACTCAACCCGCGCTACCGCGCCGCGGTGCTCGAACGCGCGCTGCTCGACGCGCGCGAGGGCCGCATCGCCGAGGCGGTGGGCGCACTGCGATCGTTCGAGGGCGCCGACTCCACCGCGCTCGCGGCCGGACTGGAACGCTTGCGCGCGCACGCAGTGGACGATGCCGCGCCGCTCCTGCGCGAGGCGCTGCAGGGCGGTGACGTGCGACTGCGCGACGCGCTCGCGGCCGTCGAGCGACACGTCGCGGCGGGCGAGGGGGGCTCCGCGCTCGCCGTCCTGCGTTCGCTCGTGCGGGAACGTCCGGACTGGCCCGACCTGCTCGCGCGGCTGGGGGCACTCGAACTGCGCGAGGGTCTGATCGACGACGGGATCGCCACGCTGGCCGACGCGCTCGCGCTCAATCCCGACTACCACGCGGCGCGGCTCGAACTGGCGCTCGGGCTCGAGGCCCGCGGCGAGCGTGAGCCCGCGCTCGCCCAGGTGCAGGCCCTGCTCGCGGTGGCCCCCGGCTACCCGGGCGGCGAGGCGCTGCTCGAGCGACTGGCCCCCCGCCAAAGGACCATGCCGGACCCGACCGTCTGAGCGATTCGGGTCTTGATTCCGGTTCGGCGCAGGCGCACGCTGCCCTCGGGTCCGGGCTCTTTCCCGTCTTCAGCCAGCCAGGGAGGACGTTCCATGGCGAACGGCACGGTCAAGTACTTCAATGACCACAAGGGTTACGGTTTCATCACACCCGAGGACCAGGAGGGCGACGTCTACGTGCATTTCAGTGCCATCGAGAGCAGCGGCTTCCGCACGCTGCACGAGGGTGAGAAGGTGCAGTTCGAGATGGTGCGCAGCACCCGAGGGAACGAAGCGACGCAGGTCATGAAGCTGTAGTTCGAACACCCGCCCTTGGACCCCGCGCGGCCCGATGTCCTCCATCGGGCCGCGTCGCGTTGCCGGCCGCGACTCGTGCTGGCCCGACGCGGCCTGCGGCTTTGCGGACGGCGCGGGGAGGCCCTATCCTGCGGGATATGCTCGAATCCCTCCTCAAGTCCATCTTCGGATCGAAGCACGAGCGCGACGTCCGCCGGGTCCGTCCCCTCGTGGACGAGATCAACCGCTTCTCCACCGACTGGGACGCCCTGTCCGACGAGGCCATCCGGGCCAAGACGGCCGAGTTCCGGGCCCGTCTGGAGTCCGGCGACGACACCCTCGAGGACCTGCTCCCCGAGGCGTTCGCGGCGGTCAAGCAGGCCTGCCGGCGGTTGTGCGGCCGCACGTGGGACGTCTGCGGCCTGCCGCTCACGTGGCAGATCGTGCCCTACGACGTCCAGCTCATCGGCGGCATCATGCTGCACGAGGGCAAGATCGCCGAGATGGCGACCGGCGAGGGCAAGACGCTCGTCGCGACCCTGCCGCTCTACCTGAACGCCATCACGGGCAAGGGCGTGCACCTCGTCACGGTGAACGACTACCTCGCCCGTCGCGACAGCGAGTGGATGGGCGAGATCTTCCGCTTCCTCGGGCTCACGGTGGGCTGCATCCAGCAGAACATGGAGCCGGCGCGGCGCCGCGAGATGTACGCGTGCGACATCACGTACGGCACCAACAACGAGTTCGGCTTCGACTACCTGCGCGACAACATGGCCGTGCGCCCCGAGTACCGCGTGCAGCGCGGGTTCCACTACGCGATCGTGGACGAGGTGGACTCGGTGCTCATCGACGAGGCGCGGACCCCGCTCATCATCTCGGGGCCGGTCGAGGACCGTGGCGACACCTCGTTCATCGAGACCAAGCCGCTCGTGGAGCGCGTGGTGCGTGCCCAGCAGCAGTGGGCGACCACGGCGCTCACCGAGGCCGAGGCCCTGCTCGCCGACCCGTCGAAGGAGTACGAGGCCGGCCTCAAGCTGCTGCAGGTGCAGCGGGCGACGCCCAAGCACAAGCGTCTCATCAAGCTGCTCTCGGACCAGCCGGGGCTCAAGCGCACCATCCTGCGCGTCGAGGGCGAGTACCTGCGCGACAAGCGCATGCACGAGCTCGACGCCGACCTGTACTACGCCATCGACGAGAAGTCGCGCAACGTGGACCTGGGCGAGAAGGGCCGACAGCTCATGTCGCCTTCGGACCCCGAGCGCTTCACCGTGCCCGACCTCACCGAGCGCCTCTCGGAGCTCGAGGGCAACGACTCGCTCACGCCCGAGGAGCGCATCGTCGAGCGCGATCGCGCCTACCAGGAGTTCGGGGTCGCGAACAACCGCATCCATGCCGTGCACGCCCTGCTCAAGGCCTACGCCCTGTTCGACCGCGACGTCGAGTACGTGGTGCAGGAGGGCAAGGTCGTCATCGTGGACGAGCACACCGGCCGCCTCATGCCGGGCCGGCGCTACTCGGACGGCCTGCACCAGGCCATCGAGGCCAAGGAGGCGGTGACGGTCGAGGGCGAGACGCAGACCTTCGCCACCATCACGCTCCAGAACTTCTTCCGCATGTACTCGAAGCTCGCGGGCATGACGGGCACGGCCGAGACCGAGGCCCCCGAGTTCTGGGAGATCTACAAGCTCGACGTCGCCGTGATCCCGACGCACCGCAACATCGCGCGCAAGGACCTGAACGACGTCGTGTACCGGACCAAGCGCGAGAAGTTCAAGGCGGTGATCGACGAGATCGCGGAGTGCCAGAAGCGCGGGCAGCCCGTGCTGGTGGGCACCATCACGGTCGAGGTGAGCGAGCTGCTGTCGCGCTTCCTCAAGATCCGCGGCATCCCGCACAACGTCCTCAACGCCAAGTACCACCAGAAGGAGGCCGAGATCGTCGCCGATGCCGGGCGGCGGGGGGCGGTCACGATCGCGACCAACATGGCCGGGCGCGGCACCGACATCAAGCTCGGTGAGGGCGTGGCGGAACTGGGCGGCCTGCACATCCTCGGCACCGAGCGCCACGAGTCGCGCCGCATCGACCGCCAGTTGCGCGGTCGTGCCGGCCGTCAGGGCGATCCGGGCTCGTCGCGCTTCTACCTGTCGCTCGAGGACGACCTCATGCGCCTGTTCGGCGCCGAGCGCATCTCGGGGCTCATGGAGCGCATGGGCGTCGAGGAGGGCGAGGTCATCGAGCACGGCATGGTGACCTCGGCCATCAGCCGCGCGCAGAAGCGGGTCGAGGGCCACAACTTCGACGCCCGCAAGCACCTGCTCGAGTACGACAACGTCATGAACAAGCAGCGCGAGGAGGTCTACCGCCAGCGCGACGAGGCCCTGCTGTCGAAGGACATCTCGCCGCGCGTGCTCGACGACCTGCGCGACGCCGTCGCCGATCGCGTGGACCAGTACCTCGGTCAGGGCGCGCAGGGTGAGTGGAACCTGCGCGGGTTGGCGGACGAGTTGTCGTACCTGTGCATGTCGCCGGTGCTGCCCGAGCAGCTCGAGGGCGTGCGCACCGACGCCGTGCTCGAGAACGCGACCACGTTCGCCGAGGGCGCCTACCGCCGCCGCGAGGAGCAGTTCGGGGTCGAGGTCATGCGCGAGTTGGAGCGCCACCTCTACCTGTACACGCTCGACGAGCACTGGCGCGAGCACCTGCACGAGCTCGACTACGTCAAGAGCGGCATCGGGCTGCAGGCGTACGGCCAGAAGGACCCGCTCGTCCAGTACAAGAAGGAGGCGTTCGTCCTCTTCGAGGCCATGATGGGCAAGGTGCGCGACGAGTTCGTCAAGCGCCTGTTCCAGGTCCAGGTCCAGCCCGCCGCGGCGCGGCAGGTGATCGAGACCGAGCCCCACCATCCGCGCCGCGTGGTGGCGCAGCACGCTGAGGCCGAGGCGTTCGGGGGCGCGGCCGCGGCCGCCGAGGCCCCGGGCGAGGCTCCCGCTCCGGGGGCGCCCGCACCCGCGGCGCCGCCGCGCGCCGCGGCGCCGGTCGCCCCGGTGCGCGCGATGCCGCGCGTCGGCCGCAACGACCCATGCCCGTGCGGCAGCGGCAAGAAGTACAAGAAGTGCCACGGCGTGAACGACGACGGGGCGGTCTGACATGGCGACGCGCGACAACGAGGGTGCGCTCAAGGTGCTCCGGCTGATCGCGCGCCGTCTCGAGGAGCACCTCGACGGCGACGAGCTCGCGCTCGAGACGCTCGCCGAGGCGCTCGACCAGGAGGACGTCACCGTGGACGACCTGCAGGGCGCCATCCTGGGCCTGCGCGGGCTCGCCCGGCTGGAGCCGCCGGCCGGTTGGGTGGCGGGGCGTGCCGCGCTCGGCGCCCACCGCGTGCTGTCGGACGAGGAGCGCGAGGCGCTCACCACCGAGTCGTGGGGTTGGCTGGTCGACCAGCGCACGCGCGGGGTGCTCGATGCCGAGCAGTTCGAGCGCGTGCTCGAGGTGCTCACCCTGTTCGGCGAGCGTCCCGTGGACCTCGAGCGCACGCGCGAGGTGACCGCGCACGTGGTGCTCGACTCCGAGGATGCGTCGCTGGCCCCGGAGTCCCCGCATGGCGACCGGGACCTCGCGCACTGACCCACGGCGGGGCGTGCAAGGCGCGGCGCACGCGGCCGTCCCGCGCGCGCGCGGTGCGTCCGTGAGCGGAGTGCCCCGTGCGTGAGGCGCTCGAGGCGTTCCTCGCGGAGATGGAGTCGGCGCGGCGCGCCTCGCCGCACACGATCGCGGCCTATCGTCGCGACCTGACGCGCGTCATGGACCTCGCGGTGGGCGAGGGGCGTGCGGTGCCCGCGAGCGCGTGGGACGGACCGCTGCTCGAGCGCGCGATGCGCGACCTGTTCCGCACCGGCCACTCCGCCACCAGTGCCGCGCGCGCCCTCGCCGCGTGGCGCAGCTTCGGCCGGTTCTGCGTGCGCCGCGGTCTGCTGCCCACCGACCCGGCGCGCGGCCTGCCGTTCCCGCGTCTGCCGCGCCGACTGCCGCGCACGTTGCCGCGCCTCGACCTCAACGCCGGGCTCGACGCGCTTGCGCGCGCCACCGACCCCGCCGCCGCACGCGACCTCGCCGTGCTCGAACTGGCCTACTCGTCGGGGCTGCGTCTGTCCGAGTTGGTCGGACTGCGCCGCGGCGACCTCGATCGCGGGGCACGGCTGGTGCGCGTGCGCGGCAAGGGCCGCAAGGAGCGCCTCGTGCCCGTGGGCGAGCGCGCCATGGCCGCCCTCGACCGCCACCTCGCGGCCGCCGGCCGCAGCGAGGGGGCGCGCGACGAACCGCTGTTCGCAGGACGCGCGCGCGCCGGGGCCGCGCCGACAGCGCTCTCGCCGCGCACCGTTCAGCGCGCCGTCGCGCGCCGGCTCGCGCAGGTCGCGGGCGGGCTCGGCGTCACGCCGCACGCGCTCCGGCACTCGTTCGCGAGCCACCTGCTCGACGCGGGCGCCGACCTGCGCGCCATCCAGGAGTTGCTCGGGCACGCCTCGCTCGCGAGCACGCAGGTCTACACCCACGTCTCGCGCGCCCGGCTGCAGCAGGCGTACGAGCAGGCCCACCCGCGTGCGTGACCGGCGCGTCCTCGGGACGCTGGCCGTCGCCGTGCTGCTGGCCGCGGGCTGCGCGCGCAAGCTGCCGCCCTCGGGCGGGCCGCCCGACCTCGAGCCCCCGCGCGTGCTCTCCGTCGTGCCCGACTCGGGCGCGGTCTCGGTCGCGCGCGACGCCGACATCGTGATCGAGTTCACCGAGGGCATGGATCCGCGCAGCACGATCGCCGCGGTGGACGTGGCCCCGCGCACCGAGTTCCGCGCCCGGCGCTGGAGCGGCCGCCGTCTGGTGCTCGTGCCGCGCGACACGCTGCGCACGAACCAGACCTACACCGTGTTCGTGGGGGTGGACGCCCGCGACTGGCACGGCAACGCGTTGCGCGAGGGCCGCGCCATCCCGTTCACGACCGCCGACGCGTTCCCGCCCGGCATCATCGACGGCGAGGTCGTGGGCACCGGGTTCGCGGCCTCGGGCACCTACCTGTGGTGCTACCCCGAGGGCCAGTCGCCCGACAGCACGGGCCGCGACTTCGACGCCATCGGCGTCGCGGGCGAGACCGGGCGGTTCCGCGTCACCGGCCTCGACGTGCCGGGGCGCTACCGGCTGTGGGCGTTCGCGGACCTCAACCGCAACCGCTCGTTCGAGCCCACGAGCGACCTGCTCGTACCGGTGGACACCACGCTCGACCTCACCGCCGGACGCGCGGTCGCGAGCGGTCTGGTGCTGCGCATCACCAACCCGCGCGCCCCCGGCCGCGTGAAGGGCACGGTGCTCGACTCGCTCGGCGACACGCGCGGATCGATCCGCCTCATCGCGCAGTCGCTCGCCGACACCACGCGCCGCCTGCTCTACGACCTGCAGGCGAGCGGGGCGTACGACCTCGGGTGGGACCCCGGACGGTATCGCGTGCGCGCGTTCCGCGACTTCGACCGCAACAAGATCTGGAAGCGCGACGATGAGCCCGCGAGCGACGAGGTCGAGGTGGCGGTGACGCCGGGCGGTGTCACCGAACTGCCGCCGTTCGTGCTCGTGCGCCCCACGCCCGCTCCGAGGACACC
>JBJTRI010000070.1:0-3076 GCA_046076045.1 bacterium
GCGGCGTTCATGCGCATCCTCGCCGAGAACCCCACGGCCGACGTGTCCCAGCCCGATCGCGTGCCGGCCCCCGCGCTGCGCATGTTCTACCGTCTGCGCGACAGCGTGTGCACCGCCGGCATGGAGACGCTCGCCAAGGACGGACGCCTCGCGGCCGACCTGCGCACCATCGCGGTGGGGGATCTCGAGAACAACTCGATCGTGACCGGCGACTACGACATGGACCGGTTCTCGAAGGGGCTCGTGCACATGCTCATGCGCGACCTCATGGGCGGCACCCCGCTCAAGGTCGTGGATCGCCAGCGCCTCGCGGTGCTGCGCGACGAGATCGGCATGGCGCGCGACAAGGCCCTCACCGATCCCGCCTCGCGCGTGCGACTGGGCCAGCTCACCGGTGCGCAGACCTACCTGTTCGGCAGCGTCATGCTGCGCGAGAAGGGGCTGGTCACGCTCGAACTGCGCTGGGTCGAGACCGCGACCAGCGAGGTGCTCGCGTCCGAGACCGTCGAGGGGCGCATCACCAGCTCCGAGGACATCATGAAGCTGCAGCGCCGACTGCTGCTCGAGGTGATGGCCCCGCGCATCGAGGCGTACCTGGAGAAGTCGGGGCAGCGCACGCCGATGCGTCCGGCGCTCGAGCGCTGGTACGACGACCGCATGAAGGACCTGCCGTCGGGCAAGCTGGCCTACGGCAAGGCGGTGGTGGCAGCCGGCGCGGCCGTGGCCAGCGAGGACGCGGGCGACGCCGCAGCGGCCGCGACCGCGTGGAGCGACGTCGCGCGCGCGACCCCGTCCGACCGTGGGGCCGCCACGCGTGCGGCGGTGCTCGCGAGTTACGACCGCGCCCGGACCGAGGGCGCGCGGTGATGCGTCGGCTCGCGCTCGAACTGCTGCTGCTGATGCTGCTCGGCACCGTGCCCGCGGGTGCCGCGAGTGCCGCGGCGCGCGCCGCGGCCACGATCCCGTACCTGCGTGAACGCGTCGTGACCTCGCCGGGATCGGCGAGCGCGCATCGCGAACTGGGGGAGGCGTTGCTCGCGGTGGGCGACGCCAAGGGTGCGATGGCCGAGTTCGAGGTCGCGGCCCGGATCGAGCCGCGCCACCGCGCCACACGCTACCGCCTCGGCGTGGCCGCCGAGCGCGCCGGCGTGGACTCCACCGCGCTCGCCGCGTACGGTGCCTTCCTGGCCATGGGGCGTCGGCCCGAACCTGTGGTGAGTGCACGTGTGCAGGCGCTCACCGAGGCTCGCACGCGCCGCGAGGTGGCGGCCGCGCTCGCGATGGAGCAGTCGTTGTCGCTCGACCGCGTGCCCGAGAACACGGTCGCGGTGCCCGAGTTCGCGCTCACCGCAGGGCCTGATTCGTTGCGTCCGCTGTGCCGCGGCCTCGCCGCGCTCACGCTCGCCGACCTCTCTCGCGTCCCCGGCCTGCGCGTGGTCGAGCGGCGACGCTTGCAGGTTCTCCTGAATGAGTTCGAACTCGCCGCGGGCGATTCCGTCTCGGCCGGTTCGCCCGCGCTCGCGACGGATGACGCACCGCGCTGGGGCCGCCTGCTCGGGGCACGCCGGTTCGCGCAGGGTGGGGTGCTCGCCACCGACGAAGGGCGCGTCTCGCTCAACGCTCTCGTGCTCGATGCCGCAACCGGCGAGACCCGTGGTTCGGGCTCACCCGTCGAGGGCGGGCTCGACGACGTCATGCGTCTGCAGCGTACGCTCGTGTACCGCCTGCTCGACACGCTCGGGGTCACCGTGGATGCCTCGTTGCGGCGCGCGATCGGGCCCCCGGCCACGCGCCGTCTCGACGCGTTGCTCGCGTACTCGCGCGGGCTCGTGTTCGAGGACGAGGGCGACGTGGTCGCGGCCGCTTCGCAGTATCGCGAGGCCGCACGTCGCGATCCCGGATTCGTCGCGGCTCGTGAGCGCGCCGACGAGTTGTCCGTGACCGCCGAGAGCACCGAGCGCTTCGAGCAGCGGCTCGCGGCCGGTGCGTTCGAGTCCGGTGCGGCCTCGACGCCGACCTCGCTGCAGGCCACGACCGACGCGCTCGGCATCGGCACCCCGCTTGTGCCCACCGGCCCGCCGACCCCGACCGGTACGCTCGCCAGCACCTCGCGGCTCGGCGATCGCTCGGTCGTGATCCGCATCGGTTGGCGCTGAACCCTTCGAGGAGCCCCCACTTGCGAACCGATCCCCGCCCGTCGCTCGTCGTCCTCGTCGCGACGCTGTCGCTCGCCGCATCCGCGTGGGCCGCGCCCGAGGTGAGCCACGTCATGGTGCGTGGTTCGTTCCGCACGTGGGAGGGCGACCTCCCGGCGGATCGCACCGCGAGTGCCGATCAGGGTGCGGGGCGCCTCTCGCTCGGGCTGCGGCTCGCTTCGAACGCCGACCTCGTGCTCGCCACGAGCGGAGGCACCACGACGACCGACCTCGGCGCCGGCGAGGCGCGTCTGGCCCGACTCGCGGACCTCGCCTCGTCGCTCTATCTGCGTCTGGCCGACGATCGCCTGTTGCTGCAGGCCGCCGCCAGCGTGCCGCTGGGCGATGCCAGCGTGACGCGCGCCGAGGCCCCGGTGCTCGAGGCCGTGGCCATGCCGTTGCTCGACTTCGACCTGCGCGACTACGCCGGCGGACTCGAACTGGGGGGCACGGCCACGTGGCGCGCGCTCATGACGCCGACGTTCGGGTTGGCGTTCGGCGCCGGCACGATGTGGCGCGGCGCGTACGAGTTGATCGTGGACGAGGGCGACTTCCGTCCGGCGATGGAGTGGGCGTTCACCATGGGAGCCGACCTCGGCGCCCACGACGAGGGCACTGCGTCCCCGGCCCGCGTGGACCTGACGTGGCGCGGGTTCGGCACCGACCGGCTCGCCGACGTGCCCGTGTTCCGGCAGGGCGGGCAGTGGGAGACGCGGCTCTCGGGGCAGCGGGCGTTCGGTGCGCTGCGCACCTCGGGTTCGTTGTCGTCGGTCTGGAAGCGCGCCAACACGCTGCTCGCCTCGTCCGGTACGGTGATCGGCGAGACGCAGTCGGGCTCGGGCGACCAACTCGGACTGCGCCTGCGCGCCGACCACGACCTC
>JBJTRI010000071.1:0-19110 GCA_046076045.1 bacterium
GGGACAGATCGGCTCCGACTTCGCCTCGGAGCACGGCTGGCAGGTCGTCGCGGACGGGCATGGCCTCACGAGAGGTGAAGGGGTCTGCGGCTCGTCTGAAGGGCCTGCGAATATGGCCCACGGCCGCGCTCCACGCAAGCGTGGAGCGGCTCGCACGGATCTCGCCCGGAGCTGCGGCGAGACCGTGCGGGAACCGCGAGGGACCGCTCGGGCGCCGAGCGAGGAGCCACCCGGCGAGAGCGTGGCGCAACGCGCGAGGGCCGCGCGATGGCCGCGCGCGGCCGGATGACGCCACGCCGGGGGGCGGCTACACTCCCCCGATGCGCATCTACACACGGACCGGCGACGACGGCACCACGGGACTGCTCGGCAAGGACCGCGTGCCCAAGCACGACCTGCGTGTCGAGGCCTATGGCAGCGTGGACGAGTTCAACGCCACGCTGGGCATGGTGCTGACGCACGACGGGCAGGGCGCGTTCGCGCCGCTCGTCGAACGGCTGCAGATCGCCTGCTTCCAGGTCGGAGCCGAGCTCGCGACGGTGGATGCCACGATGCGCGAGCGCCTCGTGCGGATCGCCGACGACGACGTCACCGCGCTCGAGCGCGAGATCGATCGCCTCGAGTCCGAGCTGCCGCCGCTCACGCGCTTCGTGTTGCCGGGCGGCACGCCGCTCGCGGCCGCTCTGCACCTCGCGCGCACCATCTGCCGCCGCGCCGAACGCCGCGTCACCGCGCTCGCGAGCGTGGAGGCGGTGGACGCGCGCATCGTGCATTGGCTCAATCGCACCGCCGACCTGTTGTTCGTGATGGCACGCGTCGCCAACCGGCGCGCGGGCCTCGAGGACCGAACCTGGGACGGTGGCGCGGGCCGCTGACGCGGTTCGGGGTGCTTCGGGAGCGGGCCGAACGGCCCTCCGAACGAGGACTTGAATTCCGCGGGCCGGCTCCCGATAATCCCCCTGTCACCTTCCATGGGGCGACGGCGCGGCTCGATCGGTAACGCGCGCGCGACCGTTCGCACCATCCGGCCCGACCCGGGTTGCGCGCCGCAGGACGCACTTGGCGCGACGGCGGTCGAGCGTGTAGGTTCCCCGCCGAGGTCTCGCGCGCCGGGAACGGAAGGCCGAGGCCCACGGCGACAGGCGCGCATGACGCGCCCCTGCCGCCCAACGATTCCCCACCGCGAGCCGGTACGGCAGCGGTGACGCCGAGGCGAGCCGAGCGCCGCCCACCGGCAGCCAGCAGGTCGAGCGCACCCAAGTCCGCGTGCGCGATGCCCACCGCGGAAGTCAGCGGCCATCGCCCCGGAAGCGTTCACCGGTCGTCCCGCGCAGAGGAGAGGCGATCCTCGCCACGCTGCGCACAGGTCCACCCCCGGCGCACCGTTCGTGTGCGTGCCGGAAGGAAAGTCATGAGACCACGTCGTCGCCGCACCACCACCCCGCGCGCCAAGTCCGACGCTGCGGGCGCTCCCGAAGGCACCATCTTCGACGCCCCGTCCGCTCCCGAGGGGGGCGACTTCTCCCCCCCCGCACCGCCCTCGCCCCCGCCGCCGCCCTCGGCGCCGGTCGGTGACGGCGGCGGTGCCCCCGAGCCGATGTCCGGCGGGGACGGTGCAGCCCCTGCGGGTGGCGCGCCGGGCGCGAACGGTCAGGGTGGCTGGTACGACCGCTCCGGTGGTCGCAACAACCGTCGTCGTCGCCGCGGACGCGGCGGGCGCGCGTTCCCGCAGCAGGGTGGCCCGGGACAGCCCCAGCAGCCGCAGGGCGGTCCGCAGCAGGGTGGGTTCGCCCCCCCGCAGGGCGGTTATGGCCAGCAGCAGCCCTACGGGGGCGGTCAGGGTGGCGGACGCCGCGGACGTCGTCGCCGGGGCGGCCCCGCTGGCGGCGGTGGCTTCCAGCAGCAGCCGATGCGCGCCAGCCGTCCGCAGCGCATCGGGCTCGACATCCTCAAGGACCTGCAGAACGCCGGGGCGGCGCTCGATCCGACCGAGCGCCTCGTCATGGAGCTGCCGCCGGGGCTGGGCGATCCGCCCTACGGCGACCGCATCACCGGGCGCGCGATCGACCTCATCGCGCCGATCGGGCGCGGGCAGCGCTGTCTGCTCGTCGCGCCGCCCAAGGCCGGCAAGACCCGCCTGCTCCAGGCGATCGCCGCCTCGATCGCGCACAACCATCCCGAGGTCAAGGTGTACGCGCTGCTCGTGGACGAGCGTCCCGAGGAGGTCACCGACTTCAAGCGCAACACGCCGGCCGAGGTCATCGCGGCTTCCAGCGACATGACGGTCCACGAGCACATCGAGACCGCCGAGCGCGCCATGCAGCAGGTGGCGAGCGAGGTCATCGCGGGCAAGGACGTGGTGCTGCTGCTCGACTCCATCACCCGACTGGCGCGCGCCTACAACGCGGCGGCGGGCAACGGTGGTCGCACCATGTCGGGCGGCCTCGACTCCAACGCCATGCAGGCCCCCCGCCAGATCTTCGGCGCGGCCCGCAAGATCGAGAACGGTGGCTCGCTCACCATCATCGGTACGGCACTGGTGGACACCGGGTCACGCATGGACCAGATCATCTTCGAGGAGTTCAAGGGCACCGGTAACTCCGAGATCTTCCTGTCGCGCGAGCTCGCCGAGCGTCGCATCTACCCGGCGATCGACATCCCCAGGAGCGGCACGCGCAAGGAGGAGAAGCTGATTCCGGCGAACACGCTTCCCACCTTCCAGGCACTGCGTCGCATCCTGGTGCAGATGCCGCCGCAGGAGGCGATGCTCAAGCTGGTGGACCGCCTCAACAAGACCAAGACCAACGAGGACTTCTTCAACCTCGTGCGCGTCGGCGAGAGCTAGCCGCGATCCGCTGCGAACGACGCCCCCGTGACCGCGAGGTCGCGGGGGCGTTCGCATCGTCGCGCTCGACGTCGGCGCCGCTTCAGGGCAGGGGCCGACGCACACGCCACGTGTCGTCGGAGGCGATCACCTCCTGCGTCGTGGCGGTGATGCGGAAGATGGCGTGTTGGTCGAACTCGGCCCCCAGGCGCAACGCGGACGCATCGTCGAGCCCGGACACCGCCCAACCCTCCTCATGGTGCGGGGAGTCGGGGTCGTGCCCGACCGAACGCCACGGCGTGCGACCGAGCGCCTCGATGCGCACACGCATGCGTTCGTCGGCAGCGCGGTTCTCGGCCTCGCTGCACCGCGCATCGAGCGGGTTCCACGCCGTGAGCACGTGGAAGGGCCCGTGCACGAGCAATCGCGAGCGGTGCGCCTCCACCCACGCGCCCTCCTCGAACACGGTGACGCGTGTCTTCAGGTAAGCGGCGGCCTGTGGCGGAGCCTGGGACATGGAACCTCCTCTCGGAACACGGCCGACGACACGAGATCGGACCAGGTTAGCGACTCGCCGCGGAACCCGAAACCCCTTGACGGTCCCCATGCGCGACCGGATGCTGCGCGACATGCTCAACTGGATATGGGCGGCCTTCTTCCTGATCGCGTTCGCCGCCGCGATCGTGCACACCGTCGTCGGGGGCGACCCCGATGCCCTGAAGAACGTGGTCGGGTCGTTGTTCGACTCGTCCAAGACCGCGTTCGAGATCTCGATCGGGCTCACGGGCGTGATGACGCTGTGGCTCGGGCTCATGCGCGTCGCCGAGCAGGGCGGCGTCACCGGGCTCATCGCGCGTGTGGTGGGGCCGCTGTTCCGGCGGCTGTTCCCGGCCATCCCGCCGGGCCACGCCGCCTCGGGCGCGATCGTCATGAACCGCTCGGCCAACATGCTCGGGCTCGACAACGCGGCCACGCCGCTCGGGCTCAAGGCCATGAAGGAGCTGCAGTCGCTCAACCGCACGCCCGACACGGCGTCGGACGAGATGGTGCTGTTTATGGTCATGAACGCGTCGTCGGTCACGCTCGTGCCGATCTCGATCATGACCTTCCGCCAACAACTCGGTGCCGCGAACCCGGCCGACGTGTTCGTGCCCATCCTGATCGCCACCTACATCAGCGACCTCGTGGGGCTCATGCTGGTCGCATCGGTGCAGCGCATCCCGCTGTGGAGCCCGGTCGTGCTGGGCTGGATCGGCGGACTCACTGCGCTCATGGGCGGACTGGTGTGGCACTTCACGCGCCTGCCCGCCGACCAGGTTGCGGTGCAGTCGGCGCTGCTCGCGAACGCGGTGCTCATCGGCATCGTGGGGACGTTCCTCGTCGCGGGCCTGAGTCGCAAGGTGCCGGTGTACGAGACGTTCGTGGAGGGCGCCAAGGAGGGGTTCCAGACCGCGGTCGGGATCATCCCCTACCTGGTCGCCATGCTGGTGGCGGTCGGCGCGCTGCGCGCGAGCGGCGTGCTCGACGCGCTGCTCGACGCCATCCGCACCGGCGCCGCGAGCCTCGCGCTCGACACGCGCTGGGTGGACGGCCTGCCGACCGCGCTCATCAAGCCGTTCTCGGGCGGCGGGGCGCGCGGCGTCATGGTGGAGACCATGAAGACGCTCGGCGCAGATTCGTTCGGCGGACGACTCGCGTGCGTCATCCAGGGCAGCACCGAGACCACATTCTATGTGCTCGCCGTGTACTTCGGCAGCGTCGGGATCAAGAAGACGCGCCACGCACTGCCGTGCGCGCTCGGTGCCGAGTTGGCGGGTGTGATCGCCGCCATCCTCGTCACCTACGTGTTCTTCGGGTGAACGGGAGGGGTGCGGCCCCTCCCCCGTTCACACCGCGCGGCGGCGCCACCACGACAGCACGCCCGCGTGCAGCGCCAGCAGCACGGCGAGCATGACGAGGATGCTGGGCGCGGCGGGCAGGTCCAGCGACACGCTCGCGACGAGCCCGAGCACGCTGGCCACGAACCCGAACACCCAGCCCACGACGAGCGCGGGTGCGGTGCGCTGCGCGGCGAGCTGACCCGCGACCGCGGGCACCACCAGCAGGCCGAACACCAGCAGCACGCCGGCGATCTGCACCGACGAGGTCACCACCACGCCGAACGTGGCGTAGAACAGGAAGTCCCACACGAACACGCGACGGCCGCGCGCCCGCGCGCCGTCGGGGTCGTGGGTGATCTCGAAGAACGGCCGGCGCAACAACCAGTGCACGAGGCCGACCACCGCATAGAGTCCCGCCACGAACGCCACGTGCAGCGGGTTCACGGTGTAGAGCGAGCCGACGAGGGTCTCCTTGAGGTGCTCGGGGCCCGACGGCGTGCGCTCGAGCACCAGGAACACGAGTGCCTGCGCGGTCGCGAACACGATGCCGATGAACGCCTCGAGCGGCGCACGACGCGCACGACCCCGTAACCACGCGAACAACGCCGCGCCCACGAACGTCATGCCGAGCGCCATGCGGTAGGCGGCCGGACCCTCGTGGTCGTGGCCGAGCGCGATGGCGAGTGCCACCCCGAGCGCGGCCATCTGCGCCAGCGCGAGGTCCACGAACAGCACGCCGCGGCGCACGATGTGGAACCCCAGATAGGCATGGATGCCGGCCATGACCAGCGAGGCCACCACGGCCCACTGGAAGAACGGCATGGACACGATCGCGGTCATCGCACGCTCCCGGTGGCGGGCTCACCGACCAGCGCGGCGAGCAGGGTCTCGAACTGCTCCAGATAGCTGCCGGGGCGCGTCGTGGCGCACGACGGCGACGCCACCACGATGCGCACGGCGGCTTCGCGCGCAAGGAACCGACCGGCTTCGGGGCTGAAGTACGGTTCCTGCAGCAGCAGGCGCACGTTCGCCGTCTTCGCGGTCACGACCAGCGACGCGAGATGACGCGCCGTGGGCGGGATGCCGGGCACCGGCTCGACCGTGTTCACGATCTCGAAGCCGTACGCATCGGCCAGGTAGGGCCACGAGCGGTGGTAGGTGAACATGCGTCGCGAGGCGAGCGTGGCGACCCGCCCACGCCCGCGCTCCAACGCAGTACGGGCCTCGCGACCGAACGCGGCCGCGCGCGCGCGGTAGTCGGCGGCGTGTGCGGGGTCGAGCGCGCACAGCGCCTCGGCCACCGTGCCCGCCACCACCGCTCCGTTGCGCGGGTCGAGCCAGTAGTGCGGGTTGCCGTCGGGGTGCACGTGACCCATCGAGGCGTCCACGCGACCCGTGGGGACCTCCAGCACGTGCACGCCGTGCGAGCAGTCCACCACGCGCAGGCGTGCGTTGCGGGCCCCGTCCACGATGGCGTCGGCCCACTGGTCGAGCCCGAGCCCGACCTTGAGGTAGATCTGCGCGCGCGAGACGCGCACCATGGAACTGGGCAGCGCCTCGACGCGATGCGGGTCGGAGCCCGCGGGCGCGAGCGAGAACACCTCGACCTCGGGCCCGCCCACCGTGGCCGCGATGCTGGCGAGGTCGTTCGTGGACGCGCCGACCCGCACCTTCGCGTGCGCCGATGGAGCGGCGCACACGAGGGCGAGCAGCACGAGGATGCGCGCGAGGGGGCGCATCAGAACTCGTGCACCTTGTGCGGGCCCATCGAGAACAGCACGCGGAGCGTGACCTGCTGCACCGCCTCGGGGTCGTCGGGTGCACCGGGGGCGCGGGCGGGCTGGAGGCGTCGCCAGTCGAGCCGGAACGCGGTCGTCTCCTCGAGCAGCGCGAACCCGGCGAACAGACCGACCGCCGAGGAGCGCGCGCCGCCCTGGTCGAGGTCGGCGAACGCCTCGTACGACGCGCCGACGTTGTAGCGCTGCGCCCAGTTGTAGTCGGCGTACGCGTAGCCGCCGTCCCCGCGCGTCCGGGTGCGCGTGTACGCGACAGCGAGCGGGTCCCAGCCCGCGTCGTCTCGCTCATGGCGCAGGAACTCACCCTGCACCACGAGATAGGCGTTCGGTCCGGTCCACCACTTGGCCTTGGCGTCGGCCCCCAGCACGCGCGTGCGCGCGGCGGCCGCCACGTTGTTGGTGCCCTCGGTGGCCGAGAGACCGAACTCCACGCCGGAGCGCTCGGCGAACGGCACGAACGCGGCCAGCCGTCCCAACCACGCCGCGCGCGGCTCCGCGAATCGGTCGTCACCGCCATTGGCGGGCTCGAGCGGATCGCTGGGGTCACCGCTGCTGGCGCGCTCGATCCGGAACCCGTCCCCCTGCAGCACGTCGGCGGTCGCGGTGAGCGCGACGTCGCCCGCGAGCGGAGCGCGCCACGACACGCTCACGCCGGTCTCGTTGAACGACTCCTCGCCGGGCAGGTAGCGCGCGAGCACCAGCGGTCGCTCGGCGAACGGCATGGCGTGCGGGTGCACCACGTTGAGCCGACCGAAGCCGACGCGATACTTGCCGCCCTTCAGGTTCGCCCCCGCGGGCAGACCGCGCACGATCGCGAACCACGCCTCCTCGAGCCCCACCTCGCCTTCGGCGAACGCGACGCGGAACGAGCCGCGCGCGTACGGGTTGAGCGCGGCGGCGAACACGAACTCGGTCTCGCCCACGTCGAACACCGGCCGCAGGCGCGCGGGATCGGAGGGGTCGTCGGTCCACGTGATGCGCGGCTGGCCGATGACGGAGATGTCGGGGTTGGTGGTCGCGGCGCACACGAGCACGGGGACGAGCGACAGCAGCAGGACGAACGACAGGATCGTGGAACGCATGGGGACTCCGTGAGCAGGCGGCGACCCTGGCGAGCGGGGCGCGCGGACGGACGGACGACGGATGCAAGGGCATCCGGTCGCGGGAACGGGGCGGCGCTCGCCGTCCCGGACGTCGTCAGGCCTGCGGAGGGGCGCGCGGCGCGGCGGAGCGGCCGACGACGCGCGGGGTCGCGCACTTCACGACCGTCACGACGCGATCGCGCGGCGCGAGGACCGGCATGGCGACCGCGGGAGCGGCCTCGCCGACGGTCGCGACGTGCAAGCCGGTGCACGTGCAGTCGTCGCGCTCGGGCGAGGGCGTCGTGCCGTGGTGCTCGTTACAGCCGCTCTCGGCCAGATGATGACGCGCATCGGCCCAGTCGCCCATCACCAAGGTGACGAGCAGGAGCAGGGCGGCCAGCGCACGGCCGGAGCGGATCGAGGGCAGCCAGGGACGCATGAGCTGGTGAGGGTGCGCTGCGACCCGGGGGCGGGTCAAGCCCCCGGGGCGGGGCGGCCCAGTTCCACGCCCAACTGGGCGAGGAAGGCGCGCAGGAAGGCGGCGCGGCGCTCGGCCTCGGCGCGGCCGGCCTCGGTCCGCATGGTCGCGGGCAGGCGTAGCAGCTTGGTGAAGAAGTGGTCCACCGAGTAGCGCGCGTCGTCGAGGGTGCGGTCCTCGGCCCACGGGTCGTCGCCGTGGAACCACTCCCCGCCCATGCGCACGCCCGTCGAGACGCAGCGCAGAAGCCCGATCGCACCCACCGCCTCGAGCCGGTCGGCGTCCTGGAGCGCGCACCCGAGCGGCGTGGTGGGCACCGCACCGCGCGAGAAGCTGTGGTCGCGGATCGCGTCGGCGATGCGCTCGACCGCGTCGGGCGCGAAGCCCAGCGCCGGCAGTCGGTCGCGCGCGAGCTCGGCGCTGCGGGTGCTGGCGTGCGCGCGCTCGGGCGAGTCCTTCGGCGGATTCACCGCGTCGTGCAACAACGCCGCGGCGATCGCCTCGCGCACCACCACCGCCTCGCCGCCCAGCACGACGGTCCAGTGCGCCACGCGCAGCGCGTGCGCCACGTCGTGCGTGCGGTCCCCCGCCGCCGCGTCCCGCGCACGCGCCTCGGCGAGCAGCGTGGCGAGCGCGGGGTCGGCCGCGAGTCGTCCGGCGATGTCCGGCACGGGACGCTCGCGGCCCCCGGGAGCGGCTAGAGCCGCTCCACGAACTGCCCGGTGCGCGTGTCCACCTTCACGCGATCCCCCTCCTCGATGTACGGCGGCACCTTGATCTCGAGACCGGTCTCGAGGATCGCGGGCTTGGAGGTGTTCTGGACCGCGGCACCCTTGATGTTGGGCGTCGTCTCCGTGACCTTGAGCTCGACGAACATCGGCGGATCGATGCCCACCACGCGACCCTCGAAGTACTGGGCGCCGATGACCATGCCCTCGGTGAGGTAGCCGGCGTTCTCGCCGAGCACATCCCTCGAGAGCTCCACCATCTCGTACGACTCGGTGTTCATGAAGTGGAACTCGTCACCGGCCTTGTAGCTGAACTGCAGCTTGTGCTCGTCGAGCATGGCGCGCTCGAGCTTGTCGTCGGTGGCGAACCGGATCTCCTGGTTCGACCCCGTCTCGATGTTGACGAGCTTGGCCTGGACGAAACCGCGCAGGTTGCCGGGCGTGCGGTGGATCATGGACGCCACGCGGTGCGGCTTCCCGTTGTAGAGGACGAGATGGCCGACTCTGAGATCGGTCGCGACGATCACGACGGACTCCTGTGGTTGACGGGGGCGGCCGGGGGCGCGGGCGGGGTGCCCGGGCCCGGTGAAGGCCACCGGAAGGGGCGCCGAACGCGGTCAGGCCCCGATGACAATGCGGCCGAGGATTGTGCCGCAGGCCCCGCGTCCGCGTCCAGTCCGCCGGCCCCGGGGCCGCGCGGGCGCGCTACCAGCGGCTGCGGGCCACCGCGGCGCGCAGCTCGGTCGCGCTGCGGGCCACACCCGAACGCACCACCCACTCGATCCGGCGCAGATTCGCGGCGTCGAGCCGCGGGTCGGCGGACAGCACGAGCAGGTCGGCGGACTTGCCCTTCTCGATCGTCCCGACCTCGCCGAACCGACCGAGTGCACGGGCCGCGTCGCGCGTGCCCGCGATGAGCACCTCGAGCGGCTTCATGCCCGCGGTCTGCAGCGCGACCAGTTCGGTGTGGTACGCCGCACCGTGCGGTGTGAGCGGGTTACCGGCGTCGGTGCCCACCACCACCGGGATGTTGTTGCGACGGACGAGCGTGAGGTTCTCGACCAGTTGCTGCGCGATCCGCTCCGTCTCCTCGACGCGCGCCGGCGGATTCGCGCCGAGCACGCGCCTCGCCTCGCCGGCGGTGAGCGCGAAGCGCGCACGCGTGAGCGAGTCCACGGCGCCGAGCGGGTCGTCGAGCCGCGGTGCCAGCCCCGAGCGCGCCGCTTGCGGCAGTCGCGCGTAACCGTCGGACGAGGTCAGCGTGGGGCAGTAGAACGCACCCGTGGTCTTGGCGAGCGACAGGAACTCGACGTCCACCGCGCGGTCCTGCACGCCGCGCGCGAGCAACTTGGCCCCGGCGCGCAGACCGACCTTGGCTTCGCGAAGTCCGGTCGCGTGCACCACGAGCGGCAGTCGCTGCTGCGCGGCCTCGCCGCCCACCACCAGCACCAGGCGCGCCATGCGCTCGAAGTCGTCGCCGGGGCGCACCAGGAACCACACGCTCACGGCCGTCGCCCCGATCGAGCGCAGGTAGCGCACCGCGGCCACCGCCGACGCGCTGTCCTCGAGCGTGATGAACTGCTGCTCACCCGGCAGGTTGAGGTCGAACGGTCGCGTCACCAGCGTGGGACCCGTGGCGGCGAACCCCGGCGACTCGGTGTCGGTGAGCGAGCGCTTCGCCAGTTCGACCGTCCACGGATAGCCACCGGCGTCCTGAACCGTGGTCACGCCCGAGGTGAGCCACGCACGATGGAACACCGCGGGGTTCTCGCGCAGGCGGCGCACGGTGGCGTCGTACGGGTAACGCGCGCGCAGATCGAGCGCGTCGGGGCGCGCGTCGGGCCAGCCGCTCTGCGAGTAGTGCACGTGCGCATCCACCAGCCCCGGCACCACGAACCGGCCGCGCGCGTCGATCGTCTCGTAACCGGCGGGGATGGTCACCAGGGACGACGGCCCCAGCGCCTCGATGCGTCCGTCGCGCACCAGCACGACCGCGTCCTCGACCGCGGCACGACCGGTGCCGTCGATCAGCGTGCCGCCCACGATCGCACGCGGCGGCGCTGGCACGCCGGGCGTGGCCGCGAACGCCGAGGTCATGGCGATGCGCCAACCCTGCGGCGTCTCGAGGAACAACCGCTCCGAGAGACCGTTCTGCTCGCTCGCGCCGTAGCGCACGCGGTAGCGGTAGGTGCCGTACACCACACCGTCGCGCACCGGCGTGAGTCGCAGGTCGAGCGCCTCGAAGTGGTCGGGCCAACCGGTGCCGGCGTTGGCCGCGAACGCGTCGTACCCGAGCGTGAAACCGGTCGGTCCGGTGACCGCGAGCGACGGCGTGGGCAGGTAGGTGGCCAGATAACCGGCGCGGTCTCGGCGCTGGATGGCGTCGAGGTTGCGCATGAACACCTTGCGCGCCTCGAGCAGGTCGGTGGCGGTCTCGGCGAACGCAGGCAGCGCGGGAAGGACGGCGAGGGTCGCGAGCAGCACGATGCGCACGAACGGGATCCGCATGGGGACGCACCTCCCGGGGCCGGAGCGACGCGGCCCGAGCGGACGCGTCCACGACGCGGTGCGCACGGCACCGCCCTGCGCGCGCGAATCTACGCGCGGCACGGGCGCCGACGCCAGCCGGACGGACCGGGTGCGCTCAGAAGCGTTCACGTTGGTGCGTCTCCAGGCGGTGCAGGTAGGTGACGCGGTCCACGAACCCGGTGCGCACACCGATGTCGCGCATGCGCGACCACAGGTTCCAGTCGGCGGGCTGTTCGGCACGCCAGCACGTGTTCGAGAACCGCATGAAGCGCAGACCCATGCTGAACAGCACCGAGCCTTGCGTGACGCGGCCCTCGGCGAGCGGCTCGGAGCCCACCACCTCCCACTCGCCCGCGCGCACCTCCATGTCGGCCTTCGACCACACCATCTCCAACCGCCGGCGACGCGCCTCGCCGAGCAGGGTCTCGACGTGGTCGGGCGTGAACTCGTCGTCGTCGTCGCACGCCGTGATCCATGAACCCTCGCCCAACACGAGCGCGGTGTTCGCGGGCAGCACCCCGGCCACGCGCCAGCGCGCCATGGGCTCGCTCGGGTAGAGGCCGCGAGCGGGCAGGTTCACGAACCGCAGGCGCGGGTCGTGGAAGCCGCGCACCACCGCGGCGGTCTCGTCGCTGCAACGATCGCCCACCACCAGTACCTCGACGCGCTGCCACGTCTGGGCGAGGCACGACTCGATGGCGCGCCCGATCCACTCCGGACGGTGGTAGGTGGCGATGCGGATCGTCACCAGCGGCTCGGCCTCGTGCTCGTCGGTCCAGCACACGTCGCGGCCGGCGCGCACCACCTCCAGCAAGCGGCGCTCCTCGTGGCGCTCGAGCACCGCACCCAGTCGCTCCAGCGCGTCGAGGTCGTCGCCACGAACCGCGGCCGCGAACCGGCGCGGATCGCGCAGCGCCGCCGGCAACTCCGCCGCCAGCACCCCGAGGCCCGGAGTCACGCTCCCCGCACCGCGCACCTCGTCTAGCGTGGGGACCGTCCCGCCTTCGCGGAGCGCGACGATGCGGAGCGACTCCATGTGACGTGGCGCGGGTGCACCCACGGCCGCGAGCGCTTCGGGGCACGGTGGATGCAATCGCGTCTCACTGGAGTCCCCGGTGGACAACGCCACGGCGCCGGGGGTGAGCGTCACCCACTCGCGCTCGAACGCGGCGCGGTCGCGCGCGTCGGGCCGCTCCCCCGGAGCGAGGAACAGGGTCCACGGCGTGTCGAGCCCCGCCAGCAGTTCGCGAGCGGATGCCGCGTCGCCCCAGTCGCACGACACGACCGCGACATCGGGCGGTAGCGGGTGGCGGGCGAGTTCGCGGGCCGTGTCCGGGTGGCGTTCGGCCAGCAGCACGCGCGCCGCGTAGGCACGCGCCGCGTGCGCGGTGCGCAGGGCGGGTTCGGGCGTGCCGTCGCCCAACACCACGGCGGTGATCGCGTCGCGGGCGGCCACGCTCACGCCTCCGGTGTCGCGATGGCCACGATGCGCTCGAGGTCGTCGTCGGTGAGGTCGTTGGCCATGGGCAGCGACAGGCAGCGCGCCGCGAGGTCGTCGGTGACGGCGAGTGGCCCCTCGCGCAGGTCGGCCGCGAACGGCGGATGCGCGTGCAGCGGCGTCTCGTAGTACGCACGCACCTCGACGTCGGCGCCCTCGGCGCGCGCACGCACCGCCTCGCGCGTCGCGGCGTCGGGCGCCAACACCGGGACCGACTGGAACGTGGAACGCTCGGCACCGTCCTGGAACGCGTACCCCATGGGTTCGAGTGCGGTGCGCAAGCGGAGCGCGCGGGTGCGGCGTGCGAGCAGGACGGCGTCGAACCCGTCGAGTGCCGCCAGACAGACGGCGCACTGCAGCTCGGAGAGCTTGGCGTTCATGCCCATCGGATCCACCACCGTGCGCGAGGGGTCGAAGCCGAAGTTCACCAGTCGCGCCATGCGCTCGTGCAGTTCGTGCGAGCGGGTGGCCACCATGCCGCCCTCACCGGTGGCGAACGGCTTGGTGGCGTGGAACGAGAACACCTCGACGTCGCCCTGGGCGCCCAACCCGCCACCGTCCTCGGTGACCGCGCCGAACGCCGCGGCCGAGTCCACCACGAGCGGCACGCCCGCCGCGGTGCACGCCGCCTGCCAGCGCGCCATGACCGCGGCCGGCGCGGGGCAACCGAACGTGGAGGTGGCGAGCACGGCCGCGACGCGCCGACCGTGGCGCGCGAGCGCGCGCTCGACCGCGTCGGCGTCGGGCTGCCAGTGCGTGGGGTGCACGTCCACCAACAACGGTTGACGGCCGGTCCAGCGAATCGCCGACAGCGCCGCGGCGAACGTGTACGACGGCGTCACCACGAGGTCGCGCACGGGCGAGAGGTCCTGCGTCACGGCGGCGAGCGCCACCATGAGTCCGAGCGTGGCATTGCCCACCGGCAACGCGAGCGCTCCGTTCGCCATGCGCGCCTGCAGACGGTCCACGAGCAGTTCGTGGCACGGACCACCGTTGGAGTACCAGTGCGCGGCCTCGCTCGCGGCGTAGTAGCGCGCCACCTCCGCGAGCGGCGGCAACTGTGGGCGCTGGTAGCGCAAACGTCCGACCGGCGTGGTGTGACGACGTGCGAGCACGCTCACGACGCCACCTCCGCTGTCACGAACGCGGGCACCACGACGGTGTGCGCCTCCGCGTCGTCGAGTCCGGGGGCATACAGCGTGCCCGCGAGCAGGATCGGCGCGGGTTCGTCGCGCACCACCACGCGCCCTTCGACCACCGCCACGCGACCCGCGGCGAGCCAGCGACACGCCTGCAGCGCGGCCCGCACCTGCTGCTCGAACAGTCGATGGCGCGTGGCGGCGAGCGAGGCCCCGGGATCGCGCGCGAACACGGTCTGCAGGAGGACCGGGCCCGTGTCGCAGCCGGCGTCCACCGCGTGCAGCGTGGTGCCGAGCACGCGCGCGCCCGCGGCGATCGCGTCCTCGAACCCGTGCCGCCCCGGGAACGCGGGCAACAACGACGGATGGAGGTTCCACAGCGTGCCCGCGCGGCGGACGAGCAGGTCGTGCCGCAACAGTCGTGTGTAGAAGAGCAGGATGTGGTCGGCGCCGTGCGCGTCGAACACGTCGGCCAGCGCACGCTCGCGAAGGTACGCGTCGGGTTCGTCCACCACCACGGTCGGCACGCCGGCGCGCTCCGCGCACTCGATCGCGCCACACGGACGGTCGGCGACCACCACGGCGAGGTGGTCGCGGAACCATGCCGAGGTGAGCAGGCGCGCCAGCACCGCACCACCGGTCGAGACGAGCACACCGAACCGTGTCCCGCGCACGCTCATGCCGCCACCGCCGCGCGATACGCCGGGAACCAGGCGTCGGTGGGGACGTCGGCGGACAGCACGCGATAGCGCGCCGGGTCGAGCACACGACCGCACAACCATGCGGTCGCCGAGTCGTTCGCCCAGCCGCGCTTGAAGCGTGCGAGTCCGTCGTCGCGGTCGCTCCCTCCTGCGGCGCCGCCCAGGTCCACCGTGCGCACGCCGCGCGCCGCGAGTGCGGTGAGCGCGTGCGCGCAGCCCGCGTACGACGCGTCGAGCGCGTAACCGTGCGCGTCGGACGCCCCGAGATGGTAGTGGGCGCGAGTGCCGTCGAAGTACCACAACGACATGGACACGGCGCTCTCGTCCTGGGCCACGCGCACGAGCAACGCGCCGGGCACCGCCAGTTGCGCGACCAGCGCCTCGGGCGTGAAGTCGGCCGCACCGAGCGCCCCGTGTCGAGTACGCAACGCGTCGTACAACCGCACCCACTCCGCCGCATGCAGGAGCGGTTCGGTCACCACGTCCACACGCGTGCGCTCGGCGGCGCGACGGGCCTTGCGACGATGCCCTGCGTGGGCATGCGCGAGCGGGTCGCGCGGATCGAGTCGGGCGAGGTGGTGGCGCTTGAACGCCACGAGGCGGTCGGGGAACGCCTCGGCGAGCGCGTCCGGCGAGGCATGGGCGAGCGGGTCGGCCACACCCACGAACGACACGAGGTCCCGAGCGGCCGCGAGGTCGGCGGCGAACGCGGTGAGGTCCGGGGCGTGCAGCAGCGGATACGGCGCGCAGGCGTCGAAGGCCGCGAACGCGTTGGCGACCGGGCGCACCAGCACGGTCACGCCCGAGCGCGGCAGGGTGCGCGGCGTGCCGAGGTGCGCGCAGGTGCGTGCGTACCCGGGTGTCGCGTACGGGATCATGCGTGCCCCCGGCGCGCGAGCGCGCGCGGCAGGAGCGGTGCACCGGGTGCACGCGCACCGGCCGCCTGCAGTCGCGTCCACCACACCGCATCGGGCGCCTCACCCGCCCACGCGCACGCGCTGGACGGCACGAGCGCGGCGAGCGCCGACGCCCACAGCACGCCGGCGAAGTCGCGGTCGGCAAGACCCGGGTCGTCGTTCGACCACACCAGCTCGAGCACGTCGCGCCGCGCGTGCTCCAGGGCGTGCGCGACGAACGACGCCTCGAGCGGGGCGTGTGCCGCCACGACCGTCACCCAGTCGCCGGTGACGAACGGCAGCGCGGCCCCGAGCGCCTGCGCCACGTGCACGCGGTGACGGTCGCGAGGCGCGGCGGGCGCGGGGCCGAGACGCGCGAGCGGCAACAACCGCACGCGGCCGTCATGGCCCACCTCGTCGAGCAGGCGCTGGCCCGCGGCCGCGTCCCACGTCGGACCCACCACCAGCACCTCGGCCACACGATGCGTCTGTGCGAGCGCGTCGCGCACCGCGCGCGAGGCGGGACGCGCGTGACCGAGCGCGATCACCACCACGCTCACGGTGGCGGTCGCGTCGGTCGGTGGGCTCGCATGCACGCGCCCACCCCGCACGCACTCGAGCAGCACGCGATCGAACGCGGCGCCCTGGTGCGAGGGGGTGGAGGCGGACGGGGTCTCGGCGAGGTTCATGGGTGGTGAGGGCTCCGGTTCGGGACGAGCGGGAACGAACGGCCGACCGCGGACGCGCGTCGGCCCCCTCCGGTCCTCTAGCACGGTCCGTGCTAGAGACCGAACGGGACCGTGCGAACGCACGGACCCCTGAATTCGGGCATTCCCGCGCCCCGCCGCGTCCTTTCACGGAGGTCCACCCCGCCATGTCCGCCCCGAACCGGAAACCGCTGCCGGAGGACCCGAAGGGTTCGCCGGAAGGAACTTCCGTTCCGGCCGGACCCGTCCTGTACTGCGCGCGCCAGCCGATCCTCGATCGCACCTCGCACATCCACGGCTACGAGCTGTTGTACCGATCGGGTCCCGAGAACCGGTTCACCGCCAGCAACGCCGAGTGGGCCTCGACCGTGAACGTGGAGCAGAGCGCGACCGCGTTCGGGCTCGACTTGCTGGTGGGCGACCGGCGCGCGTACGTGAACCTCACGCGCGGCGCGCTGGTGAACGAGATCCACCGCCTGCTGCCGCGCGACCGCGTGGTGGTGGAGATCCTGGAGTCCGTTCCGGCCGACGACGCCGTGCTCGACACCTGCCGTCGCATGCGCGACGAGGGGTGGCGCATGGCGCTCGACGACTACGCCGGGGAACCCGAGCGCACCCCGTTCCTCGACCTCGTGCACGTGGTGAAGTGCGACCTCGTGCGCTGGCCGGGCGCACTCGACCCGCGCGAGGTCGCACGCCTGCGCGCACGCGGGGCCGAGACGCTGGCCGAGAAGGTCGAGACGCCGGAGCAGGCGCGGGCCGCACTGGACGCGGGCCATTCGCTTCTGCAGGGCTACCACTTCTGCCGGCCCGAGATGATCGCGGTGCGCGACCTGCCGCCGGCCAAGGTGAGCGTGCTGCGCTTCATGGCCGAGATCACCGCGCCCAACCTGTCGTACGAGCGACTCGAGCAGGTGTTCCTCGCCGACGTGGGTCTCACGCTACGACTGCTGCGCCACCTCAACTCGGCCGCGTTCGGGCTGCGACACGAGGTGCAGTCGGTGCACCACGCTCTCGAGTTGCTGGGCGAGCGTCCGCTCCGCCGCTGGGCGCTCATGCTCGCCATGATGTCGTTGTGCGAGGACCGTCCGCACGAGTTGCTCGTGACCGCGCTGTCGCGGGCGCGCTTCGCCGAGTCGGTCGCGCCCAACACCGGACTCGCCGAGCACGGCCCCGAGCTGTTCCTCGCCGGCATGCTGTCGCTGGTGGACGGCATGGTGGGCCGCTCGAAGGACGAGGTGCTGGCGAGCCTCGCGCTGCCCGACGAGGTGCGCGACGCCGTGCTGCATCGCGGCTCGCCCTACGAGCCCGTGCTGGACCTGGTGACGGCGTACCAGCACGGCGACTGGCAGCGCGTGGACGAGCACCGCGCACGCTGTCCGCTCGACGACGTCACGCTCGATGCGGCGTACATGGATTCCCTGCAGTGGGCGGAGGCGGTGGCCACATGAACCGCGATCCCCGGACCGCTCCTCCTTCCTCACCCCTCCCCCACGACGAGGTTCCCGAGATGGCCACCGTTGCCCCGAACCCCGAAGCGCGCGTCACGATCGTCATCCCCGTCTACGACAAGCTCGAGTACACGCGGCCGTGCCTCGAGTCGCTGGCCGCCACGCTCCCGCCCGGACTGGCCGAGGTCGTGGTGGTGGACAACGCCTCGACCGACGGCACCGCCGAGTGGCTGCGCGACCACGCCCCGTGGGTGCGGGTGATCGCGAACGTGACCAACGTGGGGTTCGCGCGCGCGAGCAACATGGGTGCGGCGGTCGCCCGCACGCCGTACGTGTTGTTCCTGAACAACGACACGGTCGCGCATCCGGGCTGGCTCGAGCCGCTGGTGGAGGTCGTGGACCGCGACCCGCGTGTGGTCGCGGTGGGCAGCCGCTTGCTGTTCCCCGACGGCACGCTGCAGCACGCGGGTGTGCTCGTGACCCGCGACCTCGGCACGAACGACCCGCTGTTCGCGCGCCATGCGCACTACTGCAAGCCGGGCGACCTGCCCGACGCCCTGCAGGCGCGCTGCCACCAGGTGCTCACCGCAGCCTGCCTGCTCGTGCGCCACGACGCCTGCGAGGCCGTGGGCGGGTTCGACGAGGGCTACTGGAACGGTTACGAGGACGTGGACCTGTGCCTCGCGCTGCACGAGCGCGGCGGTCTGTTGGTGTACGAGCCGCGCAGCGTGCTCACGCACCACGAGTCGAAGAGCGGTCCCGAACGCTTCTCGCGCGTCACCGAGAACGTGGCGCGGTTGCACGAGCGCTGGGCGCACCGCGTCGAACCCGACGCCACCGTGCACGTGAGCGGGCACGTGGAGTGGACCGACGCCTGCCACATCCGTGACTACACGCCGCCGCCCTCGGCCGACGACCTGCCCGCGGGGCGCGTCGCGGGGCTGGTGTCGGTGGTGGTGCTCACCTGGAACCAACTCCCGCTCACGCGAGCCTGCCTCGCGAGCGTGCGGCGCCACACCCACCACCCGCTGCAGTTGATCGTGGTGGACAACGGTTCGAACGACGGCACCGTGGAGTGGTTGCGCGCCGAGGCGGTGGCGCACGCCGACACCACGCTGGTCGAGAACGCCAGCAACCTCGGGTTCGCGGCCGGGTGCAATCAGGGGCTCGCACAGGCCCGTGGCGAGTGGGTGGTGCTGCTCAACAACGACACGGTCGTCACCGAGGGCTGGCTGGACGGCATGATCGCCGTGCACGGCGCGCTGCGGAACGCGGGCTTCGTGGGCCCGGTGACCAACGAGATCGCGGGGCTGCAGCGTGCGGTCGCACCCGACTACGTGCGGGCGGACCTCGACGCGTTCGCCGCGGCGTGGCGCGAACGTCACCGACACCAGCGCGTGC
>JBJTRI010000072.1:0-3082 GCA_046076045.1 bacterium
CTGATGTCGATCAACTTCCTACTCAGCGAGTCGCTGGGCGGCGGCGGCACCGTGAGCCTGCGCATGGACCCGCAGGGCAAGACGCTGTCGCACGCTCTGCTCACCATGCCGGTGCGCGTGCCCGCGGGACTGGTGACCGCCGCCGAGCGCGGCGACGCCGAGCACCGCCGCGCGCTCGGGAAGCGCGAGGCGCGACCCGCGCGGAGCACCGCGCCGCGACGACGCCGAGCATCGAAGCGCTGACGGCGAACGGCATCGCGCCACGAGAGGCCCTCGGACCCCACGGTCCGGGGGCCTCGGCCTTGCCCCGGGCGAGGTGGCTGAACCACGCGCCGCGAGGATCGTGGGTGGGCGCCCAGAGGCACGTCGCGAGCGCCCCACGGCCGGGCAGGTCGTTGTGGACGGGGATACGGAGCCGAAGACGGGTGCCCGAGGGCGGACTTCGACGATTATCGTCTCACCATCAAAGGGGTTACACGGCAACGAGTTGTCGGCTCACCTCGCAGCCGTGCAACCCCACCCCGCGATTCCCCGTAGACGGGGACGATTGCGAAGTGATATCACTTCGATGTCGTCATACCCCATCCCCCAAGGAGTCGTCATGAACTCGAACGCCACGTTCCGTGAGGCCGCCGCCGGGTCCCGCCCCGGGTTGGCCATGCTGCTGCTACTCATCGTGCTCACGCTCGCCTTCCCCGCCGCCATGATCGCGTTCGGCAAGGCGGGCCAGAACGCGCTCGCGGGTGTGTTCGGCCTCGCGTTCGTCGTCACGCTGGTGCTGCTCGGCGGCTTCTTCGTGGTCGAGCCCAACCAGGCGGCGGTACTGACGCTGTTCGGCAACTACAAGGGCAGCGAGCGTCGCGCCGGGCTGTGGTGGACGAACCCGTTCATGACCAAGAAGAAGGTCACGCTGCGGGTGCGGAACTTCGAGAGCAACAAGCTCAAGGTGAACGACCACGACGGCAACCCCATCGAGATCGCCGCGGTGGTGGTGTGGAAGGTCGTGGACTCCGCCGAGGCCATCTTCCAGGTGGACAACTACGAGAACTTCGTGCACGTGCAGAGCGAGGCCGCGCTTCGCAATCTCGCGACCACGCATCCGTACGACGCGCACACCGAGGGCGAGATGTCGCTGCGCGGCAACACGGCCGCGGTGGCGGAGGCGCTCAAGCAGGAGGTGCAGGCCCGACTCGAGAAGGCCGGCGTCGAGGTGCTGGAGTCGCGCATCAGTCACCTCGCCTACGCGCCCGAGATCGCGGGCGCCATGCTGCGTCGTCAGCAGGCGAGCGCGGTGATCGCGGCGCGCGCCAAGATCGTGGAGGGCGCGGTGAGCATGGTGCAGATGGCGCTCGACGAGTTGTCGAAGCGTTCGGTCGTGCAACTCGACGAGGAGCGCAAGGCGGCCATGGTGAGCAACCTGCTCGTGGTGCTGTGCAGCGAGAGCGAGGCCCAGCCCATCGTGAACACCGGGACGCTGCACCAGTAGGCCCACGACACCATGGCGGACCGCAAGTCATTCCTGCTGCGGATCGACCCCGCGGTGCTCGACGCCCTGCAGAAGTGGGCGGCCGACGACCTGCGGAGCCTGAACGGGCAGATCGAGTTCGTGCTGCGGCGTGCGCTGCAGCGTGAAGGCCGGGGGGTCCGGCGCGCGAGCGCGCCGCCCCCCGCGCCGGGGACTCGCGACCCGGACGACACGCGCGAGCACTGACCGCGCGCGGGGACGCCGACGCCATTCGCGTGACGCGACGGTACGCGATGCGCCACGCAGCACGGGGCCATCTCGCACCGCGAGCGCGCGGAGCGAACGACGCGGGCGAGGACCGACCGCGCGCCGGCACGAGGGCGTGCCGAGGCGGTGCTATCGAGTGCGGAAGCGGTCCTTGATCTGCGACCAGCTCGACGGCTTGGCGAGGCCTGCGCCGCAGGTGGGCGTGCCGCCCTGCCAGGTCGCGAGGTTGCCGGGCACGCCGCCGCTCGCGGGCAGGCCGCTGGTGACCTCGGTCGTGCGCGGGCGCGACACCTTGGTGGCCGGGTCGGGCCGCGTGGCCTGCGCGATCACGAGTCGCTCCCACACGATGCACACCGGCTGCGTGCAACCCTCGCACGAACCCGGCCCCGTGGAACGCTGGTGATCGATGTGCAGCTTGAACGCCGCGTAGCGCTGACCCGACTGCAATGCGTGCTTGGCCTCCTGCGGGATCGCGATGCCGAGCACCACGTCGAGACCGTTGCTGCCGGGGCGGAAGCGCGCGATGCCGCCCATGGCACGTCCCTCCCACGGGTCGTCGCACTCCATCTCGTCGGAGACGTCGAGCTGCACCGCGATGGAACGCTGGCGACACGCGCCCGACTCGGCCATGCGCCACCACGCGGGCACGTTGGCGTCGGACGAGGTGATGCGCATGTACACCTCGATGCCGGTGAGCTCGCTGATGCCGGCCGGCGGCGAGAACGAGCCCACGAGGAGCTCCTTGCCGGTGGCGCGATCGCACGCGAAGTTGCGGTTCGAGGTGCCTTCGCACGACCCCCAACGCAGCCCGATGCCGGCCGCGGCACGCGCGTGCGGCGCGGCGACGACCGTGAGGAGGAGCGCGAACAGGAGGGCGAGGCGACGGTTCATGCGCGAGGTCCGGCGGGCGCGGGCAGGGAGAGGGAACGGCAGCGGCACCCGGAAGGGTGCGGCGCTCCCGCGAGTGTGACAGCGGCCCGAACGCGGGCGCAAGGCCCGCCGCGCCGTCGGGTGCGCGCGGGCGCATCCCCGAAGGTTCCCGGACAGTCCGGTGCACGATTCGTGCGGGATGCACGGCGGTCGGCGCCCGGAGCCGCTGCGGCACGCGTCGTCACACGCGTGCGGGCGGGGTGCGGTCACGCAACCGCGGCGCCGCGCACTCGCCCAGTCTCGCGGACAGCGTGCGATCGGGGCGGTCCCGAACCCTTGCGCTGCACACCGCACCCTCCGTGCGGACCGGGTGCGGTCACACAACCGCGGCGCCGCGCACTCGCCCAATCTCGCGGACAGCGTGCGATCGGGGCGGTCTCGAACCCTTGCGCTGCACACCGCACCCTCCGTGCGGGCGGG